>CAYRZL010000003.1:0-77450 GCA_964428795.1 uncultured Lachnospiraceae bacterium | reverse complement strand
ATCCTGCATAAAATCTTGTTATTTTATTGCGAAAAGTTTTTATTCTTTAAAGCTGCGTCCACACCGCGGCATTGTGATTGACATCCTGCCATATCAGTGCTACCATATAAATCGCAAGCGAAATATTGCATGCGATTTATATGGTAGCAGGAGGTTCAAAAATGATAGAGGTTTCTCAATTCAAAACAGCAACCAGGTTAGTTCAACTCGGAAATGCTGTTACATATTTTAGAAATATCAAGGAGAAGGAAATTGGGCTGACATCCGTCCAAAGCGACGCAATGCGCGCAATTCTGGAGAATCCCGGAATCACTGCCTCCCTGCTGAGAGAGAAAATGAGATTATCGCAGTCCACCATGGCCGGTATTCTTTCCCGTTTGGAACGAAAGGGTATTATCATGAAATCAGCAGATGAAAACGACGGGAGGAGAGCCACCCTTTCCGCCACCGGACTTGGGGAAGAATTGGCGGAAGCTCTGAAGATTACCGCGCTCGAAACGCAGCAGGAGCTTACAAAAGGCATGAGTGATGAGGAAAAAAGAGAATTTGACAGACTGCTGCAACTGGCTCTCGATAATATGCACGCGATACGCGCTGGAAAGGAATGAACGCTTATGGATAATAACACAGATATATTTGAAACCATGCCTGTAAATAAGGCGCTCGCAAAGCTGGCGATACCAACGATCATCAGCCAGCTGATTACCATGATTTATAATTTGGCTGACACCTTTTTTGTGGGGCAGACGAATGATCCGCTCAAGGTTGCAGCCGTATCGGTGGCAAGCGTGCTGTTCTTTCTGCTGACCGCATGGGCTAATCTGTTTGGGATCGGCGGCGGGAGCCTTATGTCCCAGCTGCTGGGGCAGAAAGACGAACAGGGTGCAAAGGAAGTCTGCGCCGCCAGCATGTATGGTACAATTATCATTTCCGGAATTTATGCCATCCTGTGCTTCGTCCTGAGAAAGCCGATTCTCGGATTGGTCGGCGCTACGGAAAACACGATTGATTATGCGGTCTCCTACACGTTGTTCGCCATCGTGATTGGCGGCATTCCAGCGACCATGTGTATGGCGATGTCCCATCTGCTCCGAAACGCCGGTTACGCAAGACAGGCCGGCATCGGTGTCGGGATGGGAGGCATCCTGAATATTGCACTCGACCCGCTTTTTATGTTTGTCATACTGCCGGATGGGAGCGAGGTTGCCGGAGCCGCCATCGCAACGATGATTTCAAACATCGCAGCCATGATTTATTGTGCAATTGTATTCTTCCGTCTGCGGAATAATTCGATCCTCTCCGTTTCGCCCCGGCATGCCATCCGCGGTTTCAGGCGGCTTCAAAGAATTCTGATGATCGGTCTTCCGTCCGCTGTCAGCAGCTTTCTCGTCAGTATCACGATTATGATCTCAAACGGTCTGTATGCGAACTACAGTGATACGGCAGTGGCAGCCAACGGTATTTTTAAAAAACTCCAAATGATCCCGCTGAATGTGAGTGTCGGCCTGTGCCAGGGTTTGATCCCCTTGGTGGCATATAACTATTCCTCCGGTAACCACAAGCGCATGACCGACGCTGTCCGCTGCGCCAGAAACTCGGGGCTGATTTTTAACCTGCTCTGCCTTGCCGTCTTTGAACTTTTCGCAAAACAGATTTGCGGGCTGTTTATTGACGATCCTGAAACCGTCAGACTGTCTGCGGCTTTGGTCCGTATCGGATTTTTAGTCACTCCGATTCTGTTTTACAACAAAAAAATATGCTACACATTTCAGGCGATGGGAAACGGTGGAAAATCACTCCTTGTGACACTTTGCAGGGAGGGGTTCTTCAACATTCCTGTACTTTTTTTGATGAACGCCTGCTTTGGAATGTACGGCGTTGCCTGGACACAGAATCTGGCGGACGGGATAACATTGATTATCTCGATTATCCTTTACAGAAACTTTGTGAAAAAGCTGAAAAACATATGATGGAAAAAGGAAACTGCAGCGGGAAAGGAAAGCTGTTTTATAATAATCCTGTCTTCCTCAGCACTTCCGTTACATCATGTACCGGAACAATCGTCAGTTTTTCTTTCACTTCCTTATCTACATCCTCCAGATCATCCATATTGTCTTTTGGAATAAACACAGTTTTAACGCCGGCCCGTACGGCTGCCATCAGCTTTTCCGGAAGCCCTCCGATCGGCATAATAATACCCCTCAGTGATATTTCGCCCGTCATAGCCACCCCGGGATCAACGGATTTCCCTGTGAGCAGGGATGCAAGCGCCGTCGTCAGCGTAATACCTGCCGACGGACCATCCTTTGGCACCGCTCCAGCCGGGACATGGATATGCAGCTCTTTCCCTTTAAAAGCTTCCGCTTTATCGGGAAAAATGTTCTTCACAACAGTCCTGGCAATGCGGGCCGATTCCTTCATGACATCACCAAGCTGCCCGGTTATGATGGTCTTCTCTTCTCCCGGTACGAGCATTGTCTCAATAAAGAGGATATCCCCACCTGCCTGTGTCCATGCAAGCCCTGTGACGATTCCGGGCTGTTTTTCCTCGAGAACATGTTCGTGTGTAATCGGTCTTACATCCAGGAATTTTCTGAGCTGTTTCGGGCTGACCTTAATCGATGTCTGTTCCCCTTTGACAAGCTTCACGGCAGCGCTCCTGCACAGCGTGTCAATCTGCTTTTTCAGACCCCGTACTCCGGCTTCCATCGTATAATCGGAAATCAGACTATGGCAGGCGGCATCCGAAATTTTCAGGTTTTCAGGTTTAATACCCATTTGTTTCATTGATTTTGGTATCAGATGTTTTCTGGCGATCTGCAGCTTCTCTGTTTCCGTGTATCCCTGAAACCGGATCACCTCCATACGGTTGAGCAATGGTTCCGGTATCGTATCTGTGGAATTTGCCGTGCAGATAAACAATACGTCCGACAGATCATAGGGGACGTTCATATAGTGGTCGGTAAATGTAGAGTTCTGTTCCGGGTCAAGTGCTTCCAGCAACGCGCTGGACGGATCGCCGTTATAATCCTTGATCAGTTTATCTACTTCATCGAGAACCATTACCGGATTCGACACGCCGCTGCGTTTCATTCCATCCATAATCCTGCCGGGCATAGCGCCTATATAGGTTCTGCGGTGTCCGCGGATTTCAGCTTCATCCCTCACCCCGCCCAGGCTGATCCTTACATATTTCCGACCGCATGCTCTCGCGATGCTCTGTCCGATGCTGGTCTTCCCCGTTCCGGGAGGACCTACAAAAAGCAGGATGGAACCGGACTGCTTCCGGTTCAGCTCGATCACAGCCAGCTGCTGGAGGATACGTTTTTTTACCTTCTGCAATCCGAAGTGATCCTCATCCAGAATCCGGGACGCATCCGTCAGATCAACAGGCGCATAGGGTTCCTTCTTCCAGGAAAGGCCTGTCATAAAATCCAGATAATCATAGAGCATACCATATTCATGACCGTTTTCCCCTTCTATTTTCATTCTTTCAAGGACTTTTCGCGCCTCTTTTTCTGCCGTGCTGTTCATTCCGGCGCTCTCGATTCCCATTTCAAATTTACGGATGTCCGTCAAATTTTCCGGATGCATCTCATCCAGTTTTTTCTGCAGGATCTCGATCTGCTTTTTTAACGCGGCTTCCCTGTATATCTGCTCGTTCGCTTCTTTTTGTTCTGCCTGCGCTTCCGTGCTTACCGTGAGCATCTCCAGATAGGTTTTGACCGCGTGCTCCATCCTCTCAAAACGAAGGGCACGACTGTCCGTTTCCAGCATCGCATATTTTTCCTCATTGGATATTCCAAGATAGCCGGAAAGGGAAGCAACCATTTCATCCAGCTTTTTCCAGTTCAAAATGTAGCTTCTGGCCATGATCCCCCATTGGAACCTGCCAACTGCTTTAATCATCTTCTGCTGTATCTCAGAAAAACGTCTGTTTTCCTCCTCTTCCTCCAGATCCACTATATCAGTTTTTGGCTCATATGTAATCTTAAGCCCTCCATCTTCGGTTTTTTCTTTTTTCAGTCCTACTCTTACGGAAGTATCGACGGAAACGGCATTATTCCTGTCGATACCTGTAATTCTGCCCGATACTCCCGTTTCATAAAAATCAGGTAGATCTGTGACGCCCTTTTTTCCGGCTTCCTTTAAAATAAGGAAAACGACGTCTTCGCCTTTTACGGCGTCCGCATCCGTAAGCTGTTTAAAATAATCCTTCTCAAAATAATATGTGATCCCAGGGAGTATAACAAGATCATAACAGGGAATAAAAATCATCACATTACCTCCGTATTTTTTCTTTCAGGTGTCTCATTTTTCCTGCCATATTCCTTTTGTTTCCTTCTTTGCATATACCGCCATAATTTCCATTATTTCTTTTCGTATTTCATGTAAAAAAGGATGGTTACAACGATGACGGCTGTAATGATCCCGTAAAATATGTATACAACGTGAACACCTGTAATGTCGCTTCCCGCCAGAGTATAGATCAATACGGTAAGCGTTGTCGCCAACGCGCTCGCAATTTGCCGTAAAGTATTAAAAACAGCGCTTCCATCTATGCGGGCAGTCCCGGAAAGCTTGCTTAAGGCCAGAGTTGTGGACGGCGAATACAAGGCAGACATTCCCACAGTCTGAAGAGCATAAGCTATGGCGATATAAACAATTCCGGTACTTTCCGTAAACAAGAATCCCGCAACAGTATATACCGCAAACAAAATGATACTGAGAATAAACATCGGCTTAATTCCCTTTTTATCATATACCCCGCCCGCATACAATGATACAAATACCGACAGGATGGCGCCAACCAATGTGGCGTACCCATAGCTGGAATCGGAAAAACCACAAATGGATTTTGTCAGGATCGGCAAAATCATTGTAGAACCCAGCGAAACCAGATACAGACATACACTTGTTATCGTAGCAATCGTAAAGGGAACATTCTTAAATACGCGAAGGTTGAGCATCGGTTTTTTTGCCCTAAGCTGTAACCACGAAAAAGCAGCAATCGCGATAATACCGATTAACATAAGCCCGCCGCTTTGAAACTGCAAAGCAGAACCTCCGCTTATATTGCTCAGTCCAATCAGCAGTGCGGCAAATCCTACCGCTGAAAGGACAACGTACCCGATATTTAAGTCGGCATCGGCCTTTGGAATGATATTCCGGAAAAAAATACCGCCGAAAACAAGAACTATGATACCAAGTACAAATAAGGATAAAAATAAACCGCGCCATCCTACAGCTTCCAGCATCAGACCCGTATAGGTAGGGGTAACCACAGCGGATGCCATAGTTGCCATAGCGTAGGCCGCCATGACTGTCCCATGTTTTTCGGCCGGATAAATATGCAGCAGGATAACCTGACCGAAAGGCATGATCATTCCGCAGCCAACAGCCTGAATCAGGCGGCTGATGAGCAGCAGCGGAAATGTCGGTGCCAGAAATGCGAACAGTGAACCCAGTGTGTAAGCCAATATTGACACGAAAAAGTAAAGCTTGTTTGGCATCTTCTTTATCATAAACGCAGTAACGGGAATGATAATTCCAGATACTAAAGTTGCCCCGCTTGTCAGCCACTGGGCAAGGTTGGCGGATATACCAAAATATTCGGTAAAATTTGGAATCATATTTCCTGTTACCGTCGTTGCCATAGCCGTAACAAAGATAGCGAAAATCAGTGTTACAAAAATTCCTCTTTTTTTCGCAGGCGAAAAATCTGTTTCTGTCTTCGTCTGGTTTACTTTGTCCATAAAAATGCATCTCCCTTTTATTTCTCAGCTGTTCCATGGTAAAGCCCATGTTTCAGTTTGTAGTAAAAGCTTTCCCTGACATGATCTGAAGCAAAATGCGCACCAGCAGTTCCGGCGCGGGCAAAGAACCAGAGCCCGAGCCTGCGGACAGCATAGCCCCAGCCGAACAGTTTTCCAATACGGAAAGCAGAGGAAAATGTGTAAAAACTAGTAGCCGCATGATAAAATTCCTCCTGGAGTTCCCATGGCGTCAGATTTTTGGGGACAAAGGTTACATTCATCATATCGTAAGCTTCCCAATCGGGGACAAGCATCCTTTTTTCTTTTTGGTATTGATTAAAAACCGGCGTGCCGGGATACGGAGTCAGAATTGCAGGCTGCAGCTGATAGGCATCCAGTTTACCTGCAAAGGATACTGCCCGCCGGATATCTTCTCCTGTGTCAGCATCAATTCCCAAAACAAGGCTGACAATCAGACGTATCTTGTATTTTCTACAGCTCTCGGCGGCCCGTATAATGTCTTCCAGATGCTGACCTTTGTGAATTTGCTGCAGGGCTTTCTCATTTAAAGATTCAATACCAATGAGCACCCGGTTTAAATGCGCTTTCTGCAGTAAATCCATCAATTCTTCATCTTCAGCCATATCTGTGCGCCCGAAGAAAAAAGTTTCTTTAAAGATCAGATTTTCTGCAATCATCCGGCGGCAGATTTCCTTTGCACGTTCCTTATCGGCGGTAAAATTGTCGTCTTCAAAGTTCATATAACGAAATCCCATTTTTTTATATGTTTTAATCTCGTCTATGACGTTGTCAACGCTTCGCTGACGGTAGGGGGAAAACATGCGCGAAGTAGTACAGAAGCTGCATCGGTACGTGCATCCCCTGGTAGTCATGACGTTGGCACAGTCGCAGGGTGTTTTCAAGATGCTGTAGTCCGGAAACGGAAGCGCATCCAGATCAGAAGGCGGCCGGGTATAGACAATCTTCTCCTGTCGTCTGCCGGATATAACATCCAGGATTACAGATTCCCCCTCCCCGACAATAACCTGATCAGCGTGGACGGCAGCCTCTTCCGGAAGAACGCTGGCATGAATGCCGCCGATGATCACTCTCGCATCCGAATTAGCATGAATAATATCCGCCAGCTCATAAGCCCGGGGAGCAGTGGAAGTCATGGTATAGATGCAAAAAACGTCCGCCTTCTTTAAACATTTCCGCAGGGGCAGTTTTCCGTTCAATTCTTCATATACTTCCACCGTGTGTCCGGCTCTTTTTAAAATCCCTCCTAAAATCAATGGTCCGGTAATGGAATTCGGATGACCATAGAATCTGCTTCCAAAGCGATAGAGGGGGAAACGGCGCAGAGCAGTAGTTGGAGTAATAAATATAATATTCATTTGATATTATCCTTCCTTCCCGCTATGCCGGCATTCTTTTTTATGAGCGGCTGCAAAATATTGGGGGCTGACAGATTACTGCACATTTCATTTGCAGGTTTCCATCGAAAGAGAAGGGGAGCAACCTCATAATCCGGTCACTCCCACATCATACGGCTTTATCACCTTTATTTTAATAATCCATTCCCGGATTACCTGCCGGCATGGCGGGCTCTTTCTCCTTGATATCCGCAACTGCCGCCTCTGTAGTCAATAATGTTGCGGATACGCTGACCGCATTCAGGAGTGCGCTCTTTGTCACCTTAACCGGATCGATGATGCCTTTCTGCATCATATCCGCATACTCCTCGCCGACGGCATCAAAGCCGGTTCCCTCCTTACTTTCCTTCACTTTATTCACGATAACAGAACCTTCCAGCCCCGCATTCTCCACAATCGTGCGCAGAGGCTCTTCCAGAGCTTTCCAGACGATCTTTGCTCCGGTCTTCTCATCACCGCTCAGGTTTTCCACAACCTCCTCCACTTTCTTCTGTGCGTGGATATACGCGGAACCGCCGCCCGCGATAATGCCTTCTGATATGGCTGCCCTTGTCGCGTTCAGGGCGTCTTCCATATGGTATTTGGCTTCCTTCATTTCTGTCTCAGTAGCGGCTCCGATACGGATCACGGCAACTCCGCCGCCCATTTTCGCCATACGTTCCTTCAGCTTATCCCTGTCATAGTCCGAAGTGGTTTCATCTATCTGGTGTCTGATGGAAACGATCCGTTCTTTAATGGCGGATTCTTTGCCTCCCCCATCCACGATCACAGTATTTTCTTTTGTAATCTTTGCCGTCTTCGCGTGACCCAGCATATCCGCCGTTACATCCTTCAGCTCCATTCCCAGGTCGCTAAGAACTGCCCGGCCACCGGTCAGAACCGCAATGTCCTGAAGCATTTCTTTCCTGTTATCTCCATAGCCCGGGGCTTTCACTGCCACAGTTTTCAGTGTCCCGCGCAGTCTGTTCAGAATCAGGGTCGTCAACGCTTCGCCTTCCACATCCTCCGCGATGATCAGAAGCTCCCTGCCTGACTGGGCGGTCTGCTCCAGGATAGGCAGAATATCCTTAACATTTGAAATCTTCCTGTCTGTAATCAGGATCGACGGATTCTCCATATGGCAGACCATTTTTTCCATGTCGCTGCACATATAGGATGAAAGATACCCATTATCAAACTGCATACCTTCCACTACATCGATCTCCGTATTCATGGTTTTGGATTCTTCGATGGTAATAACGCCATTCTCCCCGACTTTTTCCATCGCATCCGCGATCATTTTTCCAACCTGCTCATTCCCTGCGGAGATCGCAGCCACCTTTGCTATGTGATCTTTTCCGGTTACCGGGCTGCTCATGCTCTGGATTGCATCAATAGCCGCACTCGAAGCAGCCTTCATTCCCTTTCGCAGGATGATCGGGTTGGCGCCCGCTGCGATGTTTTTCATCCCTTCCCGCACCATGGCCTGTGCAAGAACCGTTGCGGTTGTGGTGCCGTCACCGGCCGTATCATTCGTCTTCGTCGCGACCTCCTTTACAAGCTGCGCGCCCATATTCTCATAACGGTCTTCAAATTCGATCTCTTTGGCGATCGTCACACCGTCATTCACAATGAGCGGCGTCCCATAGGATTTGTCCAGAACCACGTTTCTGCCTTTCGGTCCGAGTGTCACTTTTACTGTATCCGCCAGTTTATTGACGCCGGCTTCCATCTTTTTTCTAACATCAATATCAAAGCACAGATCCTTTGCCATTTTAACTTCCTTCTTTCTTTATCCTTATTATTCTGACTTAGCTGTCTACTCTACAATAGCGATAATATCACTCTGGCTCACAATAATAAACTCTTCTTCATTCACCTTCACTTCAGTCCCTGCATATTTTGAATAAATGACTTTGCAGCCCTCTTCTACCTGCATGGCAGTTGTTTTCCCATTCTCTTCTTTTCCTGGTCCGACAGCGACCACGACTGCTTCCTGCGGTTTTTCCTTTGCGCTGTCCGGCAGAATAATCCCGGATTCTGTTTTCTCCTCTGCCTCCAACTGCTTTAAAATGACTTTGTCCCCTAATGGTTTTAACTTCATATTTTACCTTCCTTTCTGCTCTGTCAGCACTCTCTTTTTATGAGTGCCAGCGTAGGGCCAAAAAATTTGCTTCTTCAGAAGCGTCATTTTTAAACTGTTTAATTTTAAAGTATTATGCAACATTTCACCGACTTTGTCAATAGGTTTTATATTTTTTTTTACATTTTCACATTTTACCCGCACCTCGCCTGCTGTTCAGAGCAGTTCATGAATATTTCTGAAGATTTTCTCTGTTGTTTTCTGATAAGCGGCTATTTCCTCCCGGGAAAGGCCTTTAAAAATCTGTTCCCCCAGCTCTCTTTTTGTTTTTGAGATCTCCGCTATGATAACTTTCGCGCTGTCAGTGACCAGATAATGCATATATCTCCTGTCCTTTTTATCCGGTATCGCAGTAATCAGCTCCCTGCGGTACAGATAATCGATGGCCTGTGATACGTGCCCGCGGTTCAGCTTCAGTCTCCGGTAAATGTCAGTCGGCGTATTCTCCTCCGTGCACTTTGAAAGATAATACAATACTTCAATGTCCACCTTTTTTAAATTATATTCTTTTTTTATCACCGAAAAGCGGCTTTCCATCAGGCGTTTGAAGTCCCCGCCTTTTAATGCCAGTTCTAATTGCTCGTCCACTACGCTTTCCTGCCTTCCAAACAGAAACTTTAATTTTAAATATTTTAGCATTTAGACTTAATAATTTCAAGTACGCTTTTATCTATATAAACAAATGGAGTCTTTGCAGACTCCATTTTTGATTCTCAGGCGGCAAACCCGGGTATTACTCGTCTGATCCTCCTTTATTATTTTCGGAATGTCCGGCTCGCTTTCAACTGCGTGATCAGACGTTTATTAAATTCTTTTACTAATTCCTCCCTTGTCTCCCTGGGATATTCATAAAATCCTTTTCCTGTCTTGATACCGAGGTTACCCTCCGCTGCCAGCGCCCGCATCGTGTCATTTGACTTTGTGGAATTACACAGTGTCGGTAAAAAATTTTCCTCCGCTGCGACCCAGACGTCCAGCCCTCCCATGTCTGCCACCTCCAGCATTCCGGTGGTGGCATTGCGAAAGCAGGGACCAAACATCAGAGCTTTGTCGATATCCTCCGGGGACGCCGCCCCGATGGAGTTCAGATAAAAAACCTCCCGCGCCTGAGCATGAAGAATGCGGTTCGCTATCATACCCGGAATATCCTTCAATACTTTGACTGGCACCTTCTCACACACCTTGTACAATTCGTAGACTTGTTCAAAATCCTCCTCCGGCATATTTCCAAAATAAGACAACTCCACAATGGGCATCAGATGTGCCGGATTGAACCAGTGACAGATCATCATTTTTGCCTTCCGCTTCGCCGGCAGCCCTTCCATCATATCTCCTAATTTCAGACTGGAGGTGTTGCTTCCGAATATCGTATGCTCCGGGCAGAATTGATCCAGCTGTGCAAATAACTGCTGTTTTAATTCCAGATCTTCCGGCGTTGCCTCGATCACATAATCCGCCTCTTTTACTGACTCTTTCAAATCTTCATACAGAGTAATATTCGCAAGCGTCTCCTCCACCTTTTCGCCGGATATGTACTCCTGTTCCACCATAAATTCCAGCTCGCCCCGAATCTTTTCCAACACAGATGACCGGACTTCCTCAAAGGATTCGTACAGATTTACCGCAAATCCATGCATGGCAAAGGTGTTTGCAATGGCATGTCCCATGGTGCCTGCTCCAACGACCGTGATTTTCTTTATCATTTTTCTCCTCCTTCTCTAATGAATTGATATTCTGTTTTTTCTTCTCTGATTATCGGAATGCATTCCTGCTTACAAATACATTTTAACACCCGTTGAATATTTGTCCAGAATATCTTCATTAAAGATCCGTCGGTCTTAACCGGAAATCAACATTTTAACTCCTCCATACATGCCTGCATTGTTCCCCAATTTTGCCTTGTAAAATTCTGTTTCCCTGGACGCATGGAATGCGTACCTGCGGTAATTCTGTTTAATACCGTCAATCAATATGTCTCCTGCTTTTGACATGCCTCCGCCAATCACGAAAGCCTGCGGGTTCAACACACAGGCGATTGTCGCAAGGTTCTTTCCCAGAATGCGGCATGTATCATTCACTATTTTCAGTGAAACAGGCTCTCCCTGTTTCGCAAAATCAAATATTTCAACCGAGGTAAGTTTTTCCACATCCCGAAGAGGCGTTTTCTCCTCCGGATGTTCCGTAAGATACCTCCTTGCAGCAAAAACGATTCCATTGGCTGACGCATACTGTTCCAGACATCCGCATTTGCCGCAGCCGCATTGCTCCTTTTCATTATCAGATACTGTAATATGTCCGATTTCACCAGCGGAGCCATTCGCACCGGGCAAAATTTTCCCATCAATGATGATGCCCCCGCCAACGCCGGTTCCAAGAGTCACCATGACGATATCCTTAAATCCCTTTCCACCGCCTTGCCACATTTCGCCAAGGGCGGCAACATTCGCATCATTTCCGGCCTTTACTCTCAAGCCATTGAACAACTGACCCATAGCTTTTTCTACATTAAAAATGCCCCATCCCAGATTCACGCATTTTAAGACAATTCCTTCTTCACTTACCGGTCCGGGAACGCCAAGTCCAATCCCTTCCACGTTGTCAATAGCTATTCTTTTCTCCCGAAGCTTAGCTGCAATGGCCTCATGGATATCAGGCAGAATTGCCTCCCCGTTATTTTCTGTACGGGTTGGTATTTCCCAGGATTCCAATAATAATCCGCCGGTCTCAAACAATCCTGTTTTTACGGAAGTTCCGCCTATATCTACACCAAAAGCATATTTTTTCATATTGCCTCCCTTATGTTTCGAAATCAACTGATCGGCCGGTTCGGGCAGACTCCCTGACTGCTTCCATCAAGGCAAGAACCCTTCTTGTCTCAGGTATTTTAACAAGGAATTCCTCCTCTCCCCGATAAGCCTTCTTATAATTTTCGAAGTAATCTTCGTGCCGTGTATTTACCTTTGGAAGCGCTTCCGTTATAATCTTGCCCGGCTCCGGAGGTCCAAAGGATCTTGTCGGTCCGGCTGCCGTCATTGTTCTCTTTCCGCCCACATTCTGAAGCAATCTTGTAGTCCGGACGATCTTTCCTTCCGGTTCAAATCCATCGACATAAGCGCTTCCTTTGTTTCCGCCCATGAACCAATGGCGTTCAAACCATTTGTCCTGCGGCTTATCTGCCAGAAAGTACGTTCCCAGCTCGATTTCAGCCATAATGCCGTTATCAAAACGCAGCAGGATTTTAAAATAATCATCTACTTCAAAATTGATGACATTGCGCACATCTGCATATACCGACTGAATCTTTGAACCCTGAAACATCCATAGAACCTGATCCAGAAGATGAACGCCCCAGTCAAAAAGCATACCACCTCCTTCAGCAATATATACGTGCCAGTCATGCATATTCCCATTATGCCCGTAAAGACTGTTCTTTACCATATATACATCGCCCAGGGCGCCGGAATCATACACTTCCTTCATCGTGCGGAAATCCTGATCATAGCGCCGCTGATGATGCACCGTGAATTTAACGCCGCATTCTTCAACGACTTTCATCATTTCATCCAGTTCCGCCACATTCATGGCTACCGGTTTTTCACAAATAATATCTTTACCCGCTCTCGCCGCCTGAATGACCAGATCATGATGCTGATTATTATTTGCGACGATAAGCACCACCTGCACCTCGGGATCATTTATCAATTCTTCATTGGAAGCATATCTTTTTAATCCTTCTTTTACATCCTCCAATTGTGCCGGATCTCTGTCTGAAAATCCAACTACTCGAATACCGTCCATGGCTGTCAACATCGTTTCATGTTCGTGCCCCATAAAGCCATGACCAATAACGCCAATCCTAATATCCGACATATGTCTTTTCCTCCTTATTTTTCTCATAACAGAATAATAAAACTTTCAACGCATAAGATAAAATTTTCAGCGTATGACCCCTTTAAGAAATGATAACTTCACGCTCCATGACGCCCTCCAACGGGACCGGAATATACGCAGTCCTCGTGGCAACCGTAAGCTTTACCTTATGCTTTCCCCTGCTTAATCCGCCCTCTTTTATCACGCGGATATATAAAGGTTCACCGTACTCCCATTTATAAGAC
Source organism: uncultured Lachnospiraceae bacterium (assembly GCA_964428795.1). GTDB lineage: Bacteria > Bacillota > Clostridia > Lachnospirales > Lachnospiraceae > CAYRZL01. The sequence continues at coordinate 64,021 of CAYRZL010000003.1, read as the reverse complement.
GTAACCGTCTCCGCCTCTTTCAGCGTAAACCAGTCTGTTTCATCAATGGATATGCGAATATCTTCCTCAGGAACCTCTGCACCGTCTGCTGCAACTTTTATATATTCGATCATGGACATGGGAATTCCCCTGTAATAGGTGATATTTGTCTGCATCTCATATCCAATGACCTTTCCGTCTTCTACTGTATTTTTGCAGGTATTTTCAAGAAATACATTATTATCAAACATATTTATCCCTCCTGTCCCTGGATTTCTTTTAAACATTCGTTTACATATTTCACATTCGCGGCAACCTGCTCTTTTTCAACGAACGGCGTCCCCGGAATCGTAAAACGATTCCCTTCATATTCCGTCGCGACGAATCCCGACCAGTCATGATCATGAAGGTATTCAAGCAAGGCTTTGTAATCCATAGAATACTCCGGTCCTTCCGGTGTCATTTCAAACAATTTAAAATGAAAATGTTTGATATAAGGAAGCAGATCATCCATAACCTCGAACGGGAGATTCTCATAACCATCACAGAGCGGAAGAAACATTTTGTCATGCTCCGTCAGGTCAATGTCTTTAAGCTCCGGAGGGAAAGCTCCCTGTAAACGGATTTGCTCTGCATGAAAATCGGTTCCCTTTTTAAACAGCATGTCCATATACTCAAAAATAGCCGGATTCGTGCCGTTTTGAGACTCATACGCACTGACGCGTCTGGGAAATCTCCGGCAGAAAATTCCCGTGTCGATCACAAGCCCGACATACGGGGAATTCAGTCGCTTCATTTCCTCAATAAACGCTTTCGTTTCAGGAATGTCAAACGCCATTGCAGCATGAACTTCCAATGCAATGACCACTCCGTATTTTTCACAGTACGGAAGAAGAGGTTCACATACCCAGTATGGAACCATGGAAACAAGACGAAGCATTGGAATACCAAGCTTATTTGCCATTTTGATCTCATCAATTAAAAGATCGATACATTCCCTTTGTGTCAGTGTTCTGTTCTTGTAAAGGTTCGTATTCAAATAAACATCTGCAATGACCGGCGTAAGTCCCGTCTCAGCAATCACTTCTTTGAATTCGGCAACGCTCTCATCCGATATATGCGGTGCATTTTTCAGCATCTGATCCGGAACAATCTCTACACCCTGAGCTCCGCATTCTTTTACATATTGAATGATTTCCTTCAGATTCATTTTTTTTGTTAAATATTCGTTCTGTAAGCTATACAGGCTTACAGCGGATTTGATATTTGACATAATTCTCTCCTTCCAGATATTAAGAAATAAAATTTCGCAGATAAACGAGACTTTGTAAAATAGCTTTTTTTGTTTTTTCAGGGCTTCCTTCAAAAGCTTTATCTTCAATCTCAATACAGGTAAATCCGTCATATCCGATATCTGTCAAAGCCGAAACATATTTGCCCCAGTCCACGTCTCCCAAACCCGGCAGCTTCGGCGTCATATATTCAAGCGGATAGCCCATAATCCCCACTTCCTGAAGTTTATCCGGATAAATCTTAATGTCTTTGTAATGTACATGGAAAATTTTATCTTTAAACTCATATATTGGCTTGATATAATCTATCTGCTGCCAGACAAAATGGGAAGGATCATAGTTGATTCCCAAATTCGGACTGTCCAGAATATCAAATACTTTTTTCCAGTTTACCGGCGAAGTCATCAGATTCTGTCCGCCCGGCCACTCATCTTTCGTGAATAACATCGGACAATTCTCTATCGCGATTTTCACGCCTTTTTCTTCTGCGAATCTGATAATCGGAGGCCAGATCTCCCGGACAAGATCCAGATTCTCTTCCACCGTTTTGGCTGAATCTCTTCCTATGAACGTCGTGACCATATTGACCCCGAGACGCGCAGACGCATCGATCAGTTTATATAAGTGTGCGATCGCATTGTTCCTCTTTTCAATATCCGCATCCATTGTATTCGGATAATAGGCCAGAGAAGAAATCTCTACGCCATTTCTGACACAACATTCCGTCAGTTTTCTGATACTGGTATCATCCAACTGATCTACATCAATATGACTGACCCCTGCATAACGCCGTTCTGCTTTTCCCGCAGGCCAACATGCAACCTCGAGACATTCGATACCATATTCTCCTGCAAACTCACATATTTCTTCAAAATTCATTTCCGGAAGAATTGCACTCACTAATCCTAATTTCATCGATTCTCTCCTAACTGTTCAGGCAGCCCGAAAGCTGCCTGAAACCTGACAACTATAATTTTATTTCCTTTCCTTCTGCCGCGGATCTGTAGATTGCATCCAGAATCTGTGTTACAACAAATGCCTGTTCAGGTAATACGCAGGGATCTGTGTCATTGATCACAGCTTCGAGCCACTGTTTGCACTCAATATCCTTGGGCTCAGAGGAGCCGCCCTCGAAAAACGCGATGGAACCTCCTTCAGAAATCTGCTGTTCAACAAGCTCTCCATGATACGTTCCGTTCACAATCAGGTTATACTCCCTGCCCGTCGCATTTCCTCCGGCCATTTCACCCACAATCTCCGCTCCTCCCTTGGTACCGCAGAGGGTGCAGGCAGCCTCTCTGGAGTCCTTCATATTAATAGCCCAGGCAGACTCGAGAAAAATGGTTGCCCCATTTTCAAATTTAATAAAACCAAACGCCGAATCTTCTACCTCATAGGTTTTGGGATCCCACGGTCCAAACATATTTCCCTGGGCAGCAAGCTCAGAATGTCCAAGCTTTTCAAAAACAGATCCCATGACAGAAACCGGTTTGTAATTATTCATGCACCACAACGTGATATCAAGCGCGTGTGTCCCTATATCAATCAGGGGACCGCCGCCCTGCTGGGACTTATCCGGAAATACTCCCCATGTGGGGACGGCTCTCCTTCTGATCGCATGGGCTTTTGCAAAATAAATCTCACCGAATTCATCTGATTCACAGGCTTTATGAAGCAATTGCGTATCCTGACGGAACCGGTTCTGATAGCCGACCGTGAACTTCTTTCCGGATTTTTTCCAGGCGTCCATCATTTTCTGGGCTGATTCGGTATTATGCGCCATAGGTTTTTCACACATTACATGCTTGCCTGCCTCAAACGCCGCAACTGTAATCGGGCAATGCATGACATTCGGGGTGCAGACATGAACCACGTCAATACTTTTATCTTTCAGCAATTCCCTGTAGTCCGTGTACACTTTTGCGCCTTCCGCACCGTATTTTTCACAGGCGGCAACGGCCCGTTCCCTGATGATGTCGCAAAAAGCAACCATCTCACATTTATCCGACTGATTGGACAATGCCGGGAAATGCTTCTGGTTAGCAATTCCGCCACATCCGATCACTGCCACTTTTAATTTATCCATACTAAGCCTCTCTTTCTATTATTATGTCCTTAATTTTTTTATGCTTCCGTGTGTAATTTCTTCTGATTTGCAGCTGCCTGCTGTCCGATCGCGCTCAGCTTGGTATTCATAAACTGTGTCAAAGCGACGGCAAACAGAAGGACCAGTCCTTTTATTAACTGTGTGAGACCGCCTCCGGCGCCTGCAAGAGTCAGACCGTTTGTCAAAACAATGACTGTAAATGCACCGATGATCAGTTTATAAAGTTTTGACTTCATACCTCCTTCTACGGGAATTCCGCCAATAAACATTGCAATCATTACGTTCATTTCGAACGATGTACCAATCTGGTTGTTGATACCGCCAATTCGAACGGCGTTAAACACTGCTGCGATTGCGCACATCACGCCGGAAATGATAAATGCAATCATTTTTATTCTGGGAATACTGATACCTATATGTTTCATGGCAATCTCATTCTCACCGAGACCTTTTAAATAAGTACCATACGGAGTGTAATTGTAGATGTAAAGCATGATGAGAAATACTATAACAACTATAATCACCTTGAAAACAAACCCGTCAATAAATCTCAACGCTCTGGGCGCAGATACTACGTTATTCGCAAAAATCAAACTGTTCAGCGCTTTAAATGCAATCATCATCGCCAGGGACATCATGAAAGAATTTGCTTTCCACTTTGCATTGCAAAGTCCCAGAAACGCTCCTGATCCGAGACCAATGGCAACAGCCACCGGGAATGTTGCCCAGGCGCCTACTGCCGCCGCTGCCATACAACCAATACCTGCAGCCAGACAGAGTAATGCTCCGTGGGTGATATCGGTAGCTCCCATAGTCGTTGCAAATGCCATACCAAAACCCGCAATAATAATGCAGAATGCCTGATCAAACATACTGATCATGTTCGATTTCTGGAATATGGAGCCATGTGTTAAAATACCGAAGATAACAAGCATGACGCCTAAAATGATAAATGGAACAAACTCCTGATATGATATGTTTTTCTTCATTACAGCATTACCTCCACAATCTTATCTTCGACAAAGTCCGTGGTTCTGCTCAGCATTCCGGCCATCTCGTGTTCTTTCATGATCAGCAATCGATCGGACATACCCATCGCCTCCGGCAGCTCGTCAGATATCATAATGATACCGACGCCCTTCGCCTTTAACTCTTTTAACACACCGTAGATGTATGCCTTTACACCGATATCCACACCTCGTGTCGGGCAGTCAAGAATGACAAAATCCAGATCCTGTACCATCCACCTGCTCAGATTTACTTTCTGCTTGTTGCCGCCGGAAAGACTTTTCACTACCTGCCCGAGACCTGAAGATTTGATCTCAAAATCAATTGACGCCTGATTCGCAAGCTTATTTACTGACGCCGGACTCAGGAAACTCAGTTTCTTTTTCAGCAAACGGACGTTTGGCGCGGCAATATTCTGCCCGATAGTCGCGTTCAGCATAAGACCGTCCGCATCTCTGTCTTTTGAGAGATAAGCCCCCTTTGATTCGATCATATCCATCGGTTTTTTCAACTCGCGGTCATGCAGCACACAGCGAACAGTCCCGGTCCGATGTTCTGAAATACCAAACAACGCCGGCCCAAGATCGTGAATCCCGCCATCTGAAAGTCCGCAGACACCAAGTATCTCGCCTTTGTGAAGTTCAAAATTAATGTTTTTCAGCTTTTCGGGGACGTTCAGGTTTTCCACCTTAAGAATTACTTCATCCTGATAGCATTCCTCCTGATCATCACGGTAATAATCGCCGGAAACCTCTCGGCCGATCATCATCCTCTTCAGCTCATCCATGGAGTATTCAGAAGTTAATTTTGTCTCGATAATCCTGCCGTCGCGAAGTACGCTGATATGGGTACAGACATCCATCATTTCTTCCAAATCATGCGTAACCATCAGGATCGTCCCGCCCTGCGCCGTAAAATCTTTGATAAACTTATACAGCATATCCCGGTTATCCTGGGACAAAGCCTGGGAAATTTCATCAAGGATCAGAAATTTTGGATTCACTGATAATGCTCTGGCAAGTTCAAGAATCTTTCTCTGCTCAATGGAAAGTGCGTCCGCCACTCCATCCATCGGCACCTTTGTCAGACCCCATTTTTTAAATGTTTCATCTGCCTTGCGTTTCATTGCGCCAATATCAAGAATCGGCCCTTTTTTAAACTGATTTGTCCTCCCGAGAAACATATTGATGATCGGACTCATATTTCCGACAACACCCAGTTCCTGCAGAACCATCGCAATGCCGGCATTATTTGCATCCACAAGACTGTTCGGCGCATACTCTTTGTCTTCATAATACATTTTCCCGCTGGTTGGTTTCGCGTTGCCGCAGATCATGGAAGCCAGCGTGGATTTACCTGAACCGTTCTCGCCTGCCAGACCGAGAACAGATCCTCTCGGTATTTCGATATTCAGGTCGTCATTTGCCTTTGTCGCCCCAAAATATTTACAGAGGTGTTCCACTTTTAAAACAATATCCTTCATTATTTAGCCACCCCCTTATATTTCAGTCTTGCCAGTACTCCGCAGGCAATTACTACAACCCCCAGGAACACATCCTGTCCGGTTCCGGAAGGAACGCCCATAATTGTCAGAAAATTAAATAATCCCTGAATAAAAATCGCCGCGATGAAAACGCCGATCGCATCGCTGATGATCGCCGAAAAGGATTGTGCCAGAAGAACCACCGCCAGACCTTTAAAAATCGTGGAAATGCTACCAAGACCACTGGCCGGCGCCAGTTTACCCGCATAACTGATATCCAGTACAGAGCCAACGCCGACAAATAAAGCGCCAACCAGCGCAGCCAGGATAATTGCTTTTCCTTTGTTGATACCCATTGCGGAAGCAACGCTTTCATTGCCGCCTACAGCTCTCAAATTCATACCGATCGTTGTCTTGTTATAGATAAAATATGCTATGACCAGCGCGGCAATCCAGATAATAACCATGGCCGGCCATCTCCCGAGCGCTCTCAGATTCTCTGGGAGAGTGATTACAGAGCTCCCGGCTGTTTTTGCACGCTGCGTGGACCACATCACCAGTATCGACTCAAATACCAGTCCGCATCCCAGACCGGCGATCCAGCCTGGAATTTTTAATTTCTGATTGCAAAACACTACGACCTGTTCGCAAATAATCACTACTACGATTGGGCCGATAATGAGGCCTGCGTAACCCAATCCCAAATCCATAGCAAGGATAGCGCCAATATTTGCTCCCAGAATTACCTGGGCGCCCACGGACAGATCAATCAGTCCTGTGGTAAAAATGAACATCATCCCCCACGCGGCAAAAGCCGGAAATACGGCATGCATCAGAATTATCTGGATATTTCCCGCTGTAAACATAGCATTTCCTGTTATCGCATTTTCCACCACAAAAATAAGAACAACTGCAATAATCAGCATAATACGTTTTGCAGCCAGATTGTTTTTTAACCCGCCTTTAATATTTGCCATGTCTTCCTCCATTTTTCATTCAGCGGTCTGTGAAACACACAGACCGCTGAAATACTGTGAGAATTTTTCAATCCGGATATTTGAAAAATCCCGGTTCTGTTTTACTCTACCCCGGCTGTCGCAGCCTCCTCAGCTGTAATCGTGCCGTCTGCAAGCTTCTTTTCCACACGTTCCTTGAAACTATAGCTGTTTACTGCATCCATAAATTCATCATATGTGCCGTTTGCAAGAGCCTGTGTCTCTTCCTCTGAATAACAGGTCTCATCAACAAAGCATTTCTGGTATGCGTCTATAGCTGTTGCGGGAACATCAAAAGGCTCGATATCATCAATATACGGAACGTTCCCATCAGCATCCAGAAGCTGATTTCCATGTAAATAAGCTTCCATGATTACTGCGGAGAAATAACCCGCTACCCAGAAATCACCGTTAACCATTTCAATTTTTCCGTCTGCCGCATACTGTAAAACCTGGGAGTCAAGACCAGATGTCAAAACCGCCGTTTCAGTGTTTCCCGCATTGGAAAGAGCTCCAACTGCTCCGATACCATAGTCAGAACCGGTACCATATATGAAATCCGGATTTGGATTTGCTACAAGGGAATCTTCAATCTGCTGCTGCGCACCATCAGAAGAATCTGCATATAAGATATCCAGAATCTGTCCGCCGCCCGCTTCAAATGCTTCCTGGAAAGCTTCCAGACGCGGCGTATCGGATGGATCTCCTACGCCTGCCGTAGAAACGATACAGCTCTTATATCCCTGGGACAGCGCATACTCGGCAATCGCTTCGCCATAAATCGCGTTTGCAGGTGAAACAGCGCCGATGAAGTATGGATTTTCTTTAAGTTCTGCAAGAATTTCAGAATCGCTCGGGATTTTATCATTTAACACAAAAGGCACTTCATATTCCTCACAGATATCTGCAACAGTCAAATATAAACTGTCAACAGGAAGCCATACGATGACGCCATCGCAGCCCGCATTGATCATGTTCTCGATATCGGACACCATGGACTCTACAGAAAAGTTGTCATCCGTTCCCATTGCCGTATCTCCCATATACTCAATCGCATATTTGGAGTTGTTTGCCAGAGACAACAAGGCGTACGAACCGGAACCATAATAGTTATAACCGACTGTAAACTCCCCTTCGCCGCCGCTTTCCCCGGATGTACCGGAATCCGCTGTTTCGTTGTTTTCATTGACAGAAGCTGACTCTTCGGAAGTTCCAGAAGTATCCGAAGATCCGCAGCCGATAAAAAGTCCTGCCGTCATTACAGTTGCTAATACCAAAGAAATTACTCTCTTCTTCATTTTTCCCCTCCTGTTAAAAAAAATTTTCTATCACAAACAGTCGTTTCTCCGGATAAAACGACGTTTTCGATGTTCTGATTCTATCATTTTCAGGTTCTCTGCGCTTTTCACGCAAAAACAAAACCTTGCCGTTTTTTGCAGATTCAGGACTTCTTTTCCATAGTCTCTGCAAAAAATGACAAGGTTTTTTTTATTATCTGTAAATATGTATCAATCTGATTTCATGCGGCTGAAGTGTAACGGTCATGCTTATGGCGCCTTCTTTTGCCGTCTTGCGTTCCAGATACACCCTGGGGTTGCAGATGCTTTGCAGATACGCAATGTCTTCGCTGCGAAGATCGGATTCATATCCCAAACGTTTCCACTCATCCAGAACACTTCCCTGATCCGAATTCACTACCCGGCTCTTTATCACATATTCTGCATCCTCTTCCAGGTTTTTCAGACAAAAACTCCGTGTTTCACATCTATTATACTGATACATCATATCCAGATTCTGAAGAGTAATCTGGTTTTCTTCCTGCAGGAGGAACCGGTAACTGAGTTTGTGGAAGTTATACAATAGTATGTAAAAACTTTTAGACAGCTTTGAAGTGGCAATATAACCGACACCGTTTCCCATTTTATATCTGCCCAGCTTATTCAGGAAAAGCACTGCGTAAAAAGCGGGTTTCGGCAGCTTATCTTTTGTCAGAACGCCGGTCCCCCCGTGAAGCAGACCTTCAGGAGCATGTTTGAAATCCACCCGGTCAGTTGCAATCCAGGTGAAAATCCGATCCACATCATTCTGTAATTGATCCGCCATACAGATCATATACGTTCCTCTCCCGAGATGATCGTTCAAAAAGTTCCGATTGGAAACCATACTGCTGATTTCTACTATATAAAACGGCCGTTCGGGAAAATGGACATCCTTTAAAGCCTGTTTCATTTTATGTATCTGGTTTTTGATGTATTGAATGTCAAAAATCCGGTTTTTTTCATAAACGCCTCCCAGAAAATCATCCTGACACGGGAGAATGATAAAGGACAAAATATCCGGAATCGCGGGCTGATCCATCCATTTTCCAAACAATTCCCGCCAGTGTTCTTCTTTCCAGTTCAAACTCCAACCGGGTCCCGCCACTTTACAATTCGGACATTTCTCCTTGACGATCTGATATCCGCAGCAAAAAACATCAAAATATGTTTCCCCATAATAATAGGAAACGTCAATCGGCAGGCGGGAAAACTCGATTACCCATTGTCCTACTTCCTCTTCTCCGTACCGGAAGACGATATGTTCCATAAAACATTCAAAAAAGTATGCCCATTGTTCTTTATTTTCAAAAATAATGGTATCCTTTTCATCATATAAACTTTCGTGCCGGTTCAGGACAACGCATTCCAGGTGCGAGCCCATATCGATATAAGGCTTTACCCGGAGACTTAACAAATAATCAAAGATATGATCCAGATATTCGAAATTGATCTTACGGGTTTTCAGATCCTCTATTATCATTGATTTCGGTGAGAATATGTTCCAGATACGCACATATTCTAAATGAAGATTGTCTGCCAGAAACCGGAGATGCTCCTGCATAATTGAGTCGCTCAATTTGTGGATCGCGCCAAAACTGACGGCTCCGCATGCAACCGGCCGATATACTTCTTTCGTATTTGCGTCAAAATATATGACCTCCTCCCCATCCGGCTGTTTGAAAGACTTTTGCTGCCTCTCCATAAAAACAGACAGTTTCTGTTTCTCATCATCTGTCAGATCACTGCGTTCATCAATAATCGCATATCTCATGCTTTTTTTGTATTGAGTCGGGGTAGTAGAGTATTTATCCCGAAAAATGCGGTTAAATGCAGAGGGGCTCGAAAAGCCATTGTCCACTGCAATTTCCGTAATTGTTTTATTTGTATACAACAGCTCGCCAACCGCGTGTTGAAGCCGGATCTGATTCACATAATCCGGAAACTTTATGCCAGTCTCCCGTTTAAAAATACGCGATACGCTGCTGGCAGACAAATATAACTTATCCGCCAGCATATTCAGGCTGATATCGTGCTGATAATTATTATCAATATATTCCAACACTTCCCGTATCTTGTAACGTTCATTGGTAATGGATGCGTTCTCCAGCCATCGGGAAGTAGATATCTTAAAATTCTGAACAAGATAATCAATCAGCTGAAAATATCTGGCATGTAACTCAAAAATCCGCTCTGAACTTTTATTCAATTCCAGCAAAATGATCTGCCTGATCAGATCACAGAGTGTTTCATACTCCGTCTCATTCGATCCCACAGAATTACACCAGAAGACAATGCCCTCTTCCCCCATCATTTTGCTTATCATTTCATACGAGATATAAATATTGCTAATCATTGATTTATCCATAGTCTGTATAAAATGAACCGTGTTGGAATTGATCAGAATAATATCTCCCTCTTTTAAATGGGACTTGTTGTCTGATACAAATACATTGACGCTTCCGTTAATGACATAAATCAATTCTATTTCCTTATGCAGGTGCTGAGTCTCATTTCTGGCGCTGACCACAACGCTTGAAAAATATCTGGTAGTGTTTTGTGACTTCATAATTTTATACCGAATATCCCTTCTCTTTGATTACCTCGATGACCTGATCCACATATCTTTCGCACTCGCTCTCTGTCTCAGCTTCCACCATAACGCGGATCAGCGGCTCCGTACCGCTCTCGCGCACCAGGATACGTCCTCCATCGCCAAGCTTCTCTGCCACAGCGCTGACAGCTGCCTGCACATCCGGATCATTCTGTGCCTCCGGTTTACTGCGCACACGGACATTCTTGAGCACCTGCGGATAGATGGTCACAGGCTCCGCCAGCCTGCTCAGCGGCATCTTACGTTCCAGAATGACTTCCATAATCTTGATGGAGGTCAGAATCCCGTCTCCAGTGGTGGCATATTTGCTGAAAATGATATGTCCGGACTGCTCGCCGCCGATGCGATGTCCGTTTGCCACCATATTTTCATATACATATTTATCGCCCACAGCAGTCTTTTCATAATCGATCCCGATCTCATCAAATGCCTTGTACAGACCGAAGTTCGACATAACCGTCGTGACTACCGTATTATTCAGCAGCTTTCCGCGCTCCTTCATGTAACGCCCGTAAATGTAGAGGATCAGATCACCGTCAACCACATTTCCTTTTTCATCCACTGCCATGCAGCGATCCGCATCTCCATCGTAGGCAAATCCTACATCCAGATTATTTTCTATCACATATTTCTGCAATACTTCAATATGCGTGGATCCTGCATTTTTATTGATATTGGTACCGTCCGGATCCGCGTTGATCACATAGGTTTTTGCACCGAGCGCGTCAAAAATATTCTTCGCAATCATCCATGCGCTGCCATTGGCGCAATCCAACCCTATACGCATACCGCGATAAGAACGGACAGCCATGGAAATCAGATAGCCCACATAGCGATTACGCCCTGCCACATAGTCCACCGTACGTCCGATATCCTCGCCGGTGGCAAAAGGAATATCCTCCCATTTTCTGTCGAACAGCTCCAGCTGACCGTCAATATAAGCTTCCACATAAGAAATGGTAGTCTCATCCATCTTTTCTCCCTGACCATTGATCAGCTTGATTCCGTTATCATAAAACGGATTGTGGCTTGCGGAAATCATGATACCACAGTCAAAATCCTCCGTCCGCACCACATAAGATACGGAAGGCGTCGTCGTTACATGAAGCAGATATACGTCCGCACCGGAGGCAGTCAGACCTGCCACCAGTGAATACTCAAACATATAGCTCGATCTTCTTGTATCTTTTCCGATGACAACCTTGCATTTTCCCTCATCGATCTGACCATAGTACCAGCCCAGAAAACGTCCCACTTTATACGCATGTTCTACGGTCAATGTCTTGTTGGCTTCTCCTCTGAAACCGTCTGTACCAAAATACTTGCCCATTTTAATCTGTCTCTCCTTTTAATATTTCAACCGCCTTCAAAATCTGATTGTCCAGCATAATATCATACTCATCTTCTTCCGTACCCAAAAATTCATATTCCAGCTCTATGTCCGGATCAATTCCTTTTCCGTGAATATAGTCACCGTTTGGCGTATAATATTTTGCCACGGTAAGCTTCACCGCGCTTCCATCCTCCAGCTGCTGAATGGTCTGAACGATACCTTTTCCAAAAGTAGTCGTTCCAATCAGCGTACCATACTCATAATCACGGATGGCTCCTGCAAAAATTTCGGATGCACTGGCACTGTACTCATTTACCAGCACTGCCATCGGTATGTCAATGCAGTCTGCGTCAGACGTATACTCTTCCTCACTTCCATCATTGTACTCCGTGTAAACCAGACGTCCTTCCGGCAAAATATCATCCAGAATCTGGCAGACAGCGCTCAGCATTCCCCCGCCATTATAACGCAGATCTACGATCATAGACTTCATTCCCTGGGCTATGAGTTCGGCATAAGCCTCTTCATACTGCTGCGCAGTCTCCCCGGTAAAATCTGTAATATAGATGTATCCGATACCGTCCTCAAGCATCTTATATTCTACCGTCTCGATATCAAGAAATCTACGGGTCAGATCAAATTCCAGATAATCCGTTTCACCCTCCCGATAAATCTGAAGATGAACATTTGTATTTTCCTCACCGCGGATATTCTGTACCAGTTGTTCAAGCTCCATCGAGGTGGCGTCAATATCATCTACATATGTAATAACGTCTCCCACCTGGATTCCGGCCTCCTCTGCCGGTGAATTTCTGTAGACCTTTGTCACTACCACTTCCATAGTTTCCTGATTTTGCTGCAGTCCGGCGCCGATACCGCAATAATTTCCGGAAATACTGGTCTCATACAAATCCTTATACTCTTCCTCCGTGTAATAAGTGGAGTACGGATCGTTCAATCCCTCGAACAATCCTTTATAAAGACCATTGACAAGATCCTCCTCATTTACATCCTCATAATAATAGGTTTCAATATACTCCGCCAGCTCATGAATTTTTTGCTGGTTGTCGGCAGATAAGATTCCGTCCCCGTTCTTTTCTGCCACACTTTCACCTTTTCCTCCGGCTATGAGCAAGCCGCCCAAAACCACCACAACAATAATGGTGACCACTCCCATACCGAGCAATCCCCTTCTTAAGCCGCGGCGGTACTCTTTCTTCAGATCCGCCTGGCTGTCTGTACCTGTATAACTGGAGCGATAGTGATTCAGGTCATCATTCCATTTATTATCGTTTTGGATCATTTTCTTCCCTCCAAACACGCTTTATGATCACATACTCCTTGCGGAGTCTTTTGTTCCTCAACACGCAACGAAAAGGAACCTCCGCCGGAGCTTCCTTTCGCATACATGGCAATAAAACTGCCCAGGAGCGGCAGAATGCTTCCCCTTGACAGTCTTTATCGCTCTGAAATAATTAAACGCGCAAATGCTTGCGCACGGTAAAAAAGCTTCCAATGTATCCGACACCCACGCCAAGAATCAGCGCAATCGGAACAAGAACCTCAAAAATTGACCGTGCCGACATAAAATTCAGCATACGCTGTAAAAATGCAAAATTGTCACCGATATACGCAATAACCCTTATATACAATTCATACAATATAAACAGCGGAATGACAGAACCAATGATACCGATTAAAATACCCTCGATCACGAAAGGCGCACGCACCAGAAAGTCTGTGGCTCCGATCATTTTCATAATTCCAATCTCTTCGCTTCGTACCGTAATACCTACAGTAACCGTATTACTGATCAGGAAAATTGCCGCACAGATCAAAATGATAATAATACCGCCGGACACATAGGTCAGCAGACGGTTGAAATCCATCAATGTATTTGCCGCAAGCTCGGATCGGTTGATCTCGCGGACACCGGGTATCGTTTCCAGATATTCTACCAGCTGCTCCTGCTGTGACACATCCTTCAGGTAAACGGTATAGCTGGTAGAATTTGCCAGCGGATTGTCATCCTCAAATGTATCACCCAGCTCTACACTGTCACCCAGGTAATCATCAATAAATTTCTGCCATGCCTCATCTGCATCGGTATATTTGTAATCTGCCACTTCCGGGCGCTGACGGATCAGCTCGCCGATAGCGGTAATCTGTTCATCCGTAGCATCATCATCAAACAGTACTGTAATTGCCACCTCAGATTCCACATTCTTTACTACATTCTGAAAATTACTGATAATCGCAAAGAATAATCCGAACAGGAAAATACATGCCGCCATAGTTGCAATGGAAATCAAAGAGAACAATTTGTTTTTCCATATATTCGCAACGCCTGATCTCAGGGTAAAAATAAATGTATTAAACCGCATAATTATCTTCCCCCTTTTCATCACTGACTATGGAACCGTTTTTCAAACGGATGACTCTCTTTTTCATCTCGTCTACTATTTCCTGATTGTGCGTTACCACAAGCACCGTAGTACCTCTCTGATTGATCTCATCCAAAAGTGCCATGATCTCCCATGCATTGGTCATATCAAGGTTTCCGGTCGGTTCATCCGCCAGCAGGATCTTCGGCTCATTTACCAAAGCACGGGCAATGCCCACACGCTGCTGCTCACCGCCTGATATCTGACTTGGCAGCGCCCTGTAATTTGCCGCAAGTCCTACCAGCGACAACATCTGCGGTACTTTTCTTCGAATTACTCTCGTCGGCGTTGCAACAACACGAAGTGCAAAAGCAACATTCTCAAACACACTGCGATCCTTCAACAGACGGAAATCCTGAAACACCATTCCTATATTTCTGCGGTATTTCGGAATCTGTCTGTGTTTGATCTTTGACAGATCCTTACGATCCACGCGAATACGTCCCTTTGTCGGTTCCAGCTCCTTCATCAGCAGCTTCATCAATGTAGATTTACCGGAACCACTGTCTCCAATGACAAAGACAAATTCACCAGGTTCAATGTGCAGACTTACGTCGTTTAAGGCAGTCGTGCCTGTACTGTAAGTCATGCTTACATGCTCCATTCTAATCATATATGCCTCCACTTTTTACGTTATGCCCGAAATATATGGCCAGCATCATCTGTTAATAATCCAGCGACTCCATATATCTCATGTATTTTACTACCATCAATGCGATTTTGAAGGTAATCGCATCTTCAAATACCCTCAGATCTAACCCCGTACTCTTCTGTAGTTTATCCAGACGATATACCAGCGTATTCCTGTGAATATATAATTGTCTGGAAGTCTCAGAAACATTCAGGCTGTTTTCGAAAAACTTATTGATCGTAACCAGCGTCTCCTCATCAAATTCATCCGGTGATTTTCCGCCGAAAATTTCTTTGATAAACATCTTGCAGAGAGGAATCGGAAGCTGATAGATCAGACGCCCGATACCCAGCGCAGAGTAAGCAATGATATTGCGATCCTCAAAGAAAGTCTTGCCCACATCCAAGGCCATGCGCGCTTCTTTGTAGGAACGGGAAACCTCTTTGATTTCATTTACCACGGTACCATATGCGATATGTATGTCATAATTATGATCCGGCTTGAATATGCCGAGAATCATATCGGCAATACGCTCCAGCTCCACAGCAGTATCATTCTCACTGACTTCTTTTACCACAATAATGTTCTTCTCGTCAACTGCGGTGACAAAGTCATGAACCTTCCCCTCAAAAAGGCTGCGCACCCTTTCCAGTTCATTTCCCTCTTTCTCACGATTCGTTTCCACAATGTAAACTACCCGTCTTACATCCGTAGCGATATGCAGTTTCTTTGCCCGGTTATAAATATCAACCAGCAGCAGATTGTCCAACAACAGGTTCTTGATAAAATTATCTTTATCAAAACGCTCTTTATATGCAACCAGAAGATTCTGTATCTGGAAGCTTGCAATCTTTCCTACCATAAATACATCATCGCTGTCCCCGTTTGCCAGCAACACGTATTCCATCTGGTTTTCATCAAACACCTTGAAGAACAGACAACCCTGTACTACCTGACTGTCTGCCGGAGAATCCACAAAAGCTCTTGCGGGATGCATGTAGCGCTCCGCATCTGAAAACGTACTCGCCAGCACCTTTCCTTCCGTATCGATAATCGCCAGATCAATCCTGGTAATATTTTTCAGCCCATCAATGGTGTTTTGCAGTATCTGATTTGATATCATATTATCCCCCACTTTAAATTCATTGTATTCTGGACAACTTTCACAATAAATTTTCCACTACATTTTATAATTTTTAAACTATTTCTATTCATTTTAAGACAAAACACCAAAAAATGTAAAGAGGAAATAGCATTTTTTTATGCAATTTCTCAATTATTTTAGATTTTTTTTAGACTTTCCTCATATACATAGTTCACAAAGCCCTATTTTTCCATATGCCACAACAATTACGAAACACTTTTGTAACATTCTTTATGTAAACTTTTTTTGTATTATATTTTGCAACTTTATTTTTTTTCTTGCAAAAATCAAACTATTTTGACATCTTCAAACCCTATGCAATTTACACAATTTTTTTTAAGTCAAGAAGAATTTTTAAATAAATTACTTTTTTCTTCAAACAAGTTATCCACAAATCAACATTTGAAAAACAACGGAAAATCAAGTTATACACAAAGTTATAAACGTTATCCACAAATCAAAAACTATTTTTTTGATAAATAAACCAATTTTTCTCCAAACATTTGTTTTGTGCATTTACGACAATTACATCATTTTTATTAACTTTTTTACCTTTTGTTTTTTTGAAGGAAAGTTTTTCAAAGCATCATTTTTCCGTCAATTATATCATTCCCTTCCTCATCCAAAAAGTATACATAACAAAAGGAAGCAGCCCTTGTTATGCAGGCTGCTTCCTGTCCGGTACTTCTATTGTGACACCTGATTTAAAATATTCTGTAAAATATCCGACACATTTTCTGATGTGTTTTGTTTTTCATCCTCTTTACTGTCGTTCTTCTTTTCAGAATCTTTTTCATCCTCTTCTTCCGTCTCCTCCTGTTTCTTTGTGTGAATATTACAGGTGATGTTTTTGAATTTTCTGGTAAGTACATATTTTGCATCCTCGGTAGAAGTAGATCCTTTTGTCATAAAAACCTTCGTTTGTTTCTGATCATCCGGGCAGAATTCTCCTGCAACCATACCGGATTCTTTACAGATAGTCATACCTACATGATGGTCGCAAACCTCCGTCGGTTCTGTCCCCTTTTCAAAATATTCCGTTACAACCATAGAGCCTCTCGGATCACAGTTGCACAATCCGTTGACAGCAAGCTTACCCGATTTCGTACAGATTTTTGCTGTCACAATATTCTCCGGCTGTTCAAACTCTTTATCCTCCAGACCAGTATGGATCTCCTGCATGATGTTTTTCCACAAAGTCCTCGAAAACTGTGTCTTTTCCAGAGACGAATTGTCGTCATATGCTCCCCATACCACGCAGGTATAGTACGGGGTAAATCCGGCAAACAACGTTACTCTGTTGTCATTTGTCGTTCCGGTTTTACCGGCGGCTGTCATACCTTCCAGATTGGCTGTCTTTCCGGTTCCCTGCGTCATAACATCTTCCATAGCTGTCGTCAGCAGATAAGCTGTGGTTTCTTTCAGCACGGTATGAGATTCTGCCTTTTTATCCAGAAGCACATTACCCTCATGATCCAGAATCTGTGTATAAAACCGCGGTTTGATGTATGTCCCGTCATTGGCAATCATAGCGTAGGCTGCAGTCAGCTCAAGATTCGTCACCCCGTATGTGATGCCCCCCAGCGCCAATGACTGCGTGACGTCCTCTTTTTCATCCAGTGTGGTAAATCCCATGTTCAGAAGATAATCATACCCCAGCTGCGGCGTAATATCGGTCAGTGTCTTCACCGTTACCACGTTAATGGAATTTGTGATTGCCTGATGGAGTGTCGTATATCCTCTGTATTTCTTATCATAATTTTTGACAACCTCTCCGTTTTCATACTCATACGGTGCATCATCCTGCACGCTTGCCAGCGTCATACCGCCCTTATCCAACGCTGCTGCATAGGTGGCAAGAACCTTGAATGTAGAACCCGGCTGACGTGTGGAAGAAGTAGCTCTGTTCAGGGTACGGTTTGCAACCTTGTCTCCCCGTCCGCCGACGATCGCTTTTACTTCCCCTGTATACTGATCCATGACCGTCACAGCCACCTGCGGCTGAAGCACATAGGTAACACGCTCTCCGCCATCCACTATACTGCCGCCCTCTGACAGCATCTGAGCCTTGTATGCTTCATATGCCTCCTGAGCAGCCGCCTGATCGTCAAACTCCAGATTGTAATCTTCATCCTCCTTCTGGTAATAGGAGAGCATCGTCTCCTGGTCATAATTATCTATGCTGCCATCCTCGCGCTGAATGGAAAGCGCAAAGGAAACAGATATGCTTGTATCTTCGTCATAATTATCCGCGTCGTTCACCTGTGCGTCGCAAATATCCTGAAGCTGAGGATCCAATGTAGTGCATACGGTAAGACCACCGCTGTACAGCGCGGTGTACGCCTGTGTCTCTGAATAGCCCAGTTCCTCCTGCAAATCCTCGATCACCTGCTCCATAACCGCATCTACAAAATAGGAAGTGATCTCCTTTTCCTGGTTCTGGAACTTCATATTTACTTCCTGAATCCGCTCATACACATTGTCCGCCATAGCTTCGTCAAATTGCGCCTGATCAATATACCCCTGCTCTTTCATATAATTCAGCACAATTTCCCGGCGGGCAGCATTTTTTTCCGGGTGATGAATCGGGTTATACCGCTCCGGATTGTTTGTGATAGCTGCCATAACCGCGCACTCTGACAACGTCAATTCCGACACATTCTTTCCAAAATATCTGCGGGAAGCCGCCTGCACTCCCAGGGTATTTTGTCCCATATTGATCGTATTAAGATAGTTTTCAAGTATCCAGTCTTTATCCTGTATCTTTTCCAGTTCAACTGCCAGGTACTGTTCCTGCAATTTCCGCTTTACCCGTTCCGTCTTACTCTCATTGACCCAGTTATCAAACACATTGTTTTTCAAAAGCTGCTGGGTAATGGTACTTCCGCCCTCGGTAAAATGAAATCCATTCATCACACCATGGACACCTGCCCGCAGAATTGCTCGGATATCAATTCCGTTATGCTCATAAAAGCGCTCGTCCTCAATCGCAACGAATGCGTGCTGCAGATCCTCCGGTATTTCGTCCAGCGTTGCATAAACACGGTTGCCTCCCTCCGCCACCAGCTTCATGATCTCGTCTCCGTTCCCATCCAGCAGAACGGACTGATAGCCCCTTGGAGTAGCATCGATTTCAGAAATGTCCGGTGCGTTATCTATAATTCCCCGCACTGCGCCGATTCCTGCGGAAACACCTGCCACGACCACCGCCAGCACGAGCGCCAAAAAGGCCTTTGTAAAAATAACAAATACCTTTTTCTTTATTTTAGGACCCTTTTTATTCAGCTCCCTTTTTAATTTTCTGGTATTTTTTTCTCCAAAATCCATAGGGTTCCTCCATTATTCCACTAATAGTATAGCAAATAATAGAGATAATGAAAAGTTTTTCTTCTTCTGCCCTGTCCATTCCTCTTTTAACGTCGTCTTATGTCCGCGCATTCTTCTTTAAAATGCCAAGCATAAAGCATGTGATCAATGAACCAATGATCCATACAATAATATAGAGCAGCGGTTTTCCTACTGTTGCGAACACGAACACGCCGCCATGAGGAGCCATCAGGGAACATCCAAACAATGCGGACAAAAGTCCTGCAGCTCCCGCTCCGGCAAGTGTACAGGGAATCACATGCAGCGGATCGGCTGCCGCAGCCAGCATTCCCGTCTGCCACCTTCACCTCCAACAGAGGCTTTCCGTTAAAGCGTTCCATGGGAACCTTTGTATCACAGGCCGCAATGACACTTTGCTTCCTCCTCTTTGCCTCCCTCCGCCTGATCAATGACAGTCAGAAATTCTTCCGGCGTTTTTGCAACTCTAAGTGCATCCTGAAAATCCGGGTCCATCAAAAGCTGGGACAACCGGCTGAGCACCTCTAAATGCACACTATCCTCTGTATCCGGCGCCGCAATCAAAAAAATCAGATTTACCGGCTCACCGTCCAGCGCATCGTAATCTACCCCGTCTTTCAGCACCATTGCCGCAAGCCCCGGTGCGGCAATCACCTCTGACTTGCAATGGGGGATTGCGATTCCTTCTCCGATACCTGTTGTCCCTTCCTCTTCTCTGTCAAAAACCCCTTTTTCCTATTTCCCCCGACCCGAACCGTAATATACATATCTTTCCACGGTTTTCAGCTTTTTTAACCAACAGAAATCTGACCTCTTGCACATCCCTCCCTGTTCTGATATGATAATGACAGTTCATGAGAAAAAGCAGGAAAATATTATGACTTCATATAAAACCGTATATATTGGCGGTACAGGGGAAATTATAGAGAAGAAATCCCGTTTTATCGCTAACGTAACATCGATTGAAACAGAAGAGGAAGCACTGGCACACATTGCGGCACTGAAAAAGCAGTACTGGGATGCCCGCCACAACTGCTACGCCTTTGTGGCAGGTCCCCACCACGAACTGCAGCGATGCAGCGATGACGGAGAACCGGCCGGTACCGCAGGACGACCCATGCTGGATGTATTATTGAAAGAGGATATTCACAACACACTGGTCGTAGTGACCCGTTACTTCGGCGGTACGCTGCTGGGCACCGGTGGGCTGGTGCGCGCCTATCAGAAAGCTGCCCAGGAGGGACTGGCTGCCAGCGTCATCATCGAAAAACGCCCCGGTATCCCACTGACAGTAGATACCGATTATAACAGTGTTGGAAAGATCCAGTACATTCTCGCCAAAGAACAGATTCCCACCATGGATTCTATTTATACGGATATGGTTTCTTTAAAACTGATAGTACCCGAGGAACGTCTGACCACTTTGCTCGCCCAATTAACAGAAGCCACCAGCGGTCAGGCAGAATTTATGCGGGAAAATACGGTACTATATGCCGAAATAGATGGAGCTGTAGAAATTTTTTAGATTATTTTCATGAAAAAAACAAAAAAATGCTTGCATTTTATGAGGTTATCCTGTATACTAGCCTTTGTTGAAAACATAGCGCTATCGCCAAATGGTAAGGCAACGGACTCTGACTCCGTCATTTCCAGGTTCGAGCCCTGGTAGCGCTGCTGGGAAGTATCACATTGTCGTGATACTTCCTTTTTTATTTTATTATATTCTTCGGATACCTTTTTCGGTAAATTCAATTTTCCGTTCTTTATATAAACGTCCCACTGCCCGTTTGAAAGCAGCCTTGCTAAGCCCCGTCTCTCTGAGAATTACTTCCGGGGATGATTTGTCATTGAAGGGGAGCACCCCTGCAAATTCGTCAATGATATCCATAACCTTATCTGCATCCTCCTCCATCTGAAGATATGCCCGCTTACGAATAGTCAGATCCAGCTTTCCGTCATCCTTTACATCTGTTACTTTTGCCTCTATCACCTGACCGATCTTTAAGCCACGTGTATCCTCATGTCTCGGAATACGCGCCGAATATTTGTCATCCACTGCCACAAACGTACCAAAATTATTACTGAATTCATAAACCCTGCCGATAACTACCGCGTCTTTTTCATATGGTGCGTCCGTGCAAAGAAGGTGGTACAATCCCTTCATCGTGGCACAGAGTCGTTTACTCTTGTCAATATAGAGGGTCACCAAAATCTCATCCCCTTCTCTCACTCTGGAAAGCTGCTCTTTATATGGAAGAAACAGATCTTTTTCCAGTCCCCAGTCCAAAAAGGCGCCGAATTTATTTACCTGGGATACCCGCAGTACCGCAAATTTTCCAAACTCCAGTTTCGGCTGAAGTGTCGTCGCAATCAGGCGGTCACTGGAATCCTTATACAAAAAAACTTCCACTTTGTCATGAAGCTTTGTCCCTTCCGGAATATACTTTTTCGGAAGGAGCACCCGGTCCTCTGAATTCATGGTCTCTGCCAGATACATGCCAAAATCTACTTTTTTTATTACTGTTAATACCTGTTTTTCACCTAAACGAAACATATTCGCCCTCATCTTTCTATTCTAATCTGCCTGACGCTGTAAAAACTCCACTACCGCATATGCTTTTCCTTTTTCATCCGCCAGAGAAATAAGTATTTTACCATCTTCTCTTTGTATAAACGGATAAATTATATCTCCATACACCGCTGACTTCCGATACTCCACACGCATCTGATGCACGATAAAATCCGTTGGCAGGTACTCCTGGGCCATCAATACATATTTCTCATTATTTACATGCTGATAGGCATCAATATGAAACTTATGTACCGGAAACGAAGCAGCCGCCTCCATCTCTTTCGGAAGTGCGATTTTCCGTGGAGCGGTATCCATGGGCAACTGCGGATCAAATCCGTAAGCAGTCTGTACCCTCTCCGGAAGTCTGGATGGACGACCCTTTTGTATATCCATAAAAATCCATATAGAATTTGCATAGGCAACCACCTCACCGTTTGCATCCTCGATCTTCAAATTACGATATCCATAAAAATCTTTGAAATCATATGCCCATGTACTGATGGTAATTTCCTCGCCAAATTTTGGATAGCGATCTACGATCACCTGCCAGGAAGATAAAATCCATGCATAACCCATGCGGTTCAGCTCATCGATATCAAGTCCTGCATTCTGTCCGTGAAATACAGCACAATCCTGAAAATAATCCAAAATCGAAGTCAGCATCATATTCTGATCTGCATCTACTTCACTGAAACGCACCCGGCTCTTAAAACTGTACATCCTTTTTACTCCTTTTCCCTACTGAATGTCATTGCTGAGCCTTCATTTTACTCTATCTGACCATAATAAGCAACTCCAAAGGGGAAAAAATCTGTTACAAATATGAATAAATCTATGTTATATTTTGGAATTTCTCAAGCATCCTCATTTCTTTTATAATAAGATCAAATAATATTATTACAATTAAAATATATGCAGAAAAGGAGAAGAATCATGTTAAAAGAAACAAGACAGGACGAAACAGGAACACATCTGGAGTGGGAACTGGATGGAGTAACAGCAAAAATGATCAACTGGTTTTGGTGTAATATGGAAAAATGCGATAACCTCTGGCACCCAAATCAGCATGTAGGTCTCTCATGGATGATCGATCCGAGAGAAAACGGGCCAATCGGCTCCATCCATCGTGCTCCGCAAAAATGGAATGACGGTAACCTGATCACCCCGTACATCCGGCTTGATGATGTGGCAAAGGTTCCCGACCATGTACGGAAAATCATCAAGTATGATCATGCGATCGTTGCTGTAGGATTTAATCTGGAAGGTAAGGAGGATACCTATGACCCGGAAACAACGAGAAAAGAAGCTTACCGCGTCCACCAATGGCAGCCATCCGAAGCCGGTATCGTAGGTATGTCTTCCGCAATACCGCTTCATGAGAAAGGAGATCAGTATGAGGACTCCGGTTTGATCTGGGCTGCACACGCAGCAGAAGAGGTAGGAAACTGGGAAGTCTTTCTGCCCGAGCTCTATCGTCTGTACAAGGTCATTGACGATCCGCAGATTTCTCCATATGCAAGCTTTGAGATTGAGGGAAAGGGGCTGGACGCCAAATATAAATATTTATAAGGAAGCGCACATTACCATGAACGGAACAAAATATAAACCTACTTCCATCCTATTTGTTTTGTTTGCTATTCGTTTTGTATATCGGAACGATTGACCTTGACGTTTGGAAACAGTTTTTATATAGTAGATTCAGGAGGAATAGCGTATGAATCGTCTGGAGATTGAGTGCTTTTTATTAACTGTTTCACTGAAAAGCTATACAAAAGCCGCCAAAAAACTGTTCTTAAGCCAGCCTACCGTCAGCCGTTATGTGGCAAAACTGGAAAAAGAGCTCAATTGTCAATTACTAAAACGAACAACTCAGAAAATAGAGCTCACAGAGGCCGGGCAGCAATATTATCGTCTGTTTTTGTCTTGGGAAATGGAATTAACAGATGTAAAAAAAAGAATACACTACATACAGGACACAGAGCAATGCTGTATTCGCCTTGGCTATCAGGATGGATGGGTACTGCCCGACAGTGTTCACCGTTTTTTTTCTGAATTTGAGAATAAATATCCCCAAATAGAAATTGATCTTCATTGCATGGGGTTGGAATCACTTCTCTCTCAGCTTTCCCGGGACAGACTTGACATGATTTTAATTATGGAACACCCCGGATTGGAAAATCCACTGTTTTACAAAAAGGAAATCACAACAACCAATAAAGTGATCTGCTACTCTAAATATCATCCGTTGGCTCAAAATAATATGGTGAATGTCCGTGATTTTAAAGATGAAACTTTTTTTGTACTGGATGAAAATGTTGACTTTGTAATTCAGAAAAACAGAGACTATTGCAAGGAGTATCAATTTATACCCAGAATAAAAAAAGCAGAAAACATACAAACCATACTTGCAAATGTATTAGCCGGGAAAGGCGTCACAATTACAGATGATTGGGGTCCCGGCTGTTATGAGGAGTATTACAGGAATTGTCCCCTGACAGCAAAAGGAATTGTCTATCTCACATGGAAAAATACTAATTCTAAACAGGCATATGAAACATTTGCCCGGGAATTTGTATTATAATGAGGCTTCTTCCTGAGACATGAAAGAAAGAGATCAAAATGATCTCTTTCTTTCATGTTGATGTATATACTAACTAAGGGGATTAGATATACCCGTGATCAACATCAATATTTTATTCTTCGGGGCTAAACCTCAAAGATCAAATCTCCATAGGATGGCATCGGCCACATAGTTTTGTCCACAATAATTTCCAGCTTATCGATTGGATTACGCAGCGCTTCCATGGCAGTCTTTACCTCATCTCTGTAATATGCGGCCTGCTCTTTTCCTTCTTCCATTGCCAGACCTGCGTCCGTCACTTTTTCCAGATTTAACAGAGCCTCTCTTGTCTGGGCCAGAAGTGCAGAGCACTCTTTTAACAGATCTGTCTGAACGCTGCAGTCACAGTCACATGCCGCCTTCACGCTGTTTACACCGCTTGCCAGTGAAGAAATATATTTGATAACAGCCGGAATAATGGATTTGCTTGTAATATTGATCATGGCTCTCGCTTCAATATTAACCTCTTTTGCATATTTCTCGTACAATACCTCCGCACGGGACTCCAGCTCAGCTCTTGTAAATACGCCGAATCTCTCGTACAGATTTACAGCTTTCTCTGTCACGATAGCCGGGATCGCATCTACCATAGACCGGATGTTCGGCAGACCTCTGCGCTCAGCTTCTGCTACCCACTCATCGGAATATCCGTCACCATTGAAGATAACTCTCTGATGCTCGATCGCCTGTTTTTTGATCAGAGTATGGAGTGCTTCATCAAAATCTTCCGCATTCTCCAGCACATCACAAGCCTCCGCAAAAGCTTCTGCCACAATCGTGTTCAATACTACGTTTGGTGCAGAGATAGAATCCTGGGAACCAACCATACGGAACTCAAATTTATTTCCTGTAAATGCAAACGGGGATGTTCTGTTTCGGTCAGTTGCATCTTTCATGAAATCCGGCAAAGAATCTACACCTGTCTTTAACACTTCCCCTGTCAGAGAACGCTCCGCAGAGCCGGTGCTGATCAACTGAGCCATTACATCCTGAAGCTGATCTCCAAGATAAATGGAGACAATAGCAGGAGGCGCTTCATTTGCTCCTAATCTGTGATCATTGCCCACATCTGCTGCGGATTCACGAAGCAGATCTGCATGCACGTCTACTGCCTTGATGATACAGGTAAGAACCAACAGGAACTGCCTGTTCTGATGAGGCGTCTTGCCCGGATCCAGCAGGTTGATACCATCATCCGTAGTAATAGACCAGTTATTATGTTTACCGGAACCGTTCACTCCCGCAAATGGTTTCTCATGAAGCAGACACTGCAAACCATGCTCGTTTGCCTTTTTCTTCAGAATCTCCATTACAAGATGATTGTGATCTACTGCCAGGTTGCAGGTCTCGTAGATCGGAGCCAGCTCGTGCTGTGCAGGAGCAACCTCATTATGCTGTGTTTTTGCCGGAACGCCCAGTTTCCAGAGCTCTTTATTTACGTCTTTCATAAATGCCGCAATACGTGGACGGATGCTTCCGAAATAGTGATCATCCAGTTCCTGTCCTTTTGCCGGCATGGAACCAAACAAAGTACGTCCGGTATAGATCAGATCTTTTCTCTTTAAATATTTTTCTCTGTCAACAAGGAAATACTCCTGTTCCGGTCCAACAGACGGAATAACCTTTTTGGAGGTTGTATTTCCAAACAGTCTCAGCAGTCTCAATGACTGCTCGTTGATCGCCTGCATGGAACGAAGCAGCGGTGTCTTCTGATCCAGCGCCTCTCCTGTGTAGGAGCAAAATGCGGTAGGAATGCAAAGTGTTGCTCCTGCTTCATCATGTCTTACAAATGCATAAGAAGTACAATCCCATGCGGTATATCCTCTCGCCTCACAGGTGGCACGCAAACCACCGGACGGGAAGGAAGAAGCATCCGGTTCGCCTTTGATCAGCTCTTTACCGGAAAAGCTCATCAGGATCTTTCCTCTTCCATCAGGAGAAGTGATAAAAGAATCATGCTTCTCTGCTGTCACGCCAGTCAATGGCTGGAACCAATGGGTATAATGGGTTGCCCCCTGCTCGATCGCCCATTCCTTCATCTCATGTGCAATAATGTCTGCGGTTTCCAGATCAAGCTCTGATCCCTCGTCCATTACATGTTTCAGCTTCTGATACACTTTTTTCGGCAGACGAGCCTGCATTACACTGTCATTGAACACGTTTTCTCCGAAAATGTCTACCACGTTAAAGTATTCACTCATCTCTTTATCCTCTCTTTCGATAAAATCCCCCTGGTCTGACTTCATTCCTTCCTGAATGAAATATCTCCATTCAGCGAATAGAAACCTCCACCTGAGCTTTCTTTCACATACTTAGTAATAAAGAAGGGCATTCCAGTTACTTGGAACGCCCTTGTTCATTACTTCTTTGTATGTGATAACGATAACGCAATTTTTCATAAATTGCAATAGGTAAAACCAATTTTTTCTCTTTTGCCTAAAAAACCCTTGAAATTATCTGCTTTTTCGTTATTTTTTTACAAACCACTTTGATTTATCCTGTTTTAGATGAAAGCAACCCGGAAATACTTAGAATTTTACTTTTCCTTTTACCACATTCCATGTACCGTTCTTGTTGCTTGCTCTTCCGGTGTAGGTAAAGTCTACCTTACCGTTCTTAATGTACCACCAGCCATTTGCATTCTTGTAGTTTGCTACACCTGTATAGTTAAACTGTACTTTTCCGCCAACTACATACCACCAGCCATTTTTGTTCTTTGCTACAGTGTTTGCACTAAAGTCTACCTTACCGTTCTTGATGTACCACCAGCCATTTGCATTCTTGTAGTTTGCTACGCCGGTATAACTGGTCTGAACTTTACTTCCTACTACATAATACCAGGTTCCTTTTGTTCCAATAGTTCCTTTGGTATCTTTAATTACACTGTTTTTATTGAACTTAACCTGACCTTTTTCTACATACCAGCTGCCGTTTTTGTTGGATGCAAATCCGGTATATGTAAAGTCTACCTTACCATTCTTGATGTACCACCAGCCATTTGCATTCTTATAGTTTGCTACGTTGGTATAATCCGTCCGGACTTTACTTCCTACTACATAATACCAGGATCCCTTTGTTCCGATAGCTCCTGTGGTGTCTTTGATTACACTGTTGGTTTTGAATGTAACTCTACCATTTTCCACATACCAGCTTCCATTTTTATTTTCAGCAAATCCGGTATAGGAGGTATTTACCTCCCCATCTGTGTAGTAATACCAGTTTCCGTCTTCAGCTGCTGTATCAGTAAGACCATCTTCAATTACAACTTCATCATCACCTGATTCATCATCATATACATAAGATCCCTCTACAGATAAATCCGGCTCCCATACATGCAATACCATATGGTCAGCATAATTCTGGAGTGTTGTCTGAAGGTCATCGCCATAGCCATACTCGCTTGTGTTGTAGTAATCGATGATTGCTTCATAGCTTGTACGAATATCATCATAGTTAAACTCATTGTTTCCGTCGCTTTCGGAATCATCCTCTGAATCATCTGCATCATCACTGTCAGATGCAATCAAAGCTGTCAGATCCAGATATTTTGTTACGCCATTCACTTCTACCGTAACATAATCATGACCTTCTTCCGGAATCTCTGTGGTGGAAGACTCTGTCAGAAGTTGGTATGCTGTCTCTGTTGCTCTGTAAGCAGGCATCAGATAGTTTCCGTTTTCCTCTGCCTCGCCGGACAATGCATAATTTACACCGTCATAGATTGCATCGATGATCGCATCTTTATCATACACATAATTCTCCAGATCCGGTACTCTGTCGTATTCGCTGTCTACAGAATCCCATTTGCTTCCGATATAGTACAATGCAACATCTTTGCAGGCCTCATCGGTAACGTGAGCCAGCTCATCCATCATAAATACTACCATGGCTACCGGATTGATCGCCTCATTCACTTCTGCCAGCTCATCCATATAAGCATAAGTCTGTACATAAGGCATAAACATTGGAGTGATCGGGGAGAAGTTGTAACCATTGTTGCCAAGCTGTACGCTGACTGTATTGGAATCCATTACCAACGGAGTCTCATCAGCAGTATAACCCAAGGCTTCGATTGCATTCAGGATGTCCAGTTTGGAGGAAGTGTTTGCGGCTCCGCCGCCGCCAGGACCACCGACACCGCCGGTAGCTCCGCCAGAGTTTCCCGAGTTAGCATAACCATAACCGCTGGCTGCCAGAATGATCAGATCCACATCCTCCTCCATCAATTTTTCTATCGTATAGTCTCCAGTTATATAATTAAAGTTGCAAACCTCTGCATATACATCGGCAGCTACATTTCCTGCAGCGGCAGGATTCGTACATGTCAGAGTATACTCATCAATTGCACTGACATAAGCCGCTGTCTTCTTTTCAATAGTACCGTCCGCAATCAGGGATGCGATATAATACGGGATACCTGCTGAGAACTGTGCCACATCATTACCGATAATCTCCGGATCGTCATAACGGGTGGTCAGATCCGTATGCTCTTCCAAGTAAGCGGACAGAGCACTTCCCAGATCTGTCCATGAATAAAGACGAGCCGATACGCCGGCGGTCTGAACATCTGCCAAAAGAGGGCTGTAGTTCTCATCACCTTCCTGATAATACGTATCTCCGGGCTTCAGACTGCGTACCCAGTCAATCTGATCTACCAGGATGGAATTAAAGCTAAATACAACGTCGGTACGATAACCCACTGCGTATCCCACTCCTCCAAGGGATTCCACAGACTGTCCATAAGCCTGGTTTCCGCCGCCGCTCTGATACAGTCCGTTTGGATTTGTCAGATCATTACCAATATTCTCATAATAAGTACCTTTTGGCAGATCTTCCTTTCCGGTCTCCTGCATATAGTTGTAATTCCAGAGATACGGATCCGGATTTTCATTTACGGATGTACCAGCCAGATACTGCAGACCGCTGAACATGTTACCTGAGATAACATTGACTCCGAATATCAGCGGGATTTCGGAAGCGGCACGCTGGGTCAGCGTTGTCATAATTTCGCGCCCCTCTGAATCCGTGGTTTCCACACTCATAGATTCCGTTGGAAATGCAATCTCGTAATCTGACGCTGCACTCGCTGTGATAGATGTCAGCGAGGGGGCTACCATCGTAGCAGCCACAGTCAGACTGATACCTATTTTCTTGACTTTTTCTAATTTCATAGGTTAACAACCTCCTCATAAAAAAATTATTTCATAAATAGATCTCTCCATTGATGACTTTTTTCTATTTTTGTAATGTTTTTACATGTTCATTATGTAATACAACTATATTTATATCAATAATAGATAAGTTTTGTCAAGTTTTATATTGTTTTATTTTTAATTGATTTTTAATCAGAAAACCACTTTTCCTTTTACAACATTCCAGGTGCCATTCTTGTTCTTCGCCTTTCCTGTATAGGTAAAGTCTACCTTTCCTTTCTTAATGTACCACCAGCCATTTGCATTCTTGTAGTTCGCTACACCAGTATAGTCAAACTGTACTTTTCCGCCAACTACATACCACCAGCCATTTTTGTTCTTTGCTACAGTGTTTGCACTAAAGTCTACCTTACCGTTCTTGATGTACCACCAGCCATTTGCATTCTTGTAGTTTGCTACGCCGGTATAACTGGTCTGAACTTTACTTCCTACTACATAATACCAGGTTCCTTTTGTTCCAATAGTTCCTTTGGTATCTTTAATTACACTGTTTTTATTGAACTTAACCTGACCTTTTTCTACATACCAGCTGCCGTTTTTGTTGGATGCAAATCCGGTATATGTAAAGTCTACCTTACCATTCTTGATGTACCACCAGCCATTTGCATTCTTATAGTTTGCTACGTTGGTATAATCCGTCCGGACTTTACTTCCTACTACATAATACCAGGATCCCTTTGTTCCGATAGCTCCTGTGGTGTCTTTGATTACACTGTTGGTTTTGAATGTAACTCTACCATTTTCCACATACCAGCTTCCATTTTTATTTTCAGCAAATCCGGTATAGGAGGTATTTACCTCCCCATCTGTGTAGTAATACCAGTTTCCGTCTTCAGCTGCTGTATCAGTAAGACCATCTTCAATTACAACTTCATCATCACCTGATTCATCATCATATACATAAGATCCCTCTACAGATAAATCCGGCTCCCATACATGCAATACCATATGGTCAGCATAATTCTGGAGTGTTGTCTGAAGGTCATCGCCATAGCCATACTCGCTTGTGTTGTAGTAATCGATGATTGCTTCATAGCTTGTACGAATATCATCATAGTTAAACTCATTGTTTCCGTCGCTTTCGGAATCATCCTCTGAATCATCTGCATCATCACTGTCAGATGCAATCAAAGCTGTCAGATCCAGATATTTTGTTACGCCATTCACTTCTACCGTAACATAATCATGACCTTCTTCCGGAATCTCTGTGGTGGAAGACTCTGTCAGAAGTTGGTATGCTGTCTCTGTTGCTCTGTAAGCAGGCATCAGATAGTTTCCGTTTTCCTCTGCCTCGCCGGACAATGCATAATTTACACCGTCATAGATTGCATCGATGATCGCATCTTTATCATACACATAATTCTCCAGATCCGGTACTCTGTCGTATTCGCTGTCTACAGAATCCCATTTGCTTCCGATATAGTACAATGCAACATCTTTGCAGGCCTCATCGGTAACGTGAGCCAGCTCATCCATCATAAATACTACCATGGCTACCGGATTGATCGCCTCATTCACTTCTGCCAGCTCATCCATATAAGCATAAGTCTGTACATAAGGCATAAACATTGGAGTGATCGGGGAGAAGTTGTAACCATTGTTGCCAAGCTGTACGCTGACTGTATTGGAATCCATTACCAACGGAGTCTCATCAGCAGTATAACCCAAGGCTTCGATTGCATTCAGGATGTCCAGTTTGGAGGAAGTGTTTGCGGCTCCGCCGCCGCCAGGACCACCGACACCGCCGGTAGCTCCGCCAGAGTTTCCCGAGTTAGCATAACCATAACCGCTGGCTGCCAGAATGATCAGATCCACATCCTCCTCCATCAATTTTTCTATCGTATAGTCTCCAGTTATATAATTAAAGTTGCAAACCTCTGCATATACATCGGCAGCTACATTTCCTGCAGCGGCAGGATTCGTACATGTCAGAGTATACTCATCAATTGCACTGACATAAGCCGCTGTCTTCTTTTCAATAGTACCGTCCGCAATCAGGGATGCGATATAATACGGGATACCTGCTGAGAACTGTGCCACATCATTACCGATAATCTCCGGATCGTCATAACGGGTGGTCAGATCCGTATGCTCTTCCAAGTAAGCGGACAGAGCACTTCCCAGATCTGTCCATGAATAAAGACGAGCCGATACGCCGGCGGTCTGAACATCTGCCAAAAGAGGGCTGTAGTTCTCATCACCTTCCTGATAATACGTATCTCCGGGCTTCAGACTGCGTACCCAGTCAATCTGATCTACCAGGATGGAATTAAAGCTAAATACAACGTCGGTACGATAACCCACTGCGTATCCCACTCCTCCAAGGGATTCCACAGACTGTCCATAAGCCTGGTTTCCGCCGCCGCTCTGATACAGTCCGTTTGGATTTGTCAGATCATTACCAATATTCTCATAATAAGTACCTTTTGGCAGATCTTCCTTTCCGGTCTCCTGCATATAGTTGTAATTCCAGAGATACGGATCCGGATTTTCATTTACGGATGTACCAGCCAGATACTGCAGACCGCTGAACATGTTACCTGAGATAACATTGACTCCGAATATCAGCGGGATTTCGGAAGCGGCACGCTGGGTCAGCGTTGTCATAATTTCGCGCCCCTCTGAATCCGTGGTTTCCACACTCATAGATTCCGTTGGAAATGCAATCTCGTAATCTGACGCTGCACTCGCTGTGATAGATGTCAGCGAGGGGGCTACCATCGTAGCAGCCACAGTCAGACTGATACCTATTTTCTTGACTTTTTCTAATTTCATAGGTTAACAACCTCCTCATAAAAAAATTATTTCATAAATAGATCTCTCCATTGATGACTTTTTTCTATTTTTGTAATGTTTTTACATGTTCATTATGTAATACAACTATATTTATATCAATAATAGATAAGTTTTGTCAAGTTTTATATTGTTTTATTTTTAATTGATTTTTAATCAGAAAACCACTTTTCCTTTTACAACATTCCAGGTGCCATTCTTGTTCTTCGCCTTTCCTGTATAGGTAAAGTCTACCTTTCCTTTCTTAATGTACCACCAGCCATTTGCATTCTTGTAGTTCGCTACACCAGTATAGTCAAACTGTACTTTTCCGCCAACTACATACCACCAGCCATTTTTGTTGTTTGCTACAGTGTTTGCGCTAAAGTCCACCTTTCCTTTCTTTATATACCACCAGCCATTTTTGTTCTTTGCTACGGTGTTTGCGCTAAAGTCCACCTTTCCTTTCTTTATATACCACCAGCCATTTGCATTTTTGTAATCTGCCACGCCGGTGTAGGAGGTCTGCACCTTACTTCCAACTACATAGTACCAGGTTCCCTTCGTTCCAATAGCGCCTGAAGCATCTTTGATTACACTGTTATCTTTAAAGGTAACCTTTCCCTTTGTCACATACCAGCTGCCATTCTTGTTTGCAGCAAATCCAGTGTATGACGTATCTATCCTGCCATCTGTATAGTAATACCAGTTTCCGTCTGCATCTGCCTCATTGGCAAGACCGTTATCCACCGCAGCATGATTCAGATCATCATCCGGTTCCTCCTCTTCCTCTGCGGTTTCCGGATAAGAAACGCTGGCATAGCCATTGTAATTACCGCATCCGGTAATCGTGATGAGTATCTCTGTCTGCCCCTGCTCCGTTACAGTTTTATGAAAAGCCGCCTTATAATCCACGTCTTTTTCCAGTATCTGTCCATTCAAGTACACGGTCATACCTTCCAAAATCTCCTCGCCGGATTCTTCGGAAAGGTTCTCCTCAAAATCCACAAGAGCTGCTGCCAGAGAGGTGGTCTCCTCCTGTTCCCTTATAATTCCGTTCGAGCTGACTGTTCCTGCATAGCCATACTGCTCTGCGGAGGTATCCAGAATCAGCGCCGGGCGCACACCGATATAACCGGTATTCACATCGATTCCCAGACTCACTTCCCGGCTGATTCCCGCATTTGTTGCATAGGAAGTAACATTTTTACCGCTGATAATTCCTGAATACCAACTGAGTGTCCACCAGTTACAGTAATTCAGAGAAGCAGTATCTCTTCCGTTTGAGGGAATAGCACTGTACAGCCCCATTGCTTTGGCATAAGTGCTGCTTTTGCTTCTCAAGGCGTCTTTTAAAGTTCCATAAGCTCCATTTTTTATGTTCTCTTCCGAGAGGAAGAATATTCTGTCCGTAACACTGGACGTACCTTCCGGAGCTGTAATACGGTTTTTCACAAGAACCTCCTGCTCGTTATCCGAAAATGCCTGATCTGAAAAATTCTGGGATCTATAGTCAGTTCCGTAATCATTTTTCAAATTCGAATACCCGTTTAACCAGCTACGGATCGTACTGCCTGCCCAGGTCACCTTTTTATTTACACTATTGTATAGTTGTGTATCCAGAATCTTGTCCGAAAGCAGCAGCATCTGATCATTTTCTTCATCCACGGAAAGCACCCGCCATTTGACCGGTTCATATTTGAAATAATGGTAGGTAGTCATATTCTCCCAGATATAATAGCCTGACGTTTTTTCTGCATATTTTGTTGTGGCATTCAATCCTCTGAGCCGGTGATATTTCACTCCTCCGAGAATGAGATCATTGTTGGAATCCCAATCCTGTGAACCCTTTAATGCCGCATATAACTCATCATCTACAATGGTATCTCCATCCTGAACGGTATCCAGCACTGCCCCGTTGTTTGAACCTATGCCGCCATACCGCGCATAATACACCTGATACTCCTCAGACATCTCCTGCGTGATCACCTCCGCCTGTGGATAACTGCCAAACCATACGCAGTCCCAGGTAACCGTCCCTGCTTCTTCATCCTGTTTTGGCTCATCTATATCAGTCTCCTCCAGGGTTATGATATCTTTCACGATCTCAAAGGCAGCGGTTGTTTCTCCTGTATATCCTGCCTCATTATTTCCGGTCACAATCACTGTGGCTGTTCCCAGTTCAACATTATCTTCATAAGACACAGTGTATGTATTTTCAGGCAGGACAGCGTCCCCCAGAACAACGGAGGTAACTGCCGGTGTTTTTGGGGATACGTCAAAAATGTCATAGGATACACTGTCGTACTCCAAAGTGACCGCTGCATCGGATATATCGGTACCGCTAATCACAAAGGTTTTTGTGACAGATCCCATGTAATCTCCGATTCCGCTCACCGTCACCTCGGCTGTTCCCGCGGAAACGTTGTTTGTATAACTAATCTGATAATCCAGTCCTTCGCTCAGAATCTCCTCTTTATAGGAGACAGTGATCTCCTGTGTTATTTCATCCCCTGTATAGACATAACCGTCCTCCGGCAGAGAAAGGATAATATCTGCCTGGGCGATGGAAATTCTGTCGTTTTCCGTCTCTGACATTGTACCGTCTGTGCTGACGGTTCCAGCATAGCTGTACAGATTTGTTTTTGAAAGATCCAGATACAATGCCGGACACACGCCCACATTACGACTCACATTGTTTACTGCGCTGACTGCTCCGCTGTACGTTATCTGATTCACAAATTTTGCTGTTGTATAAGTGGTATTGCCAACCGTACTGTTATAAACTGTAGTTCTCAGAAAATAGGCACAATTATACGGATAGTTTGCATTTCCGGAAAATGCTCCCATAGCTCTGGCATAGGCACTGGCCTGGCGCTGTCTGCCCTCATCCGCAGTGTTGTAATCTTCCGCAAAACCATAGGTGAAAGCATCTGTGATGATATCGTTATACTGAAACATTTCCTGATCAGAAGGAAGGAAAATATAATCCTCCGTGTCATCACCGCTCGCCACATTTGACTGAAGCATGGATGCTGTGTTTTTTACGGTGGTCAGTGGGATGGCAGCTCTCTCCGCTGCGGAAAATGCCGCATCCATGAAATTGGACTTTGTATAGTCTTTTGATTTTTTATTTTCACTTTTACCATAACCATTGAGCCAACTGCGAATGGTACTCACATCATAGGTGACACCTGACACAGCACTGGTCGCGGAATTCACATAATAAGGCTGGTCATCCAGACAGATGTCTGCCATGAGTAATGCCTGATTGCTGTCCTCATCCACGGAAAGCACCCTCCATTTAACAGGCTCATACTTGAAATAATGATACCTATCCTCATCATTTGCCCAATAATAATATCCTCCGGTTGTATTTGTGGACGCAGTTGTCGCATCGTCAGAGGAAAGCCTGCGGTATGTCTCACCGTCGATGGTAATGTCCCCATCTTCGCTCCACTCAGACTCCTCAGCCGCAGTGAGCTTCGCATAAGCCTCATCATCTACGATCAGATCATCGGATCTGATATAATCCCCGCCGATCATAGCGTAAGAAAGCAGAGACACATTTCCATCCTCATCAATAGACGCCATATCAGAGGATACCACCTCCGCCTGTGGATAACTGCCAAACCATACACAATCATAGGTGACAATCTGTCCGGAGTTCATGGATGCAGCTTCCTCTGATTCTGTATCGATTACGGGATCAGTCAATACCAAAGTATCTGTTTCGTCTTCCGCTGCATAAGTATTCATGGAAGCATAGCTTCCCATCTGCAGAGCCAGTGCTGCCGCCAGAACAAAGGCTCCTGACCTTACAATTATTCCATTCATGTCTTTCCTCCTTTACTTTTAGGATGGTGCGATCACACTGTCCAGAATTTCCTTTATAATTTTCTCCGGCATGATTCGCTGCGCTTTTGCCTCGTGACTGAGTATCAGACGATGTGCCAGCACATAAGGCGCCATATATTTCACATCATCCGGGATTACATATCCTCTCCCTGAAAACAGTGCTCTTACCTTCGCGGTCCTGCTCAGAGCGATAGAACCACGGGGCGAGGATCCAAGTGTTACCTTTGAATTTGTCCGGGTAGCAGATACCAGCTCCACGATATATCGCTCAATATCCTTATCCATATAAACCTTCGTCGCGATCTGTGTCAGCCAGATTACCTCATCTCTGGTGATGACTGCCGACAATTCCGCACCGCCTGTGGATTTTGCATGTATGATCTGCTGCTCCTCCTCCACGCTTGGATAACCAATTTTGAGTTTTAGTACAAAACGATCGATCTGAGCTTCAGGCAGCGGGTAGGTTCCGAAAGACTCCACCGGATTCTGGGTTGCCATGACCATAAAGGGCGGTTCCAGTTTGTAAGTCATGGAATCTACTGTCACCTGTTTTTCCTCCATTGCTTCCAGGAGAGATGCCTGGGTCTTTGCCGATGCCCGGTTGATCTCGTCTGCAAGGATCAGATTGCTCATGACTGCTCCGGGACGAAACTCAAATTCTCCGGTTTTCTGGTTATATACGGAAAATCCGGTCACATCTGATGGCATCAGATCCGGCGTGAACTGTATACGTTTGAATCCACAGTCTATACTCTTTGCAACCGCAGAGATCAGGCTTGTCTTTCCCACACCGGGTACGTCCTCCAAAAGTACATGCCCCTGGGTCAGAAGCGCAGTCAGAACCAGTTCAATGGCCTCACGCTTGCCCACGATTTCTTTCTCCACATTCTCAATTACGCTGTTTATCAGCCGCAGCGCATATTCACTTTCCTGAGCTGTAAGTCCTGAGATGTTTTGTTCCATTTCAATGTTTCCTCCTATATCTTAAAATATTTCAGTAAATAATTGATATTGCCTTTCTTTCTGCGGTAATTATTCCGAAACACAGGGTAAAATTCCATCAGCTTCTGATCTTCTTCCCTCGTAGGCTCCTCACCGCCATATCTTGCTCTTATGTATATTTCCATCAGTTCTGACAGGGAAAGGGTACCTTCCGTATAGTTTCCAAGGGTAGTTCCCATGTTTTGTACATATTCCCGCTCCGTCTGCCAGGGCAGCCGCTTATACCCAAGTCGTCTGAACTTTGTCAGATAGTATTTTCCCATCCATATAGCCCGTTCTGTTGCGGTCAGCGCCCATGCCTGTTTTATTTTTTTCTTCCACAAATAGCACTTTAACAACGGTATGCAGACGATGACGATACACAGTAGGATAATAATGAGCGGCAGCTTGTCCAGAAGAATCTCTGTGAGACGGATCATCCTATAATACACTTCCTGGCCATCTCCGCCTCCGGTTTCATCTCCCAGAGAGGATTTGATTCCGTCCGTATCTTTCTGATTGTCACTGTCATCCTCCTGTCCGTTCTGCTGCTCTCTTCCTTCCTCGTTTTCTTCCTCTTCCTTCTGTTTCTGGGAGGAGGTAGTGCTGTCTTTGTTTCTTGCACTCAGCAGTTCATCCGGAACCGTATAACTGTCCGTGATGCCGGTCTTCTCAAGTATCTCCCACCGCATATATTTTGTCACCAGATTCACCGTTGCCGTAGGCGGGGACAAGGGTCTGATGATCCCTCCATACACAGCAAATGCCAGTGCCAGTGCAAACACACCTACCAAAACAGCTGTCCGGAACAGCTTGAAAAACTCCGGTGCAAAAGCGCTTCCCTGCAAAGACTTTATCCGATACATCCGCAGAGCAAACAGGGCAGGTCCGCAGCATACAAAAACTGCGCAGCACCAGACTTTCATGTCATAATTCAAATAGTCTATAACACCGAACAGACAGATGCCGATCAAAAACAGGGCGCAGATGCCAACTCTCCCTCTTGCCAGCAGATATGTAATCAACGGAAAAATAATAGCGGCAAAGCAATAGATGTATATGGCGGTAGCGCTGCCCTCCTTATCCACAATATCTATTTCATTTATCCTCAGCCAGAAAAAGAAGCAGATCCCCAGCAAAACCAGACAAATGGGAAACAGGATCATCCCCACCCGGTTGTATCCTGTGAGCAACAAAAGGAATAAAACCACCGCCGATACAATAAGCGCAAGGGGAAAGCTGTCCGCCACCTTATTCGGAATATAAAATCCCTGCGAAAATGTGATGAGCATTGTTGCCGACATCAGAGTGCACAACAGCCATTCCCAGATATGTCCCGTTAAATATTTCTTCATCCCATCACCAGCCCTTCTGCGGACGAAGCTACCATTGTATGTATATCCGCGCATCTTAACACATGCATAGGACTGAGCATGGCTTCCTTTTCCCTGTCATGAATCAGCTCCGGCATGAACAGTATCAGCATGGGTCTTTTCCCACAATGCTTCAGGAAAATCAATGCGGTGACAACCTCCTCATCCAGCCATGAGGTACATAAAATAACGTTTGACTGACCATGAACATTGGTACAGTCCTCCCTTAAAATAGAAACCACATTGCATTCCCTGTCTCCGTCTGCAATACAAATATCCTCTAAAAAAGGCATGAACTCTTCCGAAGAATGAGGCATCTCCCGCCGCTTTCCTTCCAGTCCGAAAAACATCATGTCAAAATCAAGTCCCTGTCTTCTGGCAAAATCCCCAAGAGTGCTTCCAGCCTCCGCCACACTGTCAAGCATGGACAGGCGGACATCCGCCTCATAGGGGGGAATCCTAAAATCCAAAACCGCTGTCATTCCCACATTTGTATAACTCTCCATCTGTTTTGTCACCAAAGTACAGGCGTGGGCTGTGAGCTTCCACTGGATCATTTTCATGGGATCTCCGTAAGCGTACTCCCGCACACCGGTATAATCGTAACCGGAGAGAGAAGCTGCCGTCACTGAGCGGTTGCTCTCATTCAGTGCCACGTCACTGACCGGCAGATCGTCCAGATAATACTGGCGCGGAAGCACCGCCACCTGTTTTACTTCTTCCACCGGGCATTCCATACATATGATGCCCAGCAGATCATAGATTCTCAGTTCTTCCAAACCTGTCTCGAACATTCCGATATGGGAAAAATCCGCTTCAACCTCGAACCTTCTCTTTTCCTTTGGAGACATGGTAAGGTGCATGGGATAGCTGTGACGTTCTTTTCCATTTTTGCTTCGTATAAAAAAACTTACATATATATTTGGTACCGGCAAACAGCTTTTATTTTCCATCCAGATACCAAACTCTCCCGTGTCACTCCGAAAGCAGTTTCCCTCCACGCCGACAATACTTAAAGCAAACTTTTTTTTCACCAATATCAACTGTGCCGCAGATAAAATACCATAGAACAGCAGTGCGAAAAAGGGAAGATATCCCGCCGGACGGTTCACCAGAACAGCCGGAGCCAGAGAAAGAATCAGGACAATGATATATCCGATCATACTTTTTGTTGGTTTCACTCTCATTGTTTATTCCCATCCTCTTCTGTTTTTGAATATAACAAATATCATCAGCGGCGCCGCGATCACTTCCACAATGGTTCCTATGGATATCACACTCAGATACTCATTAAATGCAAACGCGGAGACGATAATTCTGCAGATCAGCATGAGCAATGCCCCGCAAAAGGCGCTCCCTACCAGCAGATACCGGGTATCCGAACCAAAGGTATAACGACACACCACCGGAATCAGCATGGAGAGCATTCCCACATCTCCCAGATACACCAGAGTAGATACGGACAGCAGCGTGCTGCAGATCAGGGATATACCCCGCAGCACAGAAGCCCGTATGCCCAGGCAACGGGCATCCTCATCCCCAAAGCTCAGGGTATTTAAGGACATTCTGGTCAGATAAATAGGAATGAGAGCCGCCACGATCACGATCAGCGCAATCCCCACTCCTTTGGTAGTTCCAGTACCGGAACCATATATATTCAGTTCCTGCAGCACCAGATAATCATCATCCTCAAGCACATTTGCCTGTACATAGCTGACTACCTGCATGGCGATACGGGTAAAAACCGTACCGATCAGCAGAATATCCGCAGAGGACACCCTCTGTTTTGACATGAGCCTTGCCACTCCCATAAGGATCCCAAGTATCACCAGAGATCCGATATAGGAAATGATCATCCTCTCCTTTATCATAGTGTAAGCTCCCGTGGAATACATCAGTACCAGGATCATATTGATGATCCGGATTCCGCTGGAGGTACCTATCATGGACGGTGTGGCGATCGGATTGCGAAACGCACACTGAAACACTGCTCCCGCTACAGACAGCGCCGCTCCCAAAGCCACGATGGTAACTGCCGCCTGAAAACGTCCCAGAGTTTCCAGATAATATTCCTGATCTGCCATTACCAGTCTCCGGTTTGCATACAAAGCGCCATCCACAAGTCTGGAAAGCTGCAATCTAAGCGCCACAAACAGATTATCCAGCGCCTGCAGAGGGGATACAAATCCGAGAGCTGTCGTTCTGGAACATACAAATACACAGAAAAGAGCCAGCAGTACGAGCCCCACGATCCAAATTCTTTTTTTCAGCCGACGGTTGTCAGCCTTGCACATATTTCTGATTTCATTAAGCCCAATCTGCATTTCCGCGCCTCCTGTATACAATCATAAATACTGCGAACAGCACACTGCCCAGCACACTTACAATCATTCCTGTATTTACCACCATAGACACCGAATAGGAAACATCCCATGCGACCAGCATAAAAATCCCTCCCAAAAATGCTGACGCCGGCACCAGATGTCTGAAATCATTTCCCACAATAAATCTGGCAAAATGAGGAACAATCAAACCAACAAAAGCGATATTTCCGCAGAATGCAATAACAGATGCTGTCAATAAAGTACTGACAACTATGTAATACACCCGGGTGGTACGGATGGAAACACCCAGCGCTCTGGCCTCCTCTTCTCCGTAGGTCATGACATTTAATCTGTTTCTGCCTACCAGCGCCAGTATGATCGGCGGTACTGCAGTGATCAGAAAACACACCATGATCAGCGGCTGCCAGATAGGGGTAAAGGTTCCCGATTGCATGGACTGTACTTCCTCTATAATGGATTCATCCGCTCCCGTGATTGTCTCATAATATTCCACCAGATTGATAATTTTTGAAACACAGCTGCTGAAGATGGTACCGCCTACCATCAAAGGCACCGTGGCGATCTTTCCTCTTCCTGCCACCTTCGCCATGAGCATGACGATAATCACTACGATCATGCATCCTGCCAGCGTAAAGAAATACTGCCCCACCTTCTGAAACATGGACATATTTTCATATTCCACCATGAGCAGATCAAGACCGTTGCTTGACCCCATGGACAACATCGGCGATATCATAGGCACAAAAAAGAACGTGCAGTATATCAGGGAACCTATGGTTCCTCCCGATTGAACACCCAGCATGGTCGGAGAAGCCATGGGATTTTGAAATGTGGATTGAAAACAGATTCCTGCCAAGGACAGCATAATCCCTGCCACAGCCGCCGATATAAACTGGAAGATAAACCAGTGAATCTGGCTCTGGCTTCTGTTTCCGGACAAAATATCCACCAGATCACTGACCCGCCGCATGACCGTCTCCGACATAATTGCCGGAGAGGTGTACATAGACAGACTCTCCACCACGAAAAAAATAGAAAGAATCAAAACCACGACCAGAATTATACCGAGAATCAGACACCGTTTCCCCTCTTTCGACATGGAAAAACGTCTCTTCTCTACCTCGGAAAATAATTCGGTGTCTTTTCCCTCATTCATCTTCAGTCGTATCTGATTGTCCAGAATTTCCCGCTGCATTCTGTCCCGCTTCATTTAATTGCCCTCCAGAATCCCTGACAGTTCTTCATCTGTTAGTGATGTATTATAAAAATTGGAATAAAATTCTAATATGTAATTTTCCATGGTGCTTTCATCAATGATGCCGGATATACTGTATGCAGCCCACACTGCTTCCAGCACACTCTCACATCCCCCTTTTGTCCAGTCAGAATAGCCCTGGGGATTGACGAGCACATCGTAGCTGCCATCCTGGGCAAGTCTGGAAGCCACCATTCTCGATCCCAGGTTATACCCCACAAATTCTATATCCCCGGACTCATTTGTGATTTTGTCCGTGAATATACTCCACATACCGTATTCTGTTTCTTTTGAAGCATTAATGCCGGCGGCTACATACTGATCTGCCACCAGAATATACTGGAAAGCCTCTCCTCCGCCCAGTGCGTAGGGTAGCTCAGTCATTTTATTTTCCTCTTCCGTACCCGCCAGGCTGTTAGGCGTGGTCCATGCATAGCTTCTGGAATATACCATGGATCCCAGAGCTCCTCTTGTAAAGGAAAAAGCCTCATTTCCCTCCAGCGTTGTCATCGGAAGAAAATATCCCCTGAATTTTGATGCGCTATAAGGCTGTATGGAAGACGTATTCTTGACTCCCGCATAAGTCAGCAGATTGCTGATGCACATAGCTCCTTCATTTTTATAGGAATCTATGACTGCAGCTCCCTGTTCCAAAACAGTACCGTCCAGGGATATCTGAACATCAAAATCCCAGTCATCCACATACAATGTATAACAGGTTTCATACTTGTTTGATATGGATTTTAACTCTGATAAGGTACTATCCATCCAGGTAATATAATCCTCGGCGCGCTGCTTTGCTTCATCTCCCAGCATGCTTCCCAGTGTGTACATATCCGTTTCAATATCCGCCGCAGTCGTCATTGCTGCAAGAGAAAGATACTTTGAACCGTTTGCTTTCAGTGTGCTGATCTGCGCATCGCTGAACGTGCTTGTTCCGCTGAGCTCCAGAATCAGATCCGGTTTTAATTCCATCAACCGGTCAAAGCCTGCAGATCCAAGACCTGCCAGACCATCTCCTTCCCACAATGCTTCCGCACCGGAAAGCCCCTCAAATGCTGAAATATTCTGAGCCTTCTGCGCAGTCTGTGCATCCGTGGCTATAAGGGAGTCCTCACAGCCCAATATAACAAGCATCTCTGCCAATGCTCCTACAGCGGCAACGGTATCACCGGTTGGAATCGGCTCCTGCTCACCGCCGGGGGAAACTATGGTTTTGTCCGTATCTTCAGAATTATCGCCGTTGGGATCTTCTCCGTCATCGCCTGTAACCCCGTCCTTCCCGTTTTCCTCCTCTTTCGTTGGGGATGAATGACCCACACTGGAAGAATCCTCATCCGAATGATCGGTGCCTCCGCCATTGGAATCGGTCTGTCCATCATTCGATTTGGAGTCAGATCCTTCATCCGCATTTGTCACCGCATTATCTGCA
The DNA here is from genome assembly GCA_964428795.1 of uncultured Lachnospiraceae bacterium. Taxonomy (GTDB): domain Bacteria; phylum Bacillota; class Clostridia; order Lachnospirales; family Lachnospiraceae; genus CAYRZL01. Next base: position 19,909 of record CAYRZL010000003.1, on the reverse strand, counting down.
TCCGAAGTTTTTTTTGTCTGATCCGAGGTTCCGGTGCTCTTGCCGCTGTTACTGTAGGCAACCATATACCCGCTGTCCGTATCTGCCTCATCTGATTCCGAATCCTCTGCAAGTCCCAGACTTTCGGACTCATTTTTTCGCTCCGAGTCGTCCTGCTGTTCCAAATCCTTCAACTGATCGCTCTTATCCTCATTGTCCAATTCATTTTCTGCCATTTGAAAAGGAGCATTCAGATTGATTGCTCCATCCTTATAGGCACTGTACAGAATCTCCTCCATCGTGTCGCTGTAACGACAGCCGCCCAGCATCATTGTTAAACATACAACTAATATTATGGCTACAATTTGTTTTGTTTTTCTCATAATCTGTACACACTCCAAAAACCAACCGCTTTTTCCAATGCTGCCACCTTCTCAGCGGCAAAAAAGTCCTGCGCACCTTTTGAACATCCGTCCGCAAGACTTCACTTTTTTATCACACAATATGAACACTATATTTTCTGTTTTCCCGGTTTTCACGAAAAGCATCCATATAATCTGTTGCAGATTCACGCTCCATCTCTCCGGCAGTTCCGGAAAAACCTTTCTCCGGCACAGTATGTTCCGGCAGCTTCCCTTCCGGTCTTTTCACCTGATTCAGCATCAAAGACCCCATAGACAAACTGTCAACAGCCAATATAACCGAATTTAATGGATTTGAAGTTACAAATGGCTCGATACCGGATGGTGTTTCCAGACCGAGGTAATTACATCTTTTTCCTTGAATATACTCCTCATTTTGCAATAATACCGGTATTCTGTCCGCACCGGCAGATACAGTCCCTCCGGCCGGCTCAACCGACTCAATATTGTGCTCAGCTTTCTTCATTTCAGAAGTATGGATCGTACCCGTCCTTGGTCTTTCCATTTCAGCGGACACTGCTTCCTCTGCTGCTTTTCTTTCTTTTTTTGCAAAAATACCTGTCATCTTTCTTTTACTTTTCTTCAACAGGGCTTTTTCTTTTTTTGCAGCTTTTTTTTCAGCATCCTTTCTGTCCCAGGCATCCCGAACCATCTGCACATTTGTCGATGATTCATCCATGCCATCCGCACGTTTCCAGCGGTCTACATCATAAACGTCATAAGAGGACTGATTATTCTGAGAGGCCGATGCATTCCGAGTGTTCTGACCGTTCATACCGCCCATACCACCCATCATGCCGCCGCCCATACCGCCGCCCATGCCGCCGCCCATGCCGCCGGCAAGACTGCCTACGATTCCTCCGATTCCTCCGCCTGGCATATGTGTTCACTCCTTTACTGTTCTATAGTTCACGAATTTTTATTGCCGCATATCGCCGCACAGCCGGCAATAAACAGATTTTTACTTCAGTTCCGGATTTTCCGGTGAAGCTGTCGCACCTACCTCTTTCATTGTCGTCAAAAGACCTGCAAGGCTCTGGATTTCAGAAGGTACGATGATCTTTGTAGCCTTCCCGTCCGCCGCTTTTGCAAATGCCTCCAGTCCCTTCAACTGCAGCACCTCCGGACAAGGTTTTTTCCGGTTTAGGACTTCAATACCGTCTGCATTGGCCTCCTGAAGCAAAACGATCGCCTTTCCATGACCTTCTGCCTCACGGATGGAAGCTTCTTTTGCTGCTTCCGCCTGAAGGATTGCAGCCTCTTTTGCTGCCTCTGCCCGCAAAATCGCAGATTCCTTCTCACCCTGAGCATTGAGGATCGCAGACTGTTTCTTTCCTTCTGCCACCAGAATTGCAGACTGTTTTTCTCCTTCTGCGATAAGGATTGCTTCTCTTCGTTCCCTCTCTGCTTTCATCTGCTTTTCCATTGCATCCTGAATCGCTGCAGGAGGAGTGATATTTTTCAGTTCCACACGGGTGGTCTCTATGCCCCATACGCTGGTAGCCTCCTGCATGGAGGAACGCATGCTGGAGTTGATGATCTCCCTGCTGGTCAGGGTTTCGTCCAGTTCCAGCTCACCGATTATATTACGCAGCGTAGTAGATGTAAGATTTTCCAGCGCCAGCATCGGATTGTTGACCCCGTATGCATACATTTTCGGATCCACAACCCGGAAATAAAGAACCGTATCAATACGCATGGTAACGTTATCCTTTGTGATAACCGGCTGGGGTGCAAAATCAACGACCTGCTCCATCAGGGATATTTTTCTTGAAACCCGGTCTACAAAGGGAAAGATAACATGAATACCTGCATCCATGGTTCTCTTATAACGTCCGAAACGCTCCACCACAAAGGCATGTGCCTGAGGCACGATACGAATGGACATAATCAGCAAAAAGACAATGATCGCTACTATTACAATCGTCAATACAATATGATCCATAACATTAAATATGTAATCCACACCGCTTATATTTTTCGCAGATTATGGATTACTTCTCCTTTCTTCCCTCTCAGGGAAATGTTTTTCTTTGATTCCGTTTTATTCTTCATCCAGCAGCGGAGAACACATCCGCACCAGCCGGTTATATGTATCAAAAAACTCTATCACTTTTACATTCACGCCATAGGCAGAGCGCATGTTTTCCTCCGTAATCACCTCATGGGCAAATCCAAATACCATAGGCGCCCCCCGCTGCAGCAGACATACGGTAGATTCACACATAAATGCCTGATCCGGTGAATGGGTGGTCATAATGACCCCAAAACCTTTCTTCTTCAGAGACCGGATTTTGCTCATGACTCGTACCATGTTCCCGTAATCCAGATTTGAAGTAGGCTCATCCATAACCAGAAGCTGTGGTTCCTGAGCCAGCGCCCGGGCAATCATGACAAGCTGTCTCTCACCTCCCGAAATATCCGTATAAACCGTATCCCTAAGATGAGTGATTCCCATGTCCGCCATTGCAGCCTCGGCAATTTCATAATCCATTTCCGAAGGACTTCCGAAATATCCTGTATTGCTGACTCGTCCCAGCAGAACCACATCTCTGACCCTGTAGGGAAAGGGAGGATTATGGAACTGTGATACATATGCGATATTCTGAGCCAGCTTACGGGCAGACCAGTGAGCCATATTTTCTCCGTTCATTTCCACCAGACCGCTTTGGGGCTTCAAAAGTCCCAGAATCGTCTTAAACAGAGTGGTCTTTCCTACGCCATTCGGTCCCAGCAAACAGCAGATCTGACCGGACTCCACTGAAAAATCCACACCCCGGAGAACCGGCTGAAATCCCGGATACCCGCAATCCACATTAGTAAGTTTTAATTTCATACTTGTATGCCTCTTTACACTCTGATATTTTAATCTTTTTCTAAATAATGTTTTATTAAGTATTAACTTGTTTTATTTCTATTTTTGCTTATCAACTACTATTTTATACTCTAGTTGTTCATTATTGTCAAGTTTTATATTATTTTGTACACAAATTTTGTCTCCCAAATGCTGTTTAAAAATGTCAATATTACATAATTCTGAAAAAATTGCCGGAATTTTGTCCAATAAAAAACGGGAAATTCCTTTTTCAAGGAATTTCCCGCATGAGAAACCAAATAATCTTTTATTCTGCTTTACCGATAGAACCAAACAGCTCCATTTTCTCTTTTACTGTTGCTTTGATCGCCTCAAAACCAGGAGCCAGAACCTTACGCGGATCATAGCCTTTTCCTACCTGATCCTTTCCTGCCTCAAAGTATTCTCTTGTCGCTGCTGTGAAGGAAATCTGACACTCTGTATTTACATTGATCTTTGCAACTCCCAGTGAGATTGCTTTTTTGATCATATCTGCAGGAATGCCTGTACCTCCATGCAGTACCAGAGGCATATCACCGGTTTTCTGCTGGATCGCATCCAGAGTCTCAAAGCTCAGTCCTGCCCAGTTTTCCGGATATTTTCCGTGAATATTTCCAATACCTGCTGCCAGGAAATCAATACCGAGATCTGCAACCATCTTACACTCATTCGGATCTGCACACTCGCCCATTCCGATAACACCGTCTTCCTCGCCGCCGATAGCGCCTACCTCTGCTTCCAGAGAAAGACCCTTCTGCGCACAAACCTTTACAAGCTCTTTTGTTTTCTCCACATTCTCCTCGATCGGATAGTGAGAACCGTCAAACATGATGGAAGAAAATCCTGCTTCAATACATTTATAACATGCTTCGTAGCTGCCATGATCCAGATGCAGTGCAACCGGAACAGTAATATTCAGCTCCTCCAACATACCGTTTACCATACCAACTACTGTCTTATATCCGCCCATGTATTTTCCTGCGCCCTCGGATACGCCAAGGATAACCGGAGAATTATTCTCCTGTGCAGTCAGCAAAATGGCTTTTGTCCATTCCAGATTGTTGATATTAAACTGACCTACTGCATAATGACCTGCTTTCGCTTTTTTAAGCATTTCGCTTGCTGATACTAACATAATGTATTACCTCCATTTTCAAATTTACAAACCTGCTGCCTTAATAATATACAAAATTCACATGTTTTACAAGTCTTTTTCCATCGCTTTTTGCCAGGAATCTGCATTGCTTTTTACCATTATCTTCAAAGCCTGATGTTTATTATCGATCACAACTGTTTTGCAGTCGCCCCCAAATTCGCCGTCCACCGTCCATGACACTTCCTTCTCACATTCAATCTCCAGATGAGACGTCTTAAAAGAATAAATGTACTCGGATCTCTCCTTAAAATTGATCAACGTGGTGAAAATCTCATTTAACTCAATGGGATTCTGCGGCATACGAATAAGGTTCACCTCAAACACACCGTCATCCAGCTGCACATTTTTTCCGGTCATATTTCTGACTCCCGCCACGGATATGGAGTTCGTAATCATACCATATACAAATTCATCCTCAATTTCCCGCGTGCCATAACGCACTTTCATGTGAAAAGACGGTATGTCGATCAGACGCTTTGCACTTTCCAGCAGGTATGCCACATGCCCGAATATATTTTTTAAATTCTGGCTGGTAAGATAGGATACATCCGTAAACAAGCCGAAGGCGGCAATATACACAAAATATTTTTCATTAAATTTCCCCACATCAAAAGGTTTACATACGCCATTCACCGCCACCTCTGCTGCCCGGCGCATGTTTCTGGGGATACTTATGGACTGTGCAAAATCATTGGTGGAACCCGCAGGAATATAACCAATAGGAATACAGTGACCTCCCAGCATGATACCGTTCACCGTCTCATCAAGTGTACCGTCACCGCCGCTGCAGACTACAAGATCGTAGAAGCCGCCCTCATTTTGCACCATTTCAAGGGCGTCATGATGCCGCTGGGTAGAATGGATTTTCACCTCATACCCTGCTCTCACAAAAGTGTCTACAATCTCCACCAGATGATTACGGATCTTCCCCTTTCCGGATCTTGGGTTAAATATAAACAATAATTTTTTCTTAGTCATGAGGCTCCCCTCTCATCTCCGCGGCAATGGCGCCGATTCTGCGCAGCCTGTGATTCACACCGGATTTTCCCACCGGCGGTTCCAATAATGCCCCCAGCTCCTGCAAGGATAATTCCGGATACTGCAGCCGGATTCTGGCAGTTTCTGCAAGTCCTGCCGGAAGCTGCTTCAGTCCTCCATGCTCCTCGATATAGAGAATGTCCTCTTTTTGTTTTGCCGCCGCACTCACAATTTTATTTATATTTGCCGAATCACAGTTAAACTGCCGATTGGCTGAATTTCTGATCCCTTTTATTATTTTAACATTTTCCAGCTTCATCAGAGACTGATGCGCTTCCACCACATTGAGAAAATCTACGATCTGTGTACTGTCCTTGATATATACGATATATTTCTTTTTGCGGGCAGTCACCTTTGCCTCCACATGAAATGCTCCGATCAGCTTTACCAGCTTGTTGGCGTGAGACTCACTCTGACATACGATCTCCAGATGATAGGACTTATCCGGATCACTCATGGACCCTGCCGCAAGAAAAGCTCCCCGGATAAACGCTCTCTGGCAGCAGGACTTTTCCACGATCTGCGGATTCACAAAATCCTGCTCCCCAAGATGAAGCTCCTCTGCGATTTCCGACACCCGCTCACGCCCTGCCACAGTCACGTGATAAATATGATTTTTACTGAGCACCGCACTCTGCTTTATGTCTGTCTGCGCATTCACATTAAAGCATTTTTTGAACAGTGAAAAAACCTTTTTTGCCAGAGACACGTTTTCCGTCACAATTTGTATTTTTTCTCTATCCTGTCCAAGATCACATTTCCCAAGAAAAATAATGATCGCTGCAAGCTCTGCGATCCGGCAGTGTCTGCTCTTTGGTATCTGCCTTGCCAGTTCTGTTTTTATATCCTGCGAAAAAGACATTTTTATTTCCCCCTGGCTGCATCCTTCTGGATATCCCGATGTTCGATCCGAAGTCCATAATTTCTGTTCTTATCCAGACGCTCATAGATCTGATTTGCCAGCGTCACCGACCGATGCTTTCCACCGGTACATCCGATGCTGATGACCAGCTGATTTTTCCCCTCCACAATATAGTTAGGGGTAAGAAAGCGGATCATATCCTCAAGCTTGTCTAAAAATTCTCCGGCCTGAGGCGACCTCATAACAAATTCTCTGATTTCCGCATCATTTCCCGTCTTCGGTCGAAGCTCCGGTATATAGTAGGGATTTGGCAGAAATCTCACATCAAATACCAGATCCGAATCCGCCGGAATCCCGTATTTAAATCCGAAGGACAGGATCGTAATATACAGATTCCCAAAATCCTGATTTCGCAAAAAAATTTTTTCCAGCTCAGCCTTTAATTCTCTCGTCAAAAGCTGGCTGGTATCGATAATATAATCTGCATGTTCTTTCAGGAATGCAACCCGCATGCGCTCCAGAGCGATTCCCTTGTCCACCCGCTCTCCTCTGGAAAGAGGGTGATTCCTTCTGGTCTCCTTGTAACGCTTCACCAGCGACTCGTCACTGGCATCCAAAAACAGGATGCGAAACTGCACGCCATTCTCCTGCATATGCTCCAACACCTGCTGAAGCTCATCCAGCGCACGACCGTTTCGGATATCAATTCCCAAAGCCACATTTCTCTCATATCCGGGATCCGCAGCGGTCAGTTCCGCAAATTTTTCGATCAGGGGAATGGGAAGATTGTCTACACAGAAATAATCCATATCCTCAAGCGCCTTTAACGCTGTGGATTTTCCGGCGCCCGACATACCTGTCACAATAACAAACTGCATACAAACAACCTCCTTTTCTCCTCTGTCTGAATATTAAAACTCTCCAACAAATTTCACTTCCGGTTCCAATTCCACCTGAAACGTATCCTTTACCTTTTTCTGTACATCCAGCATCAGCTGACGCACATCCGATGCAGTGGCGCCGCCCGCATTGATGACAAAACCACTGTGTTTTTCAGAAACCCTGGCGCCTCCGACCGTATATCCTTTCAGGTTGCAGTCCTGAATCAGCTTCCCGGCAAAATGTCCTTCCGGACGTTTAAATGTACTCCCGGCGCTTGGATAGTCCAAAGGCTGTTTTGACACGCGGCACTCTCTCAGTTCCTTCATTTTATCATAAATATCCTGCTGTTTTGCTTTTACAAGCTGCAGCTTAACGGATAATATAATGCAGCCTCTCTTTGGAATACAGCTATGGCGATAACCCAGCTCCAATTCATCCGCAGAAAGCTCACATACCGTTCCGTCCGTGTCCAGCACCCGGACGGAGGTGACGATATCCTTCATCTCTGAACCGTAGGCTCCGGCATTCATCACGACCGCTCCGCCCAATGTCCCCGGAATACCGTGGGCAAATTCCATACCGGACAGAGATGCTTTTGCGGCTTCCGAAGCAGACGACGCCATCAACGAGCCTGCCTGTACCGTCATCGTATCACCATCCACGTTTACTTTGCTCATGCCTGACCCAATCTCTATAACCAGACCACGGATGCCCTGATCTCCCACAAGTAGATTACTTCCGTTTCCAATGACCGTATAATCCGCATTTTCCTGTCTGCACAGGTACACAACACGAATCAGCTGTTCCTCGGTGGGACGGATCAACAGGTCTGCCGGTCCGCCGATGCGGAAAGTCGTGTGGAGGCTCATAGGCTCCTGTTCCATTATTTTATCTTCCGGAATGATTTCTTTTAGCTTCTTCAAAAATTCACTCATAGATACTCCTGCTTATTCTGCGTCCAAAAAGGCTTTGTAACCCAGCTTCGCTTCATACAGGTCCGCTTTGCTGATAATTTCCCACGGGGCATGCATGTTCAGCACTGCCACACCACTGTCGATCACCTGCATATTATAATTGCCCAAAATATATGCTATGGTTCCGCCGCCGCCCTGGTCTACTTTTCCGAGCTCTGCTGTCTGGAACGCCACATTTCCCTCATCCATGATCCTGCGAACCTTTGCCATGTACTCTGCGCTTGCATCGTTGGAACCGGATTTTCCTCTGACACCTGTATATTTGTTAAAAACAAGACCTCTTCCAAAGTATGCTGTATTTTTCTTTTCCATGACAGAAGGGAAATTCGGGTCATAAGCCGCACTCACATCAGAGGACAGCGCCATGGAATTTTGCAGCGCTCTGCGTAATCCAAGCTCTGTATAACAGCCCGCCGCATTCATAACCTCCGCCACCGTATTTTCAAAGAAACGGGACTCCATACCTGTAGCTCCTACGCTTCCGATTTCCTCTTTGTCCACCAGCAGGCATGCGCTGGTACGTTTCGGGGTCTCCATCTCGGCAATCGCCGCATAGGACGGATAAGCGCATACACGGTCGTCATGTCCGTAACCCATGATCATGCTCCGGTCAAATCCATAGTCTCTCGCCTCACCTGCCGGGACCACTTCAATCTCTGCGGAAAGAAAATCCTCTTCCTCCACATTATATTCTGCTTTTAAAATATTCAGGATATTCGCTTTTACTCTCTCTTTTACCTTTTCCTTGTCCTGTTCGCCTTCCTCCGACGGAATGCTTCCCACCAGCACATCCAGATTTTCTCCTTCCACCACTTTTCCGGCTTTTTTCTCCAGCTGTTCACCAGCCAGGTGAATCAGAAGATCACTGACGCCGAACACCGGATCTCCCGGTTTGTCGCCTACATTTACCTCTGCCACGCTGCCATCCTTCTTTGCAATCACACCGTGAAGCGCCAGCGGCAATGCCAGCCATTGATATTTTTTCACGCCGCCATAGTAATGTGTATCCAGCATAGCCATATCCGTATCCTCATACAACGGATTCTGTTTCAGATCCAAACGGGGGGAATCAATGTGTGCCCCGAGAATATTCATGCCCTGCTCCATCGGCTCTGTACCGATAACAAACAACGCCAGTGTCTTTCCCATGTTATTTGCATATACCTTATCCCCCGGCTTCAGACTTCCGCCGGTGCTAATCACCTCATCCAGATCCACAAATCCCTGCTCTTTGGCTTTGGCAACAATTTCCGTTACACACTCGCGTTCTGTCTTACATCTGCTGATAAAATCCTTGTACTCCTCCGCAAATGCAAAGACCTTTTTTCCTTTATCTTCCTGATATTTTTTCCATATGTTTTCTCTCTCCATGTCAATATCTCCTTTATTTTTTATTCTTTTCCCAGATTTTCCTGTACTCTGCGATAAAGCTCATGGGCTGCGTTGTAACCCATTTTTTTCTGACGGTGGTTTGCGGCAGCCGCCTCACAGATAACAGCAAGATTCCTGCCCGGACGGATCGGAATGGAATGGCATATGATCTTATTTCCCAAAATCTCCATATACTCATCTTCCAGTCCGAGTCTGTCATATTCCGCGCCTTTTTTCCAGTCCTCCAGCTTAATGACCAGATCGATGTTCTGTTTTTCCTTCACACACTCCACGCCGAACAGAGTCTTTACATCGATGATTCCGATGCCTCTCAGCTCGATAAAATAACGTGTGATGTCCGGTGAGGTTCCCACCAGCGTAGAATCATTGATCTTACGAATTTCCACCACATCATCCGTAACAAGACGGTGCCCTCTTCGAATCAATTCCAATGCGGCCTCACTTTTTCCGATGCCGCTCTCTCCGGTGATCAGAAGGCCTTCTCCATATACGTCCACAAGAACACCATGAATGGAAATACACGGCGCCAGTTCTTTGCTCAGCCGGTAAGTAACCTCAGAGATAAAATATGAGGTAGCATAGGACGTTCCCAGTACAGGAATCTCATTCTCCGCTGCAATTTTTAAAAAGCTTTCCTCCGGCTCCAAATCCCGGCAGAAGACAACGCATGGCACCTTATAGCTGAGAAGCTGACGATAACGCTCCATCTTTGTCTCTTTATCCAGATGCTGAATATATGTGTACTCTACCGTACCGACCACCTGAATACGCTCCTCATCAAAATGTTCAAAATACCCGCTCAGCTGTAATGCGGGACGGTTCACATCCGGCGCTTCAATGATGCTTTTACTTAAATCCACACAAGGTGTATATGACTTTAACCCCATATGTTTCACCATTTTTTCAACTGTAATTCCCATATTCTTCTCCCATTCCTGTCTCAAATGTGTTCCCTGCCATCAATGTAAATACAATCTCGTCCACTGATGTAAATGCGATTTTGTCCGCTGGTGTAAATGCAATCTCCGCCGCAGACGTAAATGCGATCTCTGCCGCAGATGTAAATGCGATCTCTGCCGCAGATGTAAATGCGATCTCTGCCGCAGACGTAAATGCGATCTCTGCCGCAGATGTAAATGCAATTTTGTGCCGCAGATGTAAATGCGATTTTGTGCCGCAGATGTAAATGCGATTTTGTGCCGCAGATGTAAATGCGATTTTGTGCCGGGGGATATAGATCAGACGAGGCTAAGGTGCTTGCACCATCGAGTCTGATCTATATCCCCCGGTACAAAATTGCCTCACTACCCAGCCGCCTCATACCAGATTTTATCACATGCCGCCTCTCTTCTCAATGAAAAAACGCATACACACTTCTCGCACTCCCCGCATTCATGGACGGTACTTCAGCCAGCTCCTCTTCCGTGGCATTTTTAATCTCCTCCAGCGACTGAAAGGCACGCATCAGTGCTTTGCGGCGCTCCGGTCCAATACCCGGTATGTCATCCAGAACGGAATGCACCTGCTCCCTGCTCCGCAGTGACCTGTGATACTCAATGGCAAATCTGTGTGCCTCATCCTGTATTCTGGTGATCAGCCGGAAGCCCTCGCTGTCCCTGTCAATGGGCACTTCCCGATCCCTGAAATACAACCCTCTGGTACGATGATAATCATCCTTTACCATACCGCATACCGGGATATCCAGATGCAGTTCATCAAGCACACGCTCTGCGATATGAACCTGCCCCTTTCCGCCATCCATCAGGATCAGGTCGGGAAACTTTGAAAACTTTCCATATGTCTCATCCAGCTCCTTCTCCCTCATCTCCTGACGTTCTTCCAGGCCATGCTGAAATCTGCGGGTAAGCACCTCATACATGGAACGGTAGTCATCCGGTCCGGTTACTGTCCGGAGCTTGAACTTACGGTAATCACTGCGGCAGGGTTTCCCCTTCTCGTAGACAACCATGGAACCGACCGACTCAAATCCGCTGATATTGGATATGTCATAGGCCTCCATCCGCTGAATACCCGTCATTCCAAGCAGCCCCGCAATCTCTTTGACCGCCCCCAGCGTGCGTCCTTCTTCTCTTTTTATTTTCTCTTTGTCCTGGCTGAGAACCAGCTTTGCATTCTGCGCAGCCAGCTCCACCAGCTTTTCTCTGCTGCCCTTTTTCGGCACGCGGATATAGACCTTATTCCCCCGCTTTGAACTGAGCCATTCACTGACGATCTGAGCATCATCCACTTCTGTCTGAAGCATGATCTCTTTTGGGACAAAGGGTGTGCCCGCATAATACTGTTTGATAAAGGTTGACATAATCTGTTCCTCGGTATCCTCGTTTGCAATGGTCACATAAAAGTGCTCCCTTCCAATCAGCTTGCCTCCGCGGACAAAAAACACCTGCACTACCGCATCTCTGTCATCCTTTGCCAGTGCCAGAACATCTCTGTCCTCTCCGTCACTGCTGGTAATCTTCTGCTTCTGCGCCACACTTTTGACACTGGTTAAAAGCTCTCTGTATTCAATCGCCTTCTCAAAATCCAACTGGTCTGACGCATCCTGCATTTTTTTTTCCAGACTTTTGATCATCGGCTGATAATTTCCGCCCAAGAAGTCCATAGCTCCCCGAATCTGCTCCATATATTCATCTTTGCTGATATATCCCTGACAAGGAGCCCTACATTGATGAATATGATAATTCAGACAGGGGCGTTCCTTACCTGTATCCTTCGGCAGAGCACGATTACAGGTTCGCAGAGTAAACAGCTTTTGCAGAAGTTCTATCGTATCCTTCACTGCCCCTGCACTTGTATACGGTCCATAATATCTGGATTTATCTTTTTTCATCTGACGTGAAAAGAGGACCCTGGGAAAATCTTCTCCCAGAGTCACCTTTATATACGGATATGTCTTATCATCCTTGAGCATCGTATTGTATTTTGGCCGGTGCTCCTTAATCAGATTGCACTCCAGCACAAGGGCCTCCAGCTCCGAATCCGTGATAATATACTCGAAACGCCGGATGTGTGTCACCATCTTTTCAATCTTCGCTCCCTTATTTCTGCTGCTCTGAAAATACTGACGTACACGGTTTTTCAGACTGACCGCTTTGCCTATATAAATAATCGCATCCCGCTCATCGTGCATAATATATACACCGGGTTTTCCCGGCAGCTTTTTTAATTCTTCCTGAATATCAAACATTATTTCATCTCTTTCACAGAAGTCTGCCCTCTACTCCTCCTCAAAGATGGAGCTGTCATCCAATACAGCGCCCTCAGCATCCACGATTTCTCCGCCCTCATGTTTCATGCGGTTAAAGATATCCATAAATTCTTTTCCGGTGATCGTCTCATGCTCATACAGGTAATCCGCAATCTCTTCCAGAATGTGACGGTGATCCGTCAGCATCTGTTTTGCCTCGTCATAGCTCTTTTTCAGAATATCCATAACTACTTCGTCAATCTGAGCGGCTGTATCATCACCACAGGTCATCACTGCCCTGCCGTCCAGATAACGGTTCTCAATAGATTCCAGACTCATCAGACCAAACCGGTCAGACATACCAAACTGCGTTACCATGGCTCTTGCGATTCTGGTAGCCATCTCGATATCATTGGATGCCCCCGTCGTAACGGATTCACAGCAGATTTCCTCTGCCGCACGACCGCCCATATAAGTAACGATACGCGCCATCAGCTCGTCTTTTGTATTCAGATATTTTTCTTCTTCCGGGGTCTGCAGCGTATAGCCCAGGGAGCCCATGGTACGGGGCACGATAGTAATCTTCTGCACCGGTTCCGAATCCTTCTGCAATGCTGATACCAGTGCGTGTCCTACCTCGTGGTAAGCCACCAGTTTTTTCTCCTTCGGTCCCATGATGCGGTCTTTCTTTTCTTTACCCGCAATGACCACTTCCACAGACTCAAACAGATCCGCCTGGCACACATATTTTCTGCCATGCTTTACTGCGTTGATCGCAGCTTCATTGATCATATTTGCAAGATCGGAACCCACACAGCCTGCGGTAGCAAGTGCGATAGCTTCCAGATCCACACTCTCATCCATGCTCACATTTTTGGAATGTACTTTCAATGTCTCGATACGCCCCTTTAAATCCGGCTTATCTACGATGATACGACGGTCGAAACGTCCCGGACGCAGCAGTGCCTTATCCAGAATTTCCGGGCGGTTGGTTGCTGCCAGAATCAAAAGACCCTTACTCGTATCAAAACCATCCATCTCAGCCAAAAGCTGATTCAATGTCTGCTCACGCTCGTCGTTTCCGCTGTAATGTCCGTCACGGCTCTTACCGATGGCATCGATCTCATCAATAAAAATAATACACGGAGACTGCTTATATGCTTCCTTAAACAGGTCACGCACACGGGATGCACCTACACCCACGAACATCTCCACAAAATCAGAACCTGCCAGAGAGAAGAAGGGTACGTTTGCCTCTCCTGCAACAGCTTTTGCCAGCAGGGTCTTACCGGTACCCGGAGGGCCTACCAGCAGCGCTCCTTTCGGAAGCTTGGCGCCGATAGCGGTATATTTCTGCGGGTTATGCAAAAAATCCACAACCTCCTGCAAGGACTCCTTCGCCTCATCCTGTCCTGCCACGTCAGCAAAGCTGACGCCCGTAGATTTCTCCACATAGACTTTTGCATTGCTCTTTCCGACGCCCATAATTCCGCCGCCGCCACTGCCCATACGACGCATCACAAATCCCAGTAAAATCCAGATAAACACGATCGGAATCACAAAACTGAGTATGCTGTAAATCACAGACGCGGTATTATTCGCCTGTGCAGCTTTTACGTCCACGTCGTGATCCTCCAAATACTGAAGCAATGTATCATCATTCAAATATCCGGTATAATAAGTAACCTGTATGATAGACTGTTCATCCTCTTTCGGCGTGATCCTGATCTCAGATGAACTTATTTCCACGCTTTCCACTTTTCCTTCCTCAACCATCTCCTTAAACTGGGTATAGCTCACTTCCTGGGTCGTCAGCTTGCCAAGGCGGTTATTCAACGCGGTCACCAGCAATAAAACAAGAAGCGTCACAAACACAAATATCAACATGGTCTGCCCGTTTTTACCCGGCTTATTTCCGTTGCCGCCGTTATTATTATTTGATCCTCTGTTGTCTTCCATTTACGTCCTCCCTGGAAATCTCCAAAAACGGTTATTTCCATTTTTCTTCAATAGCTGTATCTATTCATTATATTGATAAAGCGTTGTAAAATCAACATTTTAATCGTGAATTTTTATTTTCTTTTATAAAGTTTCTATTAAAACCCGCAATTTATACCGGTTCACAGAACTATAAAAAATGGAAATGTCATAAACTCTGTAAATTCAAAAAAATGTACCTCCGTATGTCTGCATACAAAAGTACATTTTTCAAATTTATTTCATTGTTTTTATGCTCAATGCCGCTTCCACGAAACCGCGGAACAACGGATGCGGTCTGTTCGGTCTTGATTTCAGCTCCGGATGTGCCTGGGTTGCCACAAACCACGGATGTCCGGGAAGCTCGATCATCTCAACAATGCGCCCGTCCGGTGATATGCCGGACAATGTCATTCCATGCTCCGTCAAAATGTTCCGGTAATCATTGTTCACCTCATAACGATGGCGATGTCTCTCCTCGATCCGGTCTGCCCCATACAGCTTCCTCGCAAGAGAATCCGGCTTCAGTTCACATGGATAAGAGCCGAGACGCAAAGTTCCGCCGATATCCTCTACCCCGTTTTGATCCGGCATCAGATCAATAACCGGATATTTTGTATTCGGATTCAGCTCTACACTGTGAGCATCCTCCAGCCCGCATACATGACGGGCATATTCCACAATGGCAAGCTGCATGCCGAGACACAGACCCAGAAACGGGATCCGATGCTCCCTTGCATACCGGATCGCCACGATCTTTCCATCTATTCCCCGGTGGCCAAAACCGCCGGGTACCAGAATCCCGCTTACACCTCCGAGAATGTTGTCCGCATTTTCGTCATTCAGAAGCTCGGAATCCAACCACCGGATATTTACGGTTGCATGAGATGCGATTCCTCCGTGCTTTAACGCCTCCACCACGGATATATATGCATCATGAAGCTGGGTATATTTTCCAACCAGAGCGACCTCCACATCTCTGGTCGGATTGTGCAGAGCCTGAACCATCTCCACCCAATCGCTCAGATCCGGTTCCGGGCAGGGAAGCTGCAGACGCTCACACACAACCTGTGCCAGATGCTCCTTTTCCATTGCCAGGGGCGCCTCATACAGGTACTCCACATCCAGATTCTGAAGCACGCACTGCTTCGGCACATTGCAGAACAATGAAATTTTATCCTTTAATCCCTGATCCAGCGGATGCTCGGAACGACACACGATGATATCCGGCTGAATACCCATGCCCTGCAATTCTTTTACACTCGCCTGCGTAGGCTTCGTCTTTAATTCACCGGAAGCAGCAATATACGGGATCAATGTCACATGAATCAAAATCACATTTTCCCGTCCCATTTCATGCCGGAACTGACGAATGGACTCCAAAAACGGCTGGCTTTCAATATCTCCCACCGTTCCTCCCACCTCAATGATGGCAATATGAGTCTCCTCCTCATTATAATTCCGGTAAAATCTGCTTTTGATCTCATTGGTGATATGGGGAATGACCTGGACGGTTCCGCCGCCATAGTCTCCCCTGCGCTCCTTATGAAGCACAGACCAGTACACTTTTCCCGTCGTCACATTTGAATTTTTCGTGAGACTCTCGTCAATAAATCTTTCATAATGTCCAAGATCCAGGTCTGTCTCCGCTCCGTCATCCGTCACGAACACCTCTCCGTGCTGAATGGGATTCATGGTCCCCGGATCTATATTGATATAAGGGTCAAACTTCTGCATGGTCACCTTATAACCGCGGGCTTTCAGCAGTCTCCCGAGAGAAGCTGCTGTAATTCCTTTTCCAAGTCCCGATACAACACCACCTGTCACAAATACATATTTAACAGCCATTTTTTCCTCCTAATTGTATAAATCAACAGTTTTTCTTTTCCTGTTATCCGAAAGCAAGGCTAACCATAAGAGGTACGGTGATCACACTGCACAATGTGGTCAGGATTACTGCCCGGCCCGCATCCTGCGTATTGGTTCCGTACTGCTCACAAAGCATGGACTGGGACGATGCCGCCGGAAGCGTCGCAGTAAGCACCAGCACGCTCGTTCCAAGCTCTCCCAGATCAAAGGGCAGAACCTTTACAGCCCAGATCACGATCAACGGTATGACGATCAGACGCAGTGCGACCAGCACAAACATCCGCTTATTGCGGAAAATCCCCTGAAATGGCATCCGTGACAGCGATAATCCCACGACGATCATGGATAACCCCGATGTAATGTCAGCAATATATCCCAACAGTTCCGATATCACCTCCGGTATGGGAATCTGCATAAAATAAAAAATCAGTCCCACCACCACAGCGATGTTGATGTTATTCACCAGCATTTTCTTAAGGCTGATCTTCTCCTTCACCGGGTAATACCGGGTCATAAGCTTTACACCTACGGAAAAAATGAGCAGATTTGTCATGATATTGGCAAATGCCATGACAAACATTCCGTCATTTCCGTATATGGACAACGCCAGCGGCAAGCCCATAAAACCGTTGTTGGACAGCATACAGGTAAACAGCCAGACTCCTTTTTCCCTGTCAGGCACTCTCATGATGCGCACTGCTGCGACACCGATCAGAAATGCCACACCATGATAGACAGCCACCGCAATGATTGTATGTACACCCTCCAGCATCAATGGCTGATTCAGCGGACGGATCATAGAGCAAAACACCGTCACGGGCATGGTGACCTTCAAAATCAGATTGGAAAGATCAGGACAGCAATCCTGCCGGACGATGGCCCGCTTTCCAATAAAAAAGCCCAGGAAGATCAGTGCGAATAAAATAATTACGCTACTTGTAACTACAGACATTTTTTATTTCCCCGTTTCTTTGTCAGATTGCCGCATGTCATACCTGAAATGCACTTTTACAGATATCAGGCAGACAGCATTTGTCACAATAGGGATGGGTGCGCGCTGTACAAACTTCTCTTCCATGATAC
The DNA here is from genome assembly GCA_964428795.1 of uncultured Lachnospiraceae bacterium. Classification (GTDB taxonomy): domain Bacteria; phylum Bacillota; class Clostridia; order Lachnospirales; family Lachnospiraceae; genus CAYRZL01. Next base: position 2,213 of record CAYRZL010000003.1, on the reverse strand, counting down.
ACAAGACGGTGGCAGAAATCACTGCCCTCCTCAGGCGGAATAATCTCCCACAATGCCATCTCCACCTTTTTGGGCTCCCTGATACCATCCACCAGACCGATCCGGTTGGTAAGACGGATACAATGGGTATCGGTCACAATAGCAGGCTTTCCAAACACATCCCCCATAATGAGATTTGCACTTTTTCTCCCCACACCCGGCAATTTTAACAGTGCATTAAAATCATCGGGGACTTTTCCATCATATTCATCCCGCAGCATACGCATACAGGCGCTGATATCCCGCGCTTTACTCTTCCCAAGACCGCAGGGTCTCACAATTTTCTCAATATCCTCCGGCTCCGCCTCTGCAAGAGCTTCAATGCTTGGATATTTCCCGTATAATCCTTCTACTACCACGTTTACACGGGCATCGGTACACTGTGCCGCCAGCCTTACACTGACAAGCAGCTTCCACGCATCATCATAATCCAGGGTACATCCTGCATCCGGATATTCTTTTTTCAAACGTTCAATGACCTCAAGGGCCAGTTTTTTCTTTGTCATTTGTCTACTCCTCTATCTGATTTTTCAGAATCATGCATATTGCAGATGATACCAGTATAGAGTATCCTGGAAATTTTTTCAATGTCCGGCGGACAAATCAGAGCAAACCTTTTTTCTTAAAAATAATCACCTCTGTGAGAATGATAATGCCGCTGAGCACAGCGGCTCCCACATATCCATGCTCCCACTCCAGCTCCGGCATTTGCTCAAAATTCATGCCATACCACCCCGCCAGCAGGGTAAGGGGCAGAAAAATAGCGTTGAGAACCGTCAGCAGATTCATGGAATTGCTCTGCCTCGTATCCTGATGCGCCTGATAAAGCTCCCGGATCTGAATCACAAAATCACGCAAATGCTCCACATGGGCACGAAGATTCTGAATACGGTCAGACAATCTGGTATAATCCTGACATTCCTCCTCAAGCAGCATCTGATTCGTGTTGGAGCGGATCGCCGCCGCCATGGACTGCATCTGCGTGTAATAAGCATGAAGGATCATCAGGTCTCTCCGGTATCTGGTAATCGTCTCGTAGAAATCCACCGGAGCGCTGCGCAAAACAATTTCCTCCATCCGATACAGCGATTTTTCGGTCTGCTGCAGATATGTGTCATCCTCTTCCAGCCAGAAATTCAGCAGACGACAGAAAAATCCCGGAGTCGTCATACCTGCCGGATATATGTTTTCATGCATCCGCCCCAACAGTCCGATCAGTTGTTTTTCTTTGCCAATGAGATACATCTCGCCTTCCTGCATATAAAAACCGAACCGTATTTTTCGCTCAATTTTTTCCTGCCGCACCGGCATGCAGATGGTTCCCAGAATACAGGAACCGAACAATTCCGCTTTGCAGTATTCCATATCACTGATGTAACGCAGTATATTGTTTTTGTGAGGGATATTCAGCCTCTTTTCCTGAAACTCTTCAATAGAAAGTAGATAAATGCTTTTTTGTAGTTCTCCCACCTGACTTCCTTCTGTAAGTAAATAAAAACGCTCTCCCAGTCCATATGTTCTCATCGAGTTTACTCCTTCATTCTGATTCCTCTCTAGGATTCCACATATTTCCGGTTTTATTCTTTTCGCGAATAGGAACCCCCATCGGAGCTTTCTTTGCCATGGCTGGAAAAAAAGAAGAGACGACTCCCCTGGAATCGCCTCTTTGCGTTTTTACAGTCTATAATTATACTCTCATTTCGCCCAGAATGCAATCAATGATTTTCTTTGCCGCTGGATAAACCGGAATAGTTTTGCATTTCCTCCATGTTTCGGTTACAATAAAAAAATAAACCATAATAACTTCTGGATTTGATTGTTTATGACAGAAGTCCGAAATGTGTGCAAGCTCGCCTAAATGCTCGAATGAGTCTGAAACGAAAAGAATGGCCAAGCTCTGAAATGTACGCGGAAACAATCAGTGGGATAGGATTGCTTTTAACTTCAATTAAGGCATGGAGAGTAGAATCTATCTATGAAGGAGGTCTTTCATCATGAAAAAAATTATCTCATTTTTATGTATTGCGGCTTTGCTCATCTGCCCGTTAACAGCATGCTCCGGTACTGCTCAGTCGGAAAATGTGCAGTCGAGTACAGACTATTCCGTTCAGACGATGACGGGGAAAGTTGTTGCAGTTGACGGCACATTGGTTGCTGTTCAGCTTGGAAAGTTA
>CAYRZL010000002.1:0-113591 GCA_964428795.1 uncultured Lachnospiraceae bacterium | reverse complement strand
AATTCATCCCCCACTTATAGAAGTGGGGGATTTCTTGCTCACGGCGTGTTAAAATTTTCTTTGACCGTATGTTCCTTTCCATCGAAAGTTCAAACAGAAAATGCTCTGCATCCAGAAACATATCCAACTCACATTCCACTCCGGCGCACTTTGCCCAGTCCCGGATTCTGTCAGCTGTGAGCGCCGCCTGTGCCGGTTCATCCTCACAATATGCAATTTTCATCTGTACATTCCTCCTGTTGATACATCTTAACACATATCCGCTTCCCTTTTCACATAAAATTCGCAGTTTTGGACATACTGGAATAGGAAAATATTTCTATTACAGTGAGGTTCCCATGAAAAAGATCAAATACTTTATCCAAACACACAGACACGGAATATTACTTCTTTATCTGCCTTTCTATCTGCTCTGGTTTTTTTATCTGGAACAGGCAGTGACAGATTCCTTTCACCCGGTACATCTGTTTTTAGACGACTATATCCCATTCGTGGAATACTTTGTAATCCCATATGGTCTGTGGTTTTTCTATCTGGGATCCGCTCTGATTTTTTTCTTTCTTAAAAATGCAGAGGATTTCAAAAAAATGTGCGCATTCCTTTTTACCGGAATGACCATATTCCTCGTAATATCCACCATATATCCCAATGGACACTATTTGAGACCGGATACTTTTAGCCGGGACAATCTGTGTGTAAAGCTGGTACAATTACTCTATTCCAGCGATACACCCACAAATTTGTTCCCCAGCATTCATGTATATGACTCTGTCGGTGTACATCTGGCTGTCTGTCAAAGCAGCATCTTTAAAAAGAAGCCTGCACTGTGTGCCGGCTCCTTTTTGCTGATGATAAGTATCATCCTGTCTACCATATTTATAAAACAGCATTCCCTCTTTGATGTGATCACCGCACTGCTGCTTGCGATCGTCATGTACAAAATCATCTATTGCCCTGCCAGACAGCCCATACACATTTTTGCACGGCATTTTCCAAAAAAGCTTTAAATTTTGCCGGATTTTACTCTTCTCCGTCCGGATTCACATGTACCATACAGTGCTTCACATCCGGATATTTCTGCTCTATCGATGCATGAACATCTTCCGCTATAGCATGTGCTTTCCGCAGACTCATTTCCCCGTCCACACAGATTTCAATATCCACATAAATGCGTGAACCAAACATGCGGGTCCGCATCTCATCTATGCGAAGTACCCCGTCCACGCACAGAACCGTTCTTCGCATCTGCTCTTCGGTGTTTGCATCACAGGATTCATCCGTCATCTTACTGACAGCGTCCTTAAAAATATCATAGGCGGCTTTCACAATAAAAATACAGATAACCACACTGGCAATGGGATCAAAAATCGGAAATCCCAATCTTGAACCAAGAATACCGATAAAACTGCCGATAGAAGACAGCGCATCGGAACGATGATGCCATGCATCTGCTTTCAGCGCACCGGAATTGATCTTTTTCGCTGCCGCCATCGTATACCAGTACATGCCTTCTTTCACTCCAATAGAAATGACTGCGGCTGCCAGCGCAAGCCCTCCCGGCATGGCAAGGTTTACATAATTTCCAGACACAATGCTCTGCATTCCCTTAAGTCCAATGCTGATACCCGTCACACATAGTACAACTGCCAATATGATGGACGCCACGCATTCCATTCTCTCATGTCCATACCGATGGTTCGCATCCGCATCTTTTCCGGATATTTTTACCCCTACAATAACAATCACGGTACTGAACACATCGGATGCCGAATGAATCGCATCCGAAACCATGGCGCTGGAACGCCCCAGAATACCCGCTGCAAACTTAAATAAAGACAACAGCAGATTTACAAGAATGCTGTTTCTGGATACTTGAATTGCTATTTTTTCATTTTTCTTCGTCTTGTCTGTCATTAAAGTGCTTTTACCTTATCCACTGCAGCCTGCAAATATGGATTGTCTGCCTTATAGAACAAGCCCTCATCTGCCAGCTTTGCATAGTCAGGATCCAGCGGCATCTTGCCAAGTACCGGAATACCCAGCTCACCTGCTGTCTCGTCAATGTTACTCTCGCCAAAGATTTTGATTTCTTTGCCGCAATCCGGGCATTTCATAAAGCTATAGTTTTCTACTACTCCAAGCACCGGAACATTCATCATATTTGCCATGTTGTAGGCTTTCTTTACGATCATACCTACCAGTTCCTGAGGTGAAGTAACGATTACTATACCGTCTATCGGAAGAGACTGGAACACCGTCAACGGTACATCACCGGTTCCCGGAGGCATATCTACAAACAGATAATCCAATTCGCCCCACACGACATCTGTCCAGAACTGCTTTACCGTGCCTGCAATGACCGGTCCGCGCCAGACAACCGGAGCTTCCTCATCATCCATCAAAAGATTGATGGACATGATCTTTGTTCCGTCTCCTGCCTCAATCGGATAAATTCCCATCTCGCTGCCCATAGCGGGACCATGTACACCATACATTTTCGGGATGGAAGGCCCTGTGATATCGGCATCCAGCACACCTACCTTGTATCCCTGTTTTACCATTGCTGCTGCCAGAGATGCAGTGACAAAAGATTTGCCTACGCCGCCCTTTCCGCTGACAACTCCGATCACCTTCCTGATAGATGAATATGCATTCAACTGCTCTAAAAAGCTCTCCGGTCCCTGTGCACTCGGACATCCTTCACAGCTTTCAGAAGCGCATCCTTCCGCACAGCTTGAACATGTATTTTCTGACATAACTATTTCCTCCTAATATATTGTTTTTTTATTATTTTTCTGACATGTTATTTAGTATATCTAATTTTGATTATTTATGCAACGGTAACTGTCCGGAACTGTTATTTTATAGCAACAGTTCGTTACTGTTCAGCCCGAGCCTTACGTCAACTCCGCAATCCGCGTAATCCCCACATAAATTTGTGAAATTTTATACCAGGTAGGATAATCCACCACACCAGTGACCGGAAGATTAAATATACGCTGAAATGCCTCTACCGCTCTCCTGGTATTCTCCCCGTAAATTCCATCCGCTGCAATGCTCGGAATCGCAGAATATGTGCGGGAAATAGTGTTTAACTGCTCCTGCATCTGACGAACCTTCGCTCCCGTGGAACCAACCATCAGATCACTTCCCGGCCAGGAAGAAGGTATACCGGATATCTCTTCTGCCTGATTGATGTACATATTGCTTCCGTAAAAGTAACGCAAAATCTCAATCGGAGAATATCCCTGATCTCCCAGATATTTACTCCCCCACTGCGTCATCCACCCCGGACAGCTGACCCTCTGTCCGTCACAATACTGGGTCAGAATCGGCTGACGCACATTGGGTCTGGACAAAAAGTTTGCGAACAACTCATCTACGATTCTGGAAATATTTGTATAAATATTTCTTCCATAAATCCACTTGTGATCGTAGGCAGTGGAGGATGTGATCGTAAAATCATACCCTTTATTGCGATAAAATTCGGTATAAACACGATTCAACGTAAAGGACATGATTGCCAGCACATTCGCCCGAATCGTATCCTCCGGCCATGTGGCATAAATTTCACTGGATGCCACATTTTTAATATAATCCGGATATCTTACATAATAATCTGTAGCAGTAGAATCCGACGGTACTCCGTCATGTACCACCACATATTCCGGTACTACCACCCGGCTCAGCACGATCTCTCCGCTCTCGTTCACCGGCTGAATCTCCGGCTCCGGAATCTTCGGCGGATATTCTCCGTACAACGTGTGCGGCGGGATTGCAATATTTTCCTCCTCATCCGCCATCTCAAGAGGCTCTAAATCAACTTCCTGGAATGCGGTTACGGTTGGCAGCACCTCTATCCCGGATACTTCCTGTGGGCGGTATCCTTCCGCAGATACCTGAATGGTATATTCCGCATAGGGCATACTCTGTTCCGGCTCCATGGAATATTCCAGAGGTGGCGCATCCAATGTCACCGCATCGGAAAGTCCGGAGCTATCCGTTGTTATTTCCTCCAGATATCCCTGTGGATCTCCGGTATAAGAAATACGGATCATGGCATTCTGAATCGGCTGCCTTCCTATGGTGGATAAAATATTCATCTGCAATTTTCCTGTATCCACGCCATTCTCATTGTCTGTCTGCTGTATTCTGAGCTTGTTCATGGGCTCTGCTTCCTTCTGCATATTTTCCTTATATACAGTGTATGCATCACTCATTTGTTTTGATACACACTCTTTTTCAGCCCTATGCAATCACAATGAAGTTCTTTCACACAGATTTCTTAACCGCAGGTATGCCCGGTGCAGCTATGGCTGGCGCCACGGTGATTACACTGGATATTCGGATTATAAGCGAGATTTCCTGCAATCAATGCTTTCACCGCTTCGTCCGCGCTTCCGGACACACCTCCATACAGAGTGATGCCTGCATTTGCCAGTGCATTCTGCGCTCCGCCTCCGATACCGCCGCAGATCAAAACATCTACTTTCCCATTCAAAAGAAATCCTGCCAGAGCGCCATGACCCTGTCCGTTTGTATCCACGATCTGCTCTGCTATGATCTGTCCATTGTCTACATCATACACCTTAAACTGCTCCGTATGACCAAAATGCTGAAAAATCTGTCCGTTTTCATAAGTTACTGCAATTCTCATGATGTGCTCTCCTTTCTTTTCCATAATATGATCGGAAATATCGTTTCCTGCCCTGCGGCATGTTACTCTGCGGCATCCAAAAGCTGCGCCCTCACAGATCCGGTAGTTACCGCCAGAAATCAATAATCGTTTTCCATTTACCACACAGTCAGCCAGCTTATACCGTGCCGCTTCATAAATTTCCGTCACCGTAGTACGGGAAATATCCATCTGTCTCGCACATTCCTCATGGGTACATCTCTCATAGTCCACCAGACGAAGTACCTCATATTCATCCAAAGACAGGGTGGCAACCTCCCCATTCGGCATACCTGCCGGCATAAATTCATTAAATTCCGGTTCATCGCAAATCTTGCGGCATCTCTGTGGTCTTGGCATGTTCTCTCTCCATTTCCGACATATGTCGATAATTATTATAATTAAGGTCATACTCACTGTCAAGCAAAAAGAGAAACGACGATACATATTCTGTACTATCGTTTCTCTCATACACTATTATCTGTTCAAAATAATTTATTTGATCACCTTTATCCAGCCTTCCGGAGCCTCAATACGTCCCATCTGGATATCGATCAATGTGTCATACAGCTTCTTTGTCACAGGTCCCATCTCTGTCATACCGCTTGGGAAACAGATCTCTTTACCGTGATCTACGATCTTTCCGACCGGAGAGATCACTGCCGCTGTACCGCACAGACCGCATTCTGCAAAATCTTTCACCTCATCCAGGTAAACCGGACGCTGTTCTACTTCCATTCCCAGATAATGCTCTGCAACATACATCAGAGAACGACGGGTGATAGATGGAAGGATGCTGTCAGACTTCGGTGTTACAACCTTTCCTTCTTTTGTGATAAACAGGAAGTTTGCTCCGCCAGTCTCCTCTACTTTTGTGCGGGTGGCGCTGTCCAGATACATATTCTCATCATAACCTTCTTCATGAGCTGTTACAATGGCATGGAGACTCATGGCATAGTTCAGCCCCGCTTTGATATTTCCGGTTCCGTTTGGAGCCGCACGGTCAAAATCAGTCACACGGATGGTCAAAGGTTTTACACCGCCCTTGAAATACGGTCCAACCGGAGTGGTTAAAATACGGAACATATATTCCTCAGCAGGTTTTACGCCGATTACCGGACTGCTTCCAAACATATACGGGCGAACATAAAGCGTTGCACCGGAGCCATATGGAGGCACATACGCTTCATTTGCCTCTACGGTTTTCACTACAGCCTCAATAAATTTATCCTCCGGATAAACAGGCATTTCCAGCCTCCGTGCAGAATCTGCCAGACGCTTCGCATTCAGATCCGGGCGGAACAGTACGATCTGTCCGTTTACCGTCTCATAAGCCTTCAGACCCTCAAACACGGTCTGGGCATACTGAAGCACACCGGCACACTCATTTAACACAATATTGCTGTCCGGTGTGAGCGTTCCCTCATCCCATGCACCGTTTTTATAATAAGATACAAACCGCATATCCGTCTGCGCGTAACCAAATTCAAGGTTTTCCCAATCAATCTCTTTCTTCTGCATATCTATTACTTCCTTTCTATCAGGTACTTTCTGACATACTGCTCAAAAAAAGCAACTTTTCTTTGTCTGTTTTTACAATCACTTTTTTTATCCTTTGAACAGTTCTTATATAAAGTTATAACTCTTTTTATGGATTATTACCAGTACTTATTGCCAATTTCTGAAAAAAATTTTTAACGGCAGGATGTACTGATCTTTTCAATGGCTACCGCACCGCCGCGGACGATTTCAATTTTAGAAAACCGGGTACGCAGAAGTTCAATGAGATCATTATTTTTCCGCTCTTTCAACTTGCATTCCAGCAGCACGCAATCCACGCCAATATCTACCACATCTACTTGAAATACCTGAGCAATGTGAAACACCGCTGACGTATCTTCTGCACTTTTTGTCGTTACCTTCGCATACATGATCTCTTTCATATGAATCGGTTTATCGGTCAGATCCATGACCTTGATAACTTCCACCATGCGGTTCAGCTGCTTTTTGATCTGCTCAAAGGTAATATCGTTGCATGTAGTGGAAATAGTCATACGGGAAATCTCCTCATCCTCCGTGGTACCCACCGTCAAACTTTTCAAATTGTACGATTTTCCGGAAAAGAGACCGGAAATTTTTGCCAGGACACCTACCTGGTTTTCTACATATAATGCAATCCATCTGTCTTTCATTTCGATCTCCCTCCTATTTCAAAATCATCTTATTCATAGGCGCCCCTCCGGGAACCATCGGCAATACGATATCTTCTGTAGCAATGATAAATTCGATCAGTGTAGGAGCATCTGTATTTTTCTTTGCCGCCTCAAGCGCAGGAAGAATTTCAGATTCCTCCGTAACACGGATGGCATGTGCACCATAGCTCTCTGCCCATTTCATAAAATCCGGTTCATATGGCGGACACTGTGCCCCCGGTCCCTTACAATCATAAGGACAACTGCGTCTGCGGCGCAGGCAGGTGGACATATAACGTTTTCCGTAAAACAACTGCTGCATCTGACGTACCATGCCCAGATAGGAGTTATTCAGCAGGCATATCGTAATCGGGAGCTCCTGAACGATCGCTGTCGCCATCTCCTGCATATTCATCTGGAATCCACCGTCTCCGGTAATACATACCACGTCTTTCTCTCTGCAGCCCATCTTCGCTCCCAATGCTGCCGGGAAACCAAATCCCATGGTTCCGAGGCCTCCGGAGGTAATGATCTGTTTCTTTTCATTTAATTCCAGATACTGACTTGCCCACATCTGATGCTGACCTACATCTGTAACATAAATTGCTTCCTCATAGGCCCTGTTGATTCCCTCCATAATCATCTGCGGAGTCATACCCTTATCTCTGCACATTTCCAGCGGTCTCTCCTGCTCCCATTTTGCAATCTGCTTTGTCCACTCGCTGGTGTCCTTTTCCTCCACCCACTCCAACATCTGCGTCAGTGCGAGCTTTGCATCCGCTACAATTGGAACATCTACTACTACATTTCTGGAAATGGAAGCAGTGTCGATATCTACATGAATGATTTTTGCACGGGGAGCAAACCTGTTCAGATCTCCGGTAATACGATCGTTGAATCGGGTTCCGATGGAAAAAAGTACATCACACTCACTGACCGCCAGATTTGCCGCATATCTTCCGTGAAGTCCGCTGTTTCCTACATAGTATGGATGATCGTAGGCTACTGCGCCTTTTCCCATGACTGTCGTAACTACCGGAATATGCGTGATTCGCGACAGCTCCTCCAGTTCCTTCTCTGCTCCGGCAATCTTTACACCGCCGCCAGCCAGGATCAACGGACGCTGCGCAACTTTTAAAAGCTTCGTTGCCTTTTTCAACTGACCCAAATGTACGCCCTCGTTCAGCTTGTACCCCCGAATGTGGATTTCTTCCGGATACTCGCTTGGACCCATAGCTGTCTGAATATCTTTCGGCAGATCGATCAGTACCGGACCGGGTTTTCCGGTACGGGCAATGTGAAACGCCATCTTCAGAATCTTATTCAGATCTTTTCTATCCCGAACTGTAACACTGTACTTGGTGATACTTCTGGTCATACCTACGATATCAACTTCCTGAAAAGCATCATTTCCAATAAGATTTAACGGTACCTGTCCGGTAAAACATACGATCGGGATGCTGTCATAAAATGCATCCGCCAATGCTGTTACCGTATTGGTCGCCCCCGGTCCGCTTGTTACCAGACATACGCCTACCTTTCCGGTAGCTCTGGCATAACCTTCCGCCTCATGCACCAATGCCTGCTCATGCCTTGGCAGCACCACATCTATATCACTCTGCTTATACAATTCGTCAAATAAATCCGTAACTGTTCCGCCCGGATAAGCAAATATGGTGTCCACGCCTTCCTCATTCAGAGCTTTCACAAACAGTTTTCTTCCTGTAATATCCATGTCTCTACCTCCTTGATTTCAGCAAAGGGAAATCTCCACCGGAGCTTCCCCACGCATGCCTGACAACAAAAAAAATCTCCACCGGAGCTTTCCTTCGCATGCCTGACAATTTAAAAATGCCCTGAGCTGCTGTCAGCTCAGGGCGAATATACATCCGTGTTACCACCTGAATTCAGAGAATCCTCTCTGCACTCACTCCGTACAAGATACACATATCTGATACGGTCTCTCTGTATCGGGAGAACCCGGTGAAGCCTACTTATGGGAAATACCCTGTTCAGTCCACTGCTCAAAGGCTACTTCCATATTCCCTCCTCGAAGATTCTCACCACCATCTTCTCTCTGGGGATTCGGTAAATATGTACTCCTCCTTATCATCGCATTGATTGTATTTTTTTAGATACAAGTCATTATAAACACCGTTCTTTTATTTGTCAACCGTTAAAAAATTAACTTTCAAATTCCGCCTAATTTAACTGCGTTGTAATGAAGATGTCGTAAATCGCCTTGATCGCAGTCTCAAAATCATCATTCTTCACACCAATGATAATATTCTGCTCGCTGGAACCCTGGTCGATCATGTTACAGTTGATCCGTGCATGAGCCAATGCGGAGAAGATACGTCCCGCAGTACCTCTTGCTCTCTGCATACCCCGTCCAACCACTGCGATCAGCGCCTGATCCGGCTGTACATCCAGAATATCCGGTTTTACCGCTCTTTGGATACCGGAAAGAACTACCTGTTCATACTCCGTAAACACATCCTGATGGACGAACACACTCATGGTATCAATACCGGTTGGCATATGCTCGATGGAGATTCCGTTTTTTTCAAACTCTTCCAGCACCTTCCGGCAGAAACCAACCTGAGAATTCATCATATCTTTTTCAATAAAAACAGATACAAAACCCTTCTTTCCGGCAATACCTGTAATAGTATACGGAGATTTTTTGCTTGTTGCTGCAACAATCATGGTTCCTTTTTCTTCCGGATGATTTGTATTTCGGATATTGATCGGAATGCCGGCCGTGCGCACCGGGAAAATAGCATCTTCATGCAGCACGGATGCTCCCATATAAGACAACTCACGCAGCTCATGATATGTAATCGTCTCTACCACCGCCGGGTCTTTTACAATATGCGGGTCTGTCACGAGAAATCCGGATACATCCGTCCAGTTTTCATATAAATCTGCCTTTAATGCTCTGGCTACGACAGATCCTGTAATATCTGAACCGCCTCTGGGAAATGTCTTTACACGACCATCCGCATATGCTCCGTAAAATCCGGGAATAACTGCATTCTTACAGACAGCCAGTCTGTCCGCCATCATCCGGTTTGTCAGATCCGCATCAAAATTACCGTCCTTATCAAATCGAATCACAGTAGCCGCATCAATAAACTCATAGTCCAGATATGCAGCCAGAATTTTTCCGTTGAGATATTCTCCTCTGGATGCCGCATAATCTATACCGGCTTTTCCTTTGAAATTATCAGCCAGCATCATAAAATCATCATCCAGAGAGAAATCCAGTTCCAGTCCCTCGATGATCTGATTATACCTTTCCCTGATCGCATCCAGCTTCTCCATGAAATCCTCCCCTGCTTGTGCAGTACGATAGCAATCATAGAGCATATCTGTCACTTTTTTATCTCCGTCAAACCGTTTACCCGGTGCGGAGGGAACCACAAATTTGCGGTCCTCATCGGAACGAATAATGTTCCCTACTTTTTTAAACTGTTCTGCGCTGGCAAGAGAACTTCCGCCAAATTTCACTACTTTTTTCATGTAATTTACCTTTCGTATCTACATATTCTATCTTCACAGGAGCGCCTCTGATCCGCTCCCAAACTCAATCCAACGCTGATTATAATAAGAAATGAATAAAAATACAAGGGGTTCGTGAAATTTCCTGGAAAATTAGTTTTTTGCTTTTACACATACGATGGATATTACAAACAGGATTGAAATGATCAGTCCCAAATTATTTGCACTGATAATCATGTTAATGATACTGAAAACCAACGCGATAATCCCCAACACCAAAGCAATATTTAACCTTTTGCGATCGCCATTGGCGCCTTTATATCCGCAGATACCACAAGCCAGATCAAAAATACCGCTGATCAGACAAACGACTCCTGCCACACCTCCGGCTACTTCAATAAAACTTTCATATTTTATTTTCTCCTCTCAGATATTTCCTATATTACACCTAACGACCGGAGTATCCAGATCCAGGCTGTCAACGTCACAGATGATAACAAAGTGGTCGCAACTACCACACTTGCAGTCAGCGTACCGTCGTTATGCATATTCTTTGCCATGATATAACAGCTCGGCGTAGTGGGAGCTGCCAGCATAACGATCAATGCGATGATCTTTTCATCCCGAAATCCCATGGCGATGGCGATCGGAAGAAAAATACCAGCCATCACAACCAGCTTGATTACCGCAGCCACGATGGTCGGCTTGATTTTTGCCAGTGCTTTTCTTCCCTCAAATCCTGCTCCCAGGGTGATAAGCGCCAGCGGAGTGGCAATACGCGCCACATAACCGATGCTGGTGTCAATGATCGCAGGGAACTGAATACCGGACACTGATGCGATACAGCCAAGCACGATACCGATGATAATGGGATTTTTCAAAATATTGATACCTGCTTTTTTTATCCGCTTTGTATCCCGCTGTTCGCCCTCCGGCGGCTGTCCCTCAAAGGTGAGCACGATCACCGAATAAATATTATACAATGGTACCGTTCCGATGATCATCAGCGCCCCCATGGTGGAGCTGCCATAAATATTCTGAATGAACGCCAGCCCGATGACCGCCGCGCTGCTTCGGAAAGACGCCTGTACGAAGGCGCCGATGATACTCTTGTCCCTGATAAAAATCTTTGCCAGTCCCCAGATGCCCCAAAAGCAGATCGAGGTTACAATGGCGCAGAACAGCACATATTTCAGATCAAAATTGCTGATAAAATCATTGCTGTACAGATCCTGAAACAGCAGTACCGGCAAAGTTACCGTAAAATTAAACTTATTTGCCTCACTGATAAATTTATCACCGAACATTCCTGCCCGTCTCAGTCCATACCCAAGAACCATGATCAGGAAAATCGGCAGGGTTACATTTATACTATAAAGAAAATTACTCAACGTTACTCGCTTCCAATCATATCAGAATTTATTTTTTCTTCTCATACTTATAAAAATAGTATTCCAGATCAAAATAAGTCTGCTCATCACTCTCTGCTGTGATCTCCCAGTCCGGATTCTCATCCAGATTTGGAAAATACGCATCTGCCTGATAAGCATAATCAATCTTTGTAATATGAGCCACATCGCACTGATCCAGCAGCTGACGGTAGATGCTCTCGCCGCCGATCACATAAATACTATCGGAATCATACTTTTTTAATTCCTCCTGCAGTTCCTCCATGGTATGTACAAGGATGGCGTCCTTCACCCGGTAATTTTTATCCGAGGTCAGCACGATATTGGTACGGTTTTTCAAAGGCAGTCCATTTGGAAAACTCTCCAGTGTCCTGCGCCCCATAACCACCACATTCCCCGTGGTCATTTCCCGAAAGGATTTCATATCTGCGGGTATGCTCACCAACAGCTTGTTGTTATATCCGATAGCCCAGTTTTTGTCTGCTGCTGCAATTAAATTCATGGTATACCTCCTTAGACTGCGATGGGAATATTTTTAATCTGCGGTCCGGTCGTATAATTATCCAGACGAATATCATCCGTGGTAAACTGATAAAAATCTTTGATCTCCGGATTCAACCAGAACGTGGGCGCCTCAAAAGGTTCTCTGGAAATCAGTTCTTTCACCAATGGAATATGACGGTCATAAATATGTGCGTCGGCAATCACATGAACCAGCTCGCCCACCTGCATATCGCACACCTGAGCCAGCATATGCACCAGAACCGCATACTGGCACACATTCCAGTTGTTCGCCGCCAGCACATCCTGAGAGCGCTGATTTAAAATGGCATTGAGCGCCAGCTTATCGCTGCCCGGCTTCTGGGTTACATTAAATGTCATGCTGTACGCACATGGGTACAGATGCATCTCAGACAAATCCTGATGCACATAGATATTTGTCATGATCCGCCGACTGAAAGGATTATTTTTCAGATCATAGATCACGCGGTCCACCTGATCCATCATGCCTTCTTTATATTGATGCTTTACACCCATCTGGTAACCGTAGGCTTTTCCAATGGATCCCGTCTCATCTGCCCACTCATCCCAGATATGGCCTTTCAGATCATGGATATTGTTGGATTTTCTCTGCCAGATCCACAGCATCTCGTCCGTACAGGTCTTGATCGCTGTTTTCCGCAGTGTCAATGCCGGAAACTCTTTGGAAAGATCATATCGGTTGACCACACCAAACTTTTTCACCGTATAAGCGCTGGCGCCATCCTCCCACTTCGGGCGCACCTTCTCTCCTTGCGTGCTTGTTCCGTTATTTATAATATCATTGCACATATCGATAAAAATCTGATCTGCATAACTCATATTCCATACCTCCTGTTTTCATCCGTAGCTTTCAGTATACACGAAATAAATAAAATATGCTATCGTTCACAGATAATTTATAAAAATTTTGTTTCGTTTTTCTTCTAAATGGTGTATACTGTTTCCAGATGTTTTTTAAAGGAGATTTATTCTATGAGTCAGGCAAAAGTAGATCGTTATAAAGAAGAAAAGAAAAATCGTAAGGCAAATATGAAAAAGGCAAAAGCAAAAAAAGGGCTTGCCGCACTGATCGGTGTGGTAATTTGTGCAGCGCTCGTAGTCTGGATCGGTTTTTCCGTAAAGAATTATGTAGCTGCAAACAAGCCAACTACTGTGACAGATATCAATCTGGATGCTGCAGCAGATTTTCTTAACAGCTTAAATGCGGACTGATCATCATGCATGTATAGCGGCAGATGCTTCTGCCGCTTTTTCGATTTCAGTAATAATTCATACATTTATAATATGACAGTCAGAAGGAGCAATTACTATGATAAAAAAAAGCGCAGAACTGGACAGATTACTCATGTCCATTCACAAAAAAGGCTATCCTGCCTATAAAGATACAAAAGGCGTCTATGATTTTGGAGATTATCTGCTGGATATCGCCCATGTACAGGGCGATCCTTTTGCGTCTCCTTCCAGAGTAAACGTATATGTAAAAGCGGCAAAACACGGATTCTCACAGGATTGCTATAAAACCTATGAACGCCGGCTGGCTTTCTGCGATCATCTGCTGAGACTGGTGCATTGCGCGGTAAACGAAGCGGGCAGCATCCATGCAGGATCGGGAAAAAGCGGTCTTATCGCAGTTGCCCGCCCCGGGCAGGAAATTTTAGAGCGTACCGCCTGTGAAACAGATCCCTCTGACGGTACTGTCACCGTGCGTTTCTCCATCGGATTTCCGGCACACGGACGCACCATTGATGCCATTGCACTAAAAAAGATTTTATTTGACCGTCTGCCCCGGATCATAAAAAGCACATTGTACAAAAAAAGCATCCGGACAGACGCCTTAACGAAAGCTCTGTATCTGGCGGACGATCAGGCATACATCCGCAGTGAGCTTCCAAAGCTCGGGCTGTGTGCTTTTATCGGAGACGGTTCCATCCTGCCGAGAAAAAGCGGTGTGTCCGATCTTCCTCTGACGGATGGGGTAACGTTTACCGCCCCGGATTCTCTGGCAATAACATTAAACCTTCCCCATCACGGGAAACTTCGGGGAATGGGCGTCCGCAAAGGCATCACGGTCATTGCCGGAGGCGGTTATCATGGAAAATCCACCCTGTTAAAAGCATTAGAAACCGGTGTTTACAACCATATAGCCGGAGACGGACGGGAGTATGTGATCACGGATGACAGTGCCGCAAAGATCCGTGCAGAGGACGGGCGATCCATGAAGGATGTTGACATTTCCCTGTTTATGAATCATCTTCCTAACGGAACAGACACCAGACATTTTACCACGGAAAATGCCAGCGGCTCCACCTCTCAGGCAGGCAACGTGATGGAGGCATTAGAGAGCGGCTCCAAGCTGCTGCTCATCGATGAGGATACCTCCGCCACCAACTTTATGATCCGTGACGAACTGATGCAGCAGGTCATTGCAAAAGAAAAAGAGCCGATCACCACCTTTCAGGAACGGATCGGCTGGCTGACGAAAACCTGTGATCTGTCTGTAATTCTTGTTATCGGAAGCTCCGGTGTTTATTTCCACAGCGCTGATACCGTCCTGCAGATGGATCGGTACAAAGCTTACGACATTACAGAACGGGCAAAATCTGCCGCAAAGGAATATCTGGCAGAGTCAGACTGTACCGGTTCCGTACCGGAATATGTACCGAACATAAACCGCAGCCTGAAACCTAATTACCGGCTGAAAAAGGACAACCGGATTAAATTGAAATCCAACGGGACAGACAGCGTGATCTTAAATCATGACATTGTGGATGTGCGCTATCTGGAACAACTGGTGGACAGCCAGCAGACTGTCTTTTTGGGGCAGGCGCTTTGCTACATGCAGCTTCATGTGCTGGATGGAAAAAAGACCATCTCACAGGCTGTGGATACACTTTTGGAGCAGATAAAGCTTCGCGGCTTATCTTCCATCACGGATTCCTCCTATGTGAGCAGTGATATGGCGCTGGCACGAAAGCAGGAGATTATGGGCTGCCTGAATCGTTACCGGTATTAAATATATCCTTTCGATATACCAGACATCAAACAGAGCTATCGTCATAGCGGCGATAGCTCTGTTTGTATCGTTCAACATGTATCTGTTTATGCTGTCACTTCAAACAACTCGATGATGGTAAAGTCCTGCCGTGGATCCCATTATATAACCGTGATCAAAAGCCAGCACCACAGCATTTCCGGATGTTGGATTAAAAATTTTGGACAACCGGTTCTTCATTTCAAAATCATTGTTATTCAATCCCTTCAAAAAGAATCCCTCCGTTTTTACCGGTATATCCAGATAGTATTCTTTACTGGGCTTATTTCCTACATTATCTGCCCCATTCCGATCTCCATATCAGTTTTGTTTCCAAAGAAATTACTGTGGAGGAGCATGAGTACCTGTATTTTAACGAGAGTTTGTCCGATACTGCAGATTTGCTTGGCACCAGTTATCGGCATCTGCAAAGAATTTTAAAAGATCTGCAGGAACAGGGATGATCCGGCAGGGTGCTTTCCAACTCAAGATTCAGCTTGCTGAAGTTCAACCTTAAACATCTCAACGATATCTGAAGGTCCGCTCCACCAAAATTTTGATTCCTCATCATATAATAGCTGTCCCGTTTTTGAAGAAACAAATTTTGAAAAAGCCTCATCCGGCTCCATCTGCAAATCCGTTGTCAGCTCATCAACTATCAGCATAATTAACATATCAATCGCATTATCTTTTGCTTCTTTCGTAACTTCTTTTTCTATAGCCATATCTGCTCACTTTCTACAAACGACAAACACCGTAATGCCTTATCTGTTCTAAAACAAAATTGATCTTGTAATCGTTCCGGAAGCAATAAACCAGTACATATATCATCTGCTGACCTGCTTCCGATCTCTCCGTATGCCAATGCCATATAAGCTGCAATCGTTGCATTCGTATTATCATTTGCAATTTTACCGGCGATAATATCATACTTTTCCATTTGTTTCACAAGCTCTGGAAATGTATTTTTCCTTCTATGACCGACAACACAATGAAGCCAATTTGCATCAGCTTTAGGATATGTCCACATATTTATCTTATCATTGAATGCAAATCGAAATACAGAAACAACACCATACCGCTGTCCGGCATCTATTTTACCGCTGAAAGCTGCTTTTTTAACCGAAGTTCTGATAAAACATTCCGCCTGTTCTTTTGATGAAGTCAGATAAAATCCCTGTCCAAAATCTTTATATCTTGCACACTGTTTTAACTCCGGCTTCTTGATCTCGCAATAACTTCCATGATAAAGAATCAATCCGTCAGTTAATTCCTGCATGTATCTCTACCCCCTTGCTCTTAAGATAGTCAGCTACATCCTCAAGAACAGCATAATCTCCTTCTACATGAAAAATACCAAAACACGCTCTGATAAACTGGAGAACTTCATATTCTGTAAACAAAGAAACAACCGCTTCAATGGACATATTCCATTCTTCTGAAGCCAGTCTGACAATTCTCGCCTGCATATATGTTATCTGTTGATTTTCATTCATGTAGACTCTCCCTCCTGTTATGTCAATTCCCTGTAAACACCTCGTTTAGTATTCATAGTATATCATCAAGTCACCCTGTTTTCAACACACAGTGCACCTTTGCTACAACCCGAGCCTTCTCATAATCCATCCACATCTATGCCCGGAGGTGTGAGATCATGGAGTATATTTACGCTTTCATTGCTTCCCTGCTCTGCTTCACATAAATGACGGACAAAATCAGATATTGTAGCAGCATAGCCAGATAAATCCCCGGCAGTCCCAACACCGTACCCAAAATCAGGGCACCTGCACTGGCTGCTATCATACCGACTGCGGTGCAAAGAAATCGAAGCATAAACCGATCACACTGCCCCAAGCCGCCCCTGTCGTACCAGGTTTTGGCAACCCGAATTGCCTTATCCAGAATTTCAAACACACTGCTCAAAGCATAATTCAGTAAAACCGGATATGACACTCTCTGAATATTTTTCCATTCCGTTCTATATTTCATTTTCATTTCTCCTTATCATATATCATCTAAAAGGAGAATATGTCCGTATCGCCTATTCTCCAAACAGGCTTAATACACACGCATGAACCATTTTGATTCCTCATTTCTTTATCGTAATATTTTCTTTCTACTGCTTTTCAGGATGTGGTATCTATTTCATTCATAAGAAAATAATCCCCGTTTCTTCATTTTCTCTTCCACAAAAACACTGAGCTTCTTCGCATCAAACCGGGGCGCAAAATGATTATATAAATACATATGCTCCTCACCCTCAGGCTTGCGAAAACCGGACATATCCAGTTCCCGTGAAAAATCATACAGTTTTCCATCAAACCAAAGTGCACAGTGATTTTTCATTGGATGATACATCAGTTTTGCATCCGGAATCATAGAACTGAGCTTCCATGCAAACCAGAAGCATCCGCCGTGAAGCATGACATACTCTGTTCTTTTCTCGATATCCGCATCCAGATACCAGAATTGTTCTGTTGTCAGTTCCTCCGGATTTTGCCGGAAATATTCTTTGACAGATTCCACAAACCCGTCATAAATCTGCTTATTTTTTATCACGAATGCATTGCCTCATGTTCTTTCCTGATCTCGTCATAGAGCTGCAGCACATTCCAGTACTGGTTGGTTGGCGTCACCACCGCTTTCAACGCAATCGGCGGGATTTTGCTTTTCCGGTATGCCGCCAGAAGCTGGTTCATGCGTGCTCCGGTCAGCCCGCTCATGATCATCATGGGCTGATCGAGTTCCTCTCCTTCATACTCCGGTAATTTTGTAGTCTCCTCCAAAACACCCGCCAGTATGCCGATCGGCTGCACATATTCTTCTTTTTTTACCGTTCGTATGCGCATCCGCATCAACAGCAGAAGTCTCCTGATTGCTGCCAGTTGGTTATTATCTGTAACATTGCACAATAAAATTGTCTCCCGCATATCACTTATCCTTTCAACCCGATTTTTCCTTACAATTCAAACTTGATTTTATTTTTCTGCGTGCTATAATGAGTTACATGGAAGCATAGCTCAGCCGGGATGAGCGTTCGCCTCACACGCGAGAGGTCACGGGTTCGAGCCCCGTTGCTTCCATTTTTTTATTATATCCCAGGAATCAAACCCGCAGGGCACTGCTGAGCTTAGCATAGTCATTTACTGCCTGAATCTGTTTGGCGCCACTCCGGTACACTTCCTGAATACCTGTGAAAAATAACTCTGACTCTCATATCCTACTGCCATTGCTATATCAATGATCGAATAATCCGTGTGGCGCAGCAGCCGCTTTGCTTCTTCGATCCGTACAAAATTCAGATACTCCCTGAAGGTCATACCAATTTCTTTTTTAAACAGGTGGGACAGATAGGCCGGATTCATATGAATGTTTTCGGCTATTGTCTTAAGAGTTAAAGGTTCCGAATGATGCATACTTATATATTTCATCATCTTCCGAATCACCTTTTTATTCTCGTCTCCGACTGGGTACAGGCAATCCATAATACTTTTCGCCAACTCCTGCATGACTAAAGACAGCTCTTCCCCATCAGCAACACCCGTAACTCGATGCAAAAAATGATTGCTGATTGAGAATAATCTCTCTGTTGATGTGCTGTATTCCAGAATAGCATGAACCAAAACAGATCCAATTTCAACAGCACGCATTCGCATCATGGAAATATTTCCTCCGTACATTAAAAAAAGATATCCTAACAGTTCATTGAGCGTATCCCTCGCTTTCTGTTCATTCCCCACTTTAATGAAATCGATAAGCGCTTTTTCTTTTTCTATCGGATAGGGAGACTTCGTCTGTGTCTGTTCGTTTTTATATACCTGTATCGCCTCATTGATTTTTGCCTGCTGATCCATCTTTTCCTGGTTGATAATAAACCTGTCCTTCGAATCTGTAATGAGACTGGTAAGCAGATAGTACAAAAGTTTGCTGATCTGGGTCACTTTTTCCGTACTAACCTGAGGTATATCTGCAGCATCATCATACAGTGTCAGAATATCTTCCGCACTGAATTCGTCATATTTTTTTCGGATATCCGTGACCAGTGAGGAATCCGGGGGATTCATCAGAAAAGGTCCTACCTGAATAGAGCCGATAAACACATCCTTCTGCATAATCGGAAACGCAATATGGTTTAAATTTGCATGACAGGAAAAAATATAAGATGATCCTATTTCCATTGCCATTTTCCCGGCTTCAACACGAACTCTGTGGCAAACAGTTTCAGGGATGTGGGAGTACACAAAAGTGCAATAAGAATAGGTGGGTCCATACTGCAAAACAATCTTTCCTTCATGATTCATAAGGTAAGTGCAAAGCCCTGTCACTGAATGAAAAACCTTTAACATTTCCGACAGGTTTTCTCTGTCGATCACATCTTCAAAATAAGCTGTTTTCATCATCCGTTTCCTCCTGTTTTGCCATATCGCTTTTGGGCTTTCTTTTACTAAACGGTCATATTATAACATATTTCATGCCCGTTTTTTATATTTTTTTATGAATAAGGTGAAAAAGTCCAAAATAAACTAAAATTATATAGTTTTTTTTAAAGTATGACAGTCAGTTTTATTCCATTATATAAAAAACTATATGAAAGCAATCAACAAAATAAAGCTTAAGCAACAGAATGGGTAATTCCTTACTGATTGTAAGGGTTATGAACCATAAATATATTATAATATGAAGGAGGAGTATTTGTATGAATTGTATGGAACGCATTGTAACAGCGCTCAACCATCAGGAACCGGACCGTGTGCCGGTGTATCAGCTTATTGCAGGAGGAGCACGCCGCCTTGTAAATGCCAGTTATCCAGAATGGTCCACTAATGCAGATATCTGCGCTGACTCCTTGATAAAAGCAAGGGAAAAGTTCAACATGGACTGTATTGTGACCTTAATCGATCTGTCTGTAGAATGCACGGCATGGGGGCAAGAGCTGATCTATCCAGAGACGGAAGCTGCGCATCCCAACTATCACAACTGTATCATCCAGGATATTGATGAGTATGACAAGATACAAAAAGTGGATTATCGTACCTGTGAACGAATGATGATGCACATTGAAGTATGCAAAAAACTGGTGGCAGATGCGAAAGAAAAAAATTATCCGGTAGTTGCTTTCGTATTTGGACCCCTCGGTACATTGTCTATGCTCCGCAATCAGAGTGAAATGTATATGGATATCATGGATGATCCGGATGTCGTTTATGAGGCTGCAAAAAATATCAAGGATACATTAAAAGATTACTGTACTGCACTGATGGAAACAGGAATTCAGGGAATTATGTTTGACACGCTGTTTTCATCAGGTTCCATCATGAGAAAAGAAATGTGGGAGGAGATGGAAGGAGATCTGGTACAGGAACTTGCAGAACATGTACATGGTCTCGGCGGACTGGTCATGATCCACAACTGCGGAGAAAAAATCTATTTTGACGCCCAGATAAGACGCATGCATCCGGAAGCAATTTCCTGCTTATATCCGGCTGACGATTGCAGCAGTTTTGAAGAGTTGAAAGAAAAATATGGCGACAAGACAACGATCATCGGCTGCGTTCCGCCTACAAATATTGCTTTCGGTACCGATGAGGAATTTGAAAACCTGTGCAAACAAAATATTGATGCCATGGCAAAAAACGGCGGTTTTGTTCTGGCGCCAGGATGCGAATATCCGGCAAACGCTCCCTTTGACCGGGCACATCTCATGTACAAAATAGCGAATGAGTATGGGGCATATCAAAAATAATCGACCGTCTTCCGCGATATCATTTTTTATATTTCCCCAAATATTAAAAACCGTTCACCTTATAATCTGCCTATATTTAGTTCCCATATAAGTTATATGCTACTCTGTGCAAACTTTGCAACAGAGTAGCATTATTTTCCACTTAAACTACATTACGTCATAGTTGTCCTGATTCTTTTTCAATTCAATTCAACACTTTTACTACAGAGCACCACTAATGTTATAACAATTCCTATTACTAAGAATTGTAACACAAAACATATCCAAAAAAAGCCCGTTGATTTTCCGGCATCATGAAATCTCTTTATGCCTATATAACATCCATAGATTCTAAACAACACCGCTTCTATTCCCAGAATAATCAAAGCAGCATTGATGTAATTCGCAAACCACGTCTGCCATATCACAAAAGTCATACATTCAATGAATATCCATATGCATAGTCCTAATGCAAACATAAACCAATATTCTATCCGATCAATACATACCGTATGCTTTGACAACACATTACAAATTATTTTTCGCATATATACCCTCTCAATTTAATCTAATCTGTGATGAATAACTTATGGCTTCTGATTTCCAGCCTTTATTATAATATTTTTTCGCCAATTTTACTAAAGTGCTTGTAGAAGAATTGTAATTTGGCGATGAAAAGGAATGGTTCGATGATTTTGTCACTTGATGTGGTGCACTACTCGAATCACGATAATAACTTAATATAGAAAATGAATCTTTTAATAATGATACATTATAACCTATATAATATTTATTTCCCTCTTTATAGTAAATATCTTTTGAATACAAAGTTGCATTTTCTTCCGTCTTTTGATAGCCATTATTAAAAAATACCGCATAATTTTTTGCTGGTATAGAAAAGTAAGTAGCAGCAATCCAACAATATGGTATCGGAAGATAACTTGCACCTATTTCGACGTAGGATTTTATTTGTTGCATTGTTGAATATAATGTATTAAATTTTCAAGGAACGATATAGTGTAGAGACAAAAAATATTGTCTCATTTATCGCTTAACTCATTTTATACAATATACCTGCAATTTCTCATTTTCCAGTACTGCAAAATAGAAAGAGCCATTCTGAAAATCCCATCCCCGCACGATTCCTGTATAATCCAATTCCTCATCTGTTTCACTTATTCCTGAAAATGTTTTTTCTGCATACGTCTTTTCCCCTACATTTAAAATCAAAAATCCTTCTCCGCCATAAGCGACATATCTGTTTTTATCCAACATTCCAAATCCGATAAAACCGCCAAATGTATCGTCTCCCTCCTTGAGCGTATAAACATCATAGCCGGATTCATTTTTAACATACAGATGCTCCGCATGCCCTACGTTCTCGAAATCGGAGACCAGAAGTACTTCTTTTGTTCCTCCTACATAATCCGCAACATAATGGTGATTGAACAATTCCTGATTCTCTCCATTTTCAAATGAATAATAATATATGATATCCTGACCTGTTTTTCCATCATCAAACGTGCGCTGATTCATATCCGATACCATATAACAAAAGCCTTCTGCCGAAGGCAGCGCTCCATGCCAGAACATACCATTTACGATGGTTCCTGAAATAGACCAGTCTGTTTCATCCTGTACCCCTACGCAATCATATACATGTGTCATTTCCCCTGTTTCCATATTATACACATTCAAATTATTTTCCCATTCCTGTGATACAGACAAAACCACCAGATAAGGATCTGCAAAAGACATTTCCGAATATCCGGTACTTTCTCCGCTAAGTATCACCTCTGGTTCACTGTTCTCACTCAGCTTCAATAATTCATATGTATAAGGTCCGTCTGAAGAAGGATAAAATACATTGACATACAGATCTCCTTTCCAGCCAAATCGAATCGTGCAATTGGATATCTTCACCTTTGATAACTCAACAACATTTGACGGATCGTCCCGGGATATTTTTATATAGACATTACAATCATCCTCCCGGTATCCCACAAAATAATACCATCCGTCATCTACTGCCACTAAATAGTCGCAATCTTTATATTTTTCCGGAAGAACGATCTCGTCCATCGTTTCTTCATAAGGAAGCTCCGAATCCAGAGTAAAACCTTTTCCCTCAGAATTAATTTTCTGATTATTTTCCTGATTTTCTATTGAGGATAAAGGATCATTCTCCTCCAATTGCGATTGACCGCCACATGAAATCAAAAACGATAATAAAATAATACCTGCTAACCAAACTTTTTTCATACTCATCTCCATTCTACTACTGATGCATTAGCCTCCATATCTGATCTTCTTAATGGATATAGAACTATTACCAGATCATCGCATGATTGAAATGAGCCTCGTTTACTGCATATGCATTTGTTACCGTTGCTGTCCATCTACAATTATAATTCGGATGAGAATCGGATATTTTTACCTGTGTACAACTTGTTGTTGTAGCATCATAGCATGCATATATTGGTATAAAATGTCCCGAAGTTGTATATGGCCATTGGCTATAATTTGAAGAATTAATATCCAAAACTACCGCCATTTTTGTATCATTAATATTATTAGCAACTCGTCTTTTCCATTTCGATACACTTTCTATATCCGCATATACATAATTTTTGCCTGTATAATCTCTTAAAACGTCATCAATGTTTCCCATGACAGTACCTGACGTAGTAGTCCCTAGTTTTGAAGCTAATGTACTCTGTGAATATTTCGTACCTGTATGATATTGAATAACATTTTGTACCGTTGCCGGTCCACAGTAATATCCATTTTCCTGTTTATTATTTGGAAATGTAGTGGATAAATAATGCCATGTGGCTGTTGCTTGCGGCTGTACAGCACTTTGACTTTCCACATAAGCATCCAAAGCAGCCTCCTTCTCTTCCAGAATCGCTATTTCTTCCTCAGACATCTCAATGGGTTCCGCACCTTCTTCCTCTGTATAATCTCCATCAATTTTCTCAATAGCATACACTGTATTTGGTATAATCATCAATGACAAAATAATTGCAAGCACACTCATGGTCAATAATGTATTTACTTTTTTCTTCATATGTATTCCTCCAAATTTTAATATAATAACTTTTTATTAAGTTTGCATAAAAATGTATTTGTATTATAAATACAAATGTCTATGATTGCCTCATATTTAAAAATACCTGTCCGCATTGTAGTCATAGACTTTTTTAATTCCCAATGGTCACTCCCTCCTCTCCTTTATTTTATCATCCGATTATTCATGTCTGTTTTCCAATTTAACAATGGATTATTCGACTATTTTTATAGACGTTTTGGATTTTGGGAAAGGTCGCATTCCCACACGACCTCAATCCATCAATGAACAAAATAACTTCCCGTTACAGTAATACTTGTATCACTGCCAACATTTTGAACATATACCCGGTAATTTCCCGACGTACTGATCTTAAAATCATGAGCTACACTGTATGTACCGTTGACATATGTTCTTGAGTCATCCGGATTTATAATTCCCGCTCGTATACTCTTGCCAGACGGATTCGATACAGTGACATTGATATATTTTCCGCTGCCTGCATAAAACTCAGGAGATTTTGTCGCACCATTTTTCACAACCACCCATTTAAAATCTGTCGTACCACTTCTGGCTGATACATTAACCTCCCCTTCTGTCTCAATCACATCCGGATCAAGAGTCAGCTCCACATATTCCTGCAGCTCGGGATTTTTTTCTACCTCAATCTCTACTGCTGTTTTCTCATTCACATATTGCAGCACATCTGCTGATTTAACAGAAGCTGCATACACTGTACTTCCACTGATCCATACAATCACAGCTACCAATGCGGCTGCCAATGCCCCGGATCTGGATTTCATTTTATAACTTATCATAACATGTTCCATCCTCTCTCTCAATTTTCCTGCATCCTCTACTAAGCAGGAAACCATAAATCTATAATCCGACAATTTCTGTGCCATATCCGCAATTACTTCATAATACTGCCCTATGTACATTTTACCTGCACACACTTCATAGTCGCAGGCAAATTCCCCCCACTTGTCAAGCATTTTATAAAACCTCCATGCTGCCGGATTCATGAAATGAATCACCCGGATAATCATTGCAAGATTTTTCAATAAAATATCGCCATGCTTGATATGAGTCAGCTCATGGGCAAATATCACCTCCAATTCTTTTGGGGTATACTCCTTTACAGGCAATAGTACGATCGGGTGAATGCATCCGGTAAGCTGCGGTGCCATAACAGAATAGGATCGCTTTAACGTGACTCTTTTTGTTATTCCCATATTCCGGACTTCCTGCAAAAATATCTGATTTACTCTGTTTTCACATGGTATTGCCGACTTTCGCAGTTGAAAGATACTGTATAATTCCAATATATATTTGAATACAAACCACAATGCTCCTATCATCCAGCCCGCAGAGAACACCATACTGATCCTATATAAGATGGGAGTACCTATCATCAAAAATCCTCCCCATCTGCCAGTCACATCATCCCAGATATTAAGTATCACATAGGAAATGGGGACCAACCAGAAAATCATAACTATCTTCATCAATTTATAAGAAATATGTAAAAAACCGATTTTCTCCAGCCATCTTCCCAGCCAGCACCAGATCCATGTCACCAGCGTTCCGGATACGGTCATAAAAAGAACCATATACATTACTTTAGTTGTCCAGCTCATCCAGCATCTTCCTCATTTTTTCTATTTCCTCTTTTGAAATTTCCTGTGCATCGCATAATGCCGACATCAACTGTGAAGGCTTTCCGTCAAACCAAAAACCGGTTTCCTCCCTGAGCATCTTCTGTTTGTAGGATTCCTCGTCTTTTTGCGCATGTACATAAGATATTTTTCCAACCCGATATGTACTGACAAAGCCTTTTTCAGCCATTTTCCCCAAAAAAGTTACCACTGTCGTTCTGGCATACTCTTTATCAAATTGCTGTTTCAATCGGACGATCAACTCCTGAACCGCAATATCCTCTTTCGCATCCCAGATAATTTTCATAAGCAGTGTCTCACACGCACTTAACTCTTTGCTCAAGCTTTTTTTTCTCATCAAATTCACTCCTTCTTATATGACTATTTTAATAGACGTTTTATATACCTGTCAAGCCTTACTTTTTCACTACCTTTTTTGTTAATTCTGTATATAAAAATATCCGATACAATCCCATTTTTTTCCGGAATTATATCGGATATTTTATCATTTTATATTTGACAGCTTTTATTCCCCGGCGGACTCTTCTACATCCGTTGCTTCTTCTGCTATGTCTTCTGTTGTGTCTTCCGTTGTGTCTTCCGCTGCTTCTTCTGTTGCTTCTTCCGCCTCTTCTTCCTCCGCCTCATACGCTTCCAGCGAGTAGCCCAGATAATTTACACATGTGCCGGACACCAGATACACGTCTGCGCTCTCAGACGTCATCAGATAATACCCCGATACGATCTCATTTTCCATGCCAAAAATAAGGTTCAGCTCACTGCCATCCGTCATGGTAATTTCCGCATGATAGGTCGGATCATCCAATCCATATTCCGTAGTGTCGGTGACATCCTTCACCACTGAATCCGCTGTGATGGCAGATAAGGAATTCAGAAGAGAAGCCACCGTATCCTGATCCACCTCAAAGGTCTCATCACCAGTATATATCCATGTGTCATCCTGTTTTTCAAATGAGATTTTTTCTACCCCTGCTCCAAAGACGATTTTTTCCACGTCATCTGTAGAAAAATCGGTAACCTGAATTTGATTTTCCTCTTCCTCCTGCGCTTCTTTTTCCTGCTGTTTCTCATTTCTAAAATGAATCAGGAAGCAGGCAAGAACAGCCGCAATCAGAATCACGATCAATATAGCCAGATTTTTTTGTTTCATCATCTGCTGCGTCTCCTCCTTATCCAAATAATAATTCCTGCTATCATCAATCCTGCAGGAATACAGATCGTCAGGAGAATACCAAGTACCCGGGCGGCTGCCGCATTCACCGTCAGCGTGCTGAGGGAGTATTCCTTTACCGGGATAGATACGGTCTCTGTCTCATCACCGCCGAAGCTTGCAGTGATCCCCTTAAACAGATTTTTGTTGTTTCCTGCCACCATCTCGTCCGCACTGTCCGTAAACAACTGCGCATCGGAAACCACGATCAGTTCTCCGCCTGTCTCACTGTTTACCGCATCCGCAGCAATGGCAAAAGAACCGGTTTCATCTCCATCTTCTTTGTCTGTGGTTGTCATGTTTTCGATGTCTGTCTTGATATAGGCATTCTCTGAGGTGGTGAGAAGCGCGGTAACTGTCAGTGTATCAGACTCCTCTTCACTAAGCTGCAACGGCTGCGCATACGGTGCAAACACATAATTGCTGCTTGCATTTGCGGTATAGCTGTGAGATTCAATATTCGGCAGAATATAAAATGGCTGCTGATAATATCCCTGGGTACTACTCTCCATAAGCAGACCGTCCTTCAGCGTAATTCCATATGTTTCAAACAGGCTGTTCAAATGCTCCGTAGATTCCGTTCCGTAAAATGTTGCCGCAAGTATTTTCCCTCCATTGTCAAGATAAGTCTCCAGTTTATCCGCATCATCCTGTGAAAGATCAGCCGTAGGTGCAAACATAATTACTGCCGCTGCATCCTCAGGCACCGCATCAGTTTCCAACAGATTCAGGGATTCTACCTGATAATTCTGTTTTTCCAGCGCATCCTGAAAACCGCTGTCAAGATCGGTTTCTCCATGACCGGTAAGTGTATAAATGACCGGCAATTCTCCGTTTACCACATAAGAAATGGCGCTTGTTATCTGTCCCTCTCCATCATACCCAGTAGTCTGCGACGTGTATGTGCTGTAATCTACCGTTGATTCATAGAGGGAACTGTAGTCGATCACTTTTGACTGCTCGCCGCTGACTACGATCACACTGTTGTCGGACGGAGCTGTCTCTGTATAAGTTTTATAAAACTGCGGCGACTGAACCGGATCAATGTATTCCACGGAAATATGTTTTGAAGCATCTTCATATCGTTCCAGCGTCTTTTCCACCGTCGGATCTGCATTTTCCTCATTTGCCAACACATAGATAGTTATATCCTGCTCCAGTTCTTTTAAATAATTTTTTGTGTCATCCGTCAGAGAATACAATTTCTGGGAGGTTGCGTCCACATTTTTCACAGAATCCGGCAGCTCCGATCCGGCGATATTTACTACCACCGCCACTGCGATGCCAATTATAAGAAATAAGCTGCTGTAAGCGCCTTTTACCAGCTTTTTTGCATTCATATTCCAACGGCGTCTCTGGATCACCTGACATGTAAGGAACAAAAACAATGCCGCCCCTGACACATAGAAAATGATACCTTCCACATCCAATATTCCATTATCAAAATTATCCAGATGAGATACGGTGGATAAATTTCCTAAAATCTTTGTAAGCCAGTTTCCCGTAGAGGAAATCAGACTGCAGATGCCCTCCATCACATAACCCAAAAACAAAAATGCGAAGGTCAGCACCGCCGCAATCACCTGACTTTCTGTCAGTGCAGATACAAAAAGACCGACTGCGATACACAGAACACCATAAAGCCACGTTCCGAGAATTGCCGCATAGGCTTCCGTCATGGCTACCGTCCCGAATTTTGACAACAGCAGCGGTGAAAGACAAATCACGCCCATACCCACGCTGAACACAAAAATCATGGCAAGAAATTTTCCAATCACGGTCTGTCCCACAGACACAGGTGCGGTAAACAACAACTGATCCGTCTTAGTTTTCCGGTCTTCAGACAAGCTTCTCATTGTCAGAACAGGTACAATGATCAAAAAGATGAATTTCATACTGGACAGGGAATATGACACATAAGGATACCCATACAGCAGATTATTTGCAAAAAAGTACAATGCAAATACGAACAGAAGCGCCGCTAAAAACAGCCAGCCTGTAATATTTTGAAAATAAGATTTTACCTCACGCTTAAATATTGCTTTCATCTGACTGCACCTCCTCTTCCTGTTCTGAATCATCCTGCTTTGAATTATCCTGCTCTGAATCATCCTGCTCTGAATCATCCTGCTCTGAATCATCCTGTTCTTCTGATTCCTGATCTGCCGCTGTATCATCTGTCTCCTCAAAATCCTGCGGTTCTTCCATCTCCTTCATTTCCCGGGCTCCGGTCAGTTTCAGGAATACCTCCTCCAGAGATTTCACCACGGATTTCATCTCAAGGATTACAATGTCCGCTTTGACGCAATAGCGATACAGTATTTCTCTGATATCCTCTCCTGCTCTCGCAGTGACAGAAACCAGATATTCTTTTTGAATATCTCCATCAAAATTACTGCCTTTTTCATCCTCCCACTGCATATGTTCCACCATTTCCAGCTCAGCGATATCCCCGATGGCTGTAATATCGCCCCGAAGAAGCATCTCTACCTCCTGTGCGCCATTCATCTGCTGTTCCAGATGCTCCATCGTATCGCTGGCAACCAGCTTTCCTTTTGAAATGATAAACACATGATCACAGACCTCGCTGATCTCGGACAAAATATGAGAACTGAGGATTACCGTATGGTCTTTTGAAAGCGTGCGGATCAGCTCTCTGATCTCAATGATCTGCTTTGGATCAAGTCCCACGGTAGGCTCATCTAAAATGATTGTCTCCGGAAATCCAAGGAGCGCCTGCGCCAGCCCCACACGCTGTCTGTATCCTTTCGACAGACTGCGGATCAACTTCTGCTCCACATCTGTGATCCCTGTCATCTCCATCACACGCCTGATCTGCTCCTGACGCTGCGGCTTGTCGATCTGCTTTAACTCTGCCGCAAACTGCAGATATTCCTCCACCAGCATATCCATATATAATGGCGGCAGTTCCGGCAGATAGCCGATATCTTTTTTTGCTTCCACCGGCTCCTTGTTTATCTCATGACCGTTTATCAGCACTTCTCCCGAAGTAGCTGCAATGTAACCCGTTATCATATTCATGGTGGTGGTTTTTCCGGCGCCGTTTGGTCCCAGGAATCCATAGACTTTCCCCGTCTCTAACGTAAGGCACAGATCATCTACAGCTAACGTATCACCATATTTTTTTGTCAAGTGATTGATCTGAATCATGTTTTTTCCATTCCTTTCCATATAAGTTTAGTGATGAAATCTTTTCTTTCACAATACTTTCCAGAAAAAAGATATTAGAAAAATGTGATAGAAATGCGCTTAGTTTGTGAATATTCTGTGATAAAAATAAGAAATTTAAGACACAATTTAAGAAAGCCGGGCAGCTTGCCCGACTTTCTTAATATAGAGTTCTTTATCCTATATGCAGTAATTTTTCAGCATTTTTATAGTACAGCAGCTCACGCTCCGTTTTTGTCAGAGCA
Source organism: uncultured Lachnospiraceae bacterium (assembly GCA_964428795.1). Classification (GTDB taxonomy): domain Bacteria; phylum Bacillota; class Clostridia; order Lachnospirales; family Lachnospiraceae; genus CAYRZL01. Next base: position 83,122 of record CAYRZL010000002.1, on the reverse strand, counting down.
AGCTCATCCAGAAAATCCAGCATTAAAAACGGTTCCTCAAAGGGATGATCCGTACCGATTTTATGCATGCTGATGTCTCTGCTGTATGACATGCAGGATGATACGGAACTGATCATACCCGATTCATGCAATCTGTTTATTCAGGACCTAATGCTGTATCTGAATGAAAATTATATGCACAAGCTCACCTTACAGAGTATTGCAGATCATTTTCATGTAAGTACCAGCCATTTATCTCATGAATTTACAAAACATTTTTCCATATCACCCATCAATTATCTGATCAACCGGCGCCTTTGCGAAGCAAAATGGAAACTGATAAGCTCCAATGATTCACTGGAAGAAATCGCATTTTCACTGGGGTATGACAATGTAAATCATTTTAAAAATACGTTCACCAAACGAACCGGCTGCTCTCCGACCAAATACAGAGAATTATATTATGACAAAAACTAAAGAAACCTCCACCGGAGCTTTCTTTCGCATGCTTGGCAATTAAAAAAGGCAGAACAACTAAAACTGCTGCTCTGCCTGCTTCATAATTTTCATTTCCTTTATGACAAATAGGATCGTAATCACTGCCGCAGCTCCATCTGCGATAGGACCTGCGTACATGACGCCATCGATGCCCATGAACCTGGGGAAAATTAAAATCAGCGGAAGTAAAAATATGATCTGCCTTGTCAGTGATACGATCATACCAAGCACTGCTTTTCCAACAGATGTGAAAAATCCGGAGGACATAGGCTGTATACCATTGATAAATGTCATCATCATAAAAATCCGCAAATAACGTTCCGCAAACTGAAAATACTCTTCTGTTCCGGTTCCGAAAATGGATACCAGAGGTCTCGGGAACAACTGAAAGCACAAGAAAAAGCATATACCTGCAATCACACTGATGATCGCCGCTTTGCGGTACGCCTCCCGCACACGGGGGTAATTTTTTGCTCCATAGTTGAATCCGAAAATCGGCTGACATCCCTGAGATACTCCGATACAAATAGACATAAATACCATGTTCAATTTAGAGATAACGCCCACACATGCCAGCGGAATATCACTTCCATAAACGGACACAGCCCCATAACGACGCAGCGTATTATTCATAGTAATCTGCACGATCGCCATGGCTACCTGGTTGATACCGGATGCCATTCCCAACGCACAGATAGCCCCTATCTGTTCTGCTTTTGGAATCAGCATTTCCTTTGTAAGCTTCATCCTTGACATTTTTGTAAAATATATAATGATCATCACACCGGACACGATCTGCCCTAAAATCGTGGCAACTGCCGCTCCTTTAATACCCCATCCACATACAAAGATAAAAATCGGGTCCAGTATCGTATTTATAATGGCGCCGCTGAGCATACATGCCATAGAATAAGACGGACTGCGGTCCGCCCGAACCAGATGGCATCCTCCGGTAGTGAGGATCAGAAACGGGACGCCAAACGCTGTGATCCCGGTGTAATCCAAAGCGTAAGGCATGATTTCCTCTGTGGCTCCAAAACCAAGCATCAATGGTTTTAAAAACACCAGCAATATGACCATAAAAATCACGCCGCATATGACCAGCATGGACAATCCACAGCCAGCCATACGCCTTGCCTCCTCATCTCTGCCCTCCCCGGAGCGCAGATTGTAATTGGACGCAGCGCCGATACCGAGCAGTAATGCAGTAGCTGTACAGATAATGCTGACCGGAAATGCAATATTAGTTGCAGCATTGCCAAGCATTCCAACACCCTGCCCGATAAAAATCTGGTCGACAATATTATATAAAGAGCTGACCAGCATACTGATGATCGCTGGTATCGTAAATTTTGCAATCAATTTTCCTATCCGCTCACTGGCAAGCGGATTCTTCGGTTGTTCATTCATTTTATTTCTCCTTTCTCAATTTCTTCTTTCTTTTTCATCTGTCTGTTTCCCAAACTATGTATCCGTCTGGACCGTTTTTACTCCTCTGTCTCTGCCAGCTCCAGCGTGATGCGATGATACACTCCGTCTTCATACCATGCCAGCACCGGATATGTCCCGTCGCTGGTCAGCAATTCGTCTATCTTACGAATCACTCCCTCCGGGTCTTTGATCAGAGAATCTCCATAACAATTCTCATAGGCATACCACCCTTCCGGCAGTTTTGCAAATACTCCTTCTGACCGCTCCGCATTGGTATCTGCGCCCCGTATCGTATATATGATCTTATGTTTGTCCGCATAAATGCCATAATTGGCAATCAGATAAAGCATATTCATATTTATATCTCCCTTGTGATATTTTTCAGCCAGCCATATTTTTTATAATGGCGATACACAAACGGCATCTTGAAAAATTCATCCGCCATCAGAAAAATATACACCCAAATAGGAGGTAATTTCAATAAAAATGCAAAAATAAATCCAACCGGGATCACCCAGCACCACAAAATAATGGCGTCACATAAAAATCCAAATCTGGAATCTCCTCCGGCACGAAACATCGAGCTGATCCATGTACTGTTCAACGCCATACCAATAACATAATAAGCATTGACAAACAACATAATGTTCAGATACCAGCCTGCATGATCGTCCAGATGTCCCATGATCAGAAACAACGGCCGAAGCAGAATGATCAGAATACCGCCCAGCACGCCTACCAGAAAGGACAGCTTCAAAAACCGGGCCCCATAATCTCTCGCAAGCTCCAGTTTATTTTCCCCCAATACTGCGCTGCCAGTATTGCAGAACCGGATGAAACTCCATAAAAGATAAAGCTTAAAATGTTATAGGGCTGATTTGCCAGTGAGGAAGCAGTCAGAGATATCTGATCCACATAGCCCAGCATGATCACATCCACAGAGCTTACCAGTGTATTGACCATATTTTGAATCATAATGGGAAACACAATGCCAAAGACCATTTTATAAAATGATTTATCCATCGATATTCGTTTCTGCTTTATCGTACGCATATAAACAATCTCCTTGCACCTGCAGCATTTTATTTCTCATACAGGAATTTTTCCGGCAATGTGACATTAAAATCCACTGCCAGATCGCGGAAATTCTGAGGCGTGATCGTCTGCAGTTTGTCCGGACGCATAGACAATGTTTTCACAAGAATCTCAGCAGATTTCTCTACGGTATGCATAAGTCCAAAGGTCAGGTCAAAATCAGCACCGGAACAGAACATACCGTGATGTGCCCAGATTGCAACATCATACTGCTTCATCAGTTCACTGGTAGCCACTGCGATGTCACGTCCGCCGGGGACCATCCAGTCCACCACGCCTACGCCGGATGGGAACACTACCGGGCACTCGGTAGCCATCTCCCACAATTCTCTTGTGAACACCTCATCCTTCAAGGGAAGTACAAAGGTCAGTGCAATGATATTTGCCGGATGACAGTGATAGATCACTCTGTGCTCGCCATTTGCAGCGGTCATCTTCACCTCATGATTCATCAAGTGGCTTGGAAGCTCACTGGTGGGTCTGCCTCCGTTTACCAGTCCCCAGCAGATACGGTAATGCTCCCCTGCCTCATCCAGTTCAATAATGGCTGTCGTGTCTGCCGGATCCAATATCACATTTCTGAAATACTTTCCGCTTCCGGTGACCATGAAATACGCTCCCCCCAGCTTTGGCACTGAGGTACCGGTTTCTTTCCATTCACCGTCATGGTTCAAATCCTCTCTCACCGATTCTATTTCTTCTTTTTTAAGACGGTAGCTTAAGTTTCCGCCATTTCTCTCATGCCATCCCTGCTCCCAACCGTCATTACACATTCTGATAAATCCCTGTACAAATTCTGCATCTGTTACCTTCATATTCTTTTCCCTCTCTTTATATCCGTGAACTACCCATTGTCTAAAGCCAATGGGCTTCCTGCTTCATCGACCTCGTAACCTACTATCTCCACAGGCGTTAATTCGGGCAGTCCCTGCCCTATATATGCTTCTTTTATGCTGTCTGTTTTCAACGCTTACTCAGCACTTCATCCTCATATTTTTGTACTTCTGCGAACAATCCGAAATCATCCACGATACCGTTCTGTTCACAATAATAATTCCATACATCCCCAAAGGGCATCATCTTGATTGCCTCCTGCACAGCCATAAGCTCCGTCAGCCTTGCCTCATCCTGTAGCTTTTTCAACTGTTCATGAGGAGTACACAGCGCAATCATCAACGCTTTCTGCATACTTCTCATACCGACTGCCCATGCAGAAATACGGTTGATACTTGCATCAAAATAATCCAATGCAATATAAACACGGTCAAGTGCGTCACAGCGGACAATCTCTTTTGCGATCTCTTTCGTCTCATCATCCAGCAAAAGCACATGATCGGAATCCCAGCGGACTCCTCTGGTCACATGAAGAGCCAGCTCCGGATAGAAACACAGCATGGCAGGAATCTTGTCTGATACCAGCTCGGTAGGATGATAATGTCCGTTATCCATCAAAGGCAGACAGCCCTCGTTCATGGCTGCAAAAGAAAGGGTAAACTCCGCTGAACCGGCAGTGTAGGATTCCACGCCGATTCCAAAAACCTTGGATTCCACACATGGCTTTACCAGCGTTCTGTCATATGGCTCAGCTAAAATCTCCCCGATGGCTTCCTTATAACGCATGCGGGGCCCCATACGATCCGCCGGAATATCCTTAAATCCGTCGCCTGTCCAGATATTCATGACACATGGCACACCTGTCTCTTTCGCAAAATATTCCGAAATGCGGATACATGCTTTCCCGTGCTCGATCCAGAAACGACGCACCTGAGGATCGGGGCTGGATAAAGTCAGACCATCCTTCACCATCGGATGAGAAAAAAAGGTCGGGTTAAAATCCAGCCCCATGTTTCTCTCCTTTGCAAACTCCACCCATTTCGCAAAATGCTTTGGTTCCAGCTTATCTCTGTCCGCAAACGCTCCGTTCTCGAAAATGGCATAACATGCATGTACATTGATCTTCTTTTTGCCGGGAATCAAAGAGATCGCTCTGTCCATATCCGCCATCAGTTCCTCCGGCGTGGCTGCCTTGCCCGGATAATTTCCCGTAGTCTGAATCCCTCCGGTCAGAGGTCCGTCATGATCAAATCCGGTCACATCATCTCCCTGCCAGCAGTGCATGGACACCGGAATCTGCTTGAGTGTCTCCAGGGCTGCATCCGTATCTACCCCGATCTTTGCAAACATCTCTTTTGCAGACGCGTATCTTTCTGTTGTCATCATCCTAAATTCCTCCTGTTTTTCGATTAGCGTTTATTGGTTTAAACATATGTATATCAAATGATGCAAGCACACAGCTTCTGGCTTCGGACAAATCGGAGAACACACCGTCCGCGATCATCTGTGCCATAATATTTCCGATGGCAGTCGCCTCATCCGGTCCTGCATACACAGTCTTTCCTGCGGCATCTGCCGTCAACTGATTCAGGTATCCTGCATTTGATCCGCCGCCAATGATATGAATACGATCAAACCGCTTCCCCGTATTTTTTTCCAGTTCCCGTGCGGTATGTCCGTAACAGTCTGCCAGACTTTGATAAATGACTGCCGCCAATTCTCCGGCTTCTTCCGGTTTTGGCTGTCCGCTGTCTGCACAGTAACGACGAATCTCTCCGCTCATAGAAGCCGGAGCCAGAAAACAGCGGTCATTCACATCCACTCTGGACGGAAACTCTTTTTTCTCCTCCGCCATCTGACATATTTGTGCAAAAGAATATATATCCCCCAGTTCATGCCGCACAGACTGAATCATCCACAATCCCATAATATTTTTCAGATAACGGAAACGATGATCATAGCCTCCCTCGTTCGTAAAATTCGCAAGACGGCTGATCTGTCTGCAATCTGCCTGCCTTTGTTCCACACCCATCAAAGACCATGTGCCGGAACTGATATAAAGTCCGCCGCCCTCCGGTTTCGGCATTGCCATCACCGCCGATGCGGTATCGTGGCTGGCGCAGAGCATCACTTTGCATGAAAAACCCGCCTCCTTTGCAACCGCCTCTGTGAGATATCCCACTTCCGTGCCCGGCATCTCAAGGGGCAGAAATATGTCCTTCGGATATCCCAGTGCTGTCATAAGCTCCCTGTCCCACTGTCCGGTCTTTGGATTTACCAACTGAGTGGATGTGGCATTGGTATACTCCGATTTTTTTACTCCCGTCAGTAAAAACTGAAAATAGTCCGGAAGCATGAGAAATGTCTTTGCTTTGACAAACAGCTTTGGTGTCTCCTGTTTTACTGCCATCAACTGATAGATGGTATTAAATATCTGTTTCTGGATACCTGTTCTCCCATAAAGTGCATCCTCCGGAATAATCTGATACACAAACGCATCCATACCGTCAGTGCGGTGATCCCGATACCCATAGGTGTCCCCGAGAACCTGATCCTCTTCATCCAGAAGCACATAGTCCACTGCCCATGTATCGATGGACATACTTTTTGGGATTTTACCCTGTCTGGCACATTCTTTCATTCCGTTTATGATTTCGGTAAACAGTCGTCTCACATCCCAGAGCAGTTTACCGTCTCTGTTTTCCATACCGTTTTCAAACCGATAGATCTCATCCAGATGCATTTTTCCATCCTGCATATATCCCAGCATATGTCGTCCGCTGGATGCTCCGATATCCACCGCCAGATAATAGTCCCGCATCTCATCCTCTCCTCTTTCCTTATCCGTATTTTTTGATATCAATCCCTTCCCTGCGTTCGCTCTATCCGTTCTATATTCTCTCTGATCGTCTCTTCAATAGCTTCATGGTACCCGGCCAGCGCTGCAAAAGGAGCAAACTGAGCAGCCCGGTTTGACCGGGGCATCTGCGGATGCGTCTTTGATACCGGATGCGGCAGATGTATGATATCATCATAGCCATGTGAATTTTTTATAAATTTCTCCATATGTTATATACCTCTCTATAGTCTAATGGTAATTTATCGGTATTTGCTCTACGCCCGGTGTCCGCCGATCTGCTGATTGCGCTGCATGGTTGTAGCCCCCTCCACCAGATTGGTTCCTTTTAAAATGGCATTCTTTCCATATCTTTTTTTGATGTCCAGCATGGCACGCTGTAATCGCTTTTCTTTTTGAAGCTCTGCTTCTTCCTTCGCCCGCTCCTGCTGCAGCGCCTCATAATCGGTAAACAAATCCATCTGTTCATAGGACGTCTCCTCTTCTGCTGCAGCTTCCGCCACCACATGATTTGCTGTAATGCTGACTCTGCGGATCAACAGTTTTTTGTCTACGATCCGTTCATACAGCCCCAGCACGGCATCTGTGATCAGCTTTGTGGAAGATACTTTCCTGCCCAGATTCACCGTACCGTGAGCGTGCTTTGGAACCAGCCTCCCATAATGATCCGCTTTTATTTCTCCGGTATACGCTTTTCTTCGCTTTGGATCCGCCAGATTCTCCACGTCATATCCCACGTGAAGCACCATCTGATCTGTCACAAGACGTTTATCTACCAGATCAAGCACAAGCAGCTCTGCCATTTCCCGCACCACCAGCTTTGCTTTTTCAAAATCATAGGGGCATTGCAGTACTTGCCCGGAGCCCATGCTGTTGGACTGCGGTCTATAGGATTTCACCTCTTCCATCGTACACGGTTCCCATCCCCATGCATGATCTATGAGCAATTGTGCATTGACACCAAACAGCTTATACAGCAGATCTTCATTATAATATTCATCCGGCTTTCCGATGGAGCATCTTGCCACATCTCCCATGGTAAACAATCCCTGTTCCTCCAGTCTTTTCGCATAACCGTTCCCGATCCTCCAAAAATCCGTCAGGGGTCTGTGCGCCCACAGCAACCGCCGGTACGTGCGCTCATCCAGCTTTGCGATCCGCACACCGTTTTTCCCGGGTTTTAAATGCTTTGCCACAATGTCCATCGCCACCTTGCTCAGATACATATTCGTCCCGATTCCGGCAGTGGCTGTGATCCCCGTCGTCTCATAAATATCCTGAAGAATTACCTCTGCCAGCTCCACTGCACTCATCTTGTAAGTATTCAGATAATCGGTCACTTCCGCAAAAATCTCATCAATGGAATACGGATGAATATCCTCCGGCGCCAGATACTTCAAATACACCTGATACACTCTCACACTGTAATCAATATACAGAGCCATCCGGGGCGGAGCAACGATATAGTCCAGTTCCAGCTCGGGATGTATCTTTAGCTCTGTATCATCAAAGGACTTTCCGGCAAATCTCTGTCCGGGAGTCGCCTTCCTGCGCTCCCTGTTGATCTCTCTGGTCCTTTGTATCACCTGAAACAACCTAGCTCTTCCAGATATCCCGTAATCCTTCAGCGAAGGAGACACTGCCAGACAGATCGTCTTTCCCGTGCGGCTCTCATCCGCCACCACCAGATTGGTCGTCAATGGATTTTTCCCCCGCTCCACACATTCCACTGATGCATAAAAGGATTTTAAATCAATACAAAGAAACGTATGTCCGGTCATGATATCTGTCTCCTTCCTTTTGTGATACAACTATCATACACCAAACATACGTTCCGGTCAATGTTCATTTTTTCCTGTTTAAAACTATAATTTTAAAGTTCCGATATCGCCGGAAAAGGGAAATATTGGTCACTCCGGTGACGAACAACAGCATTTACCGGATAAAGTTTGTCCTGTAATCTCTCTCCGCCTCCGGCAGCGGGATTCCCTGCTCTTTGCCTGCGGCAAAGCATTTCATCATCCATGCCAGATTGCGTGCCAGATTTCTCATAGTCTGCAAACCTTCCCCGTCCTGACAGACCTCTCCCGGCGCCGCTCCGTGTACCTGATTCCAGTAAGTGGATCCTGCCACCGGCATCTGACAGATACCAAAATATTTATTCATAACATCAAAGGATGCTGTGGTTCCGCCTCTCCTTGCCACTGCCACAGAAGCTCCCGGTTTAAACGCAAACTGTCTGCCGCTGCTATAAAATACCCTGTCCAGAAAAGACATAACCCTTCCGCTTGGGTGTGCATAATAGACCGGTGTACCAAAAACAAATCCATCCGCTTCCTTCGCCTTTGCCACAAATTCATTTACTTTGTCGTCATCAAAAACACAACCTTTTTCGCTGCACTGACCGCATCCGATACAATCACGGATCGGTGCTCCTCCCATCTGGAAAATCTCGTACTCAATTCCCTCCTTCTCCAACTGTTTTCCAACTTCCAGCAGAGAATAATAAGTGTTTCCTTTCGCATTTGCACTTCCGTTTAGCATTAAGACTTTCATCTCACTTACCTCCAAATCTCTATTACAGACCTGCAAAAAACAATTCGTAAAAATCATCCTCACCGTCTAACATCGGAGAATTTTCTCCTCCTCCATTGGTACTGCGCCGCATGGTGGCATAAAATTGTTCTCCCGCAGTAATCAGATCCATCTCGTAAATCGAATATCCATACTCCCGGCATTTCATACAAAACGCAGTCAACGGATTTTTATCCTGTTTTGTCCGCAGCAATTCCTGACGCAGATTTTCATCCTGTTTCGCTTTCTGTTTTAACTGTTCCAACATCTCCGGTATTTCCATATTTTTACCTGCCTTCCCTAATTCTCTCAACTTCCTCTTATTTCTTTCAATTTCACTTCTTTATAACTTGGTTACATACTTCTGCTTTTTACTGCTGGGCTTATCAGGTATTGTCATCGTCAACTTACCCGCTTGAATGAGCGGTTTTAGATGATTTTTAGCAAAGCTCTTTGCATCCTTATATCTCAGAAATACCGCAATTTCATTTTTGCTTCTTGGAATTTTACAATATTCTAAGATTCTAATTTCAAGGCTATTCTGGGTGTTATCCTGGATGTTATCTTGGGTGTTATCTTGGGTGTTATCTTGGGTGTTATCCAAAACCTGCTTTTGCTTATCCTCCAAAAACTTTTTATTTTTTATTGTTACACATACCATAAATGCTTCTGTTCGATACTCTGGTTCCGGTAATCCCGCTTGCTTCATTTCCAAATACATACGGTCAATACCCTCTCCAAATTCGCGTACATACTCATATTCATGAAGAAACTCAGCTATTTTAGGATTTCTTGAAAAATGAACTTCTCTCATATTATTCAAACGAACAATTCCCGGAAGTGTACCAGGACTTTCTACTGTCATATGATCATCAAACATTTTAATCTGAATATCAGTTCCTTTAATACTATAATCTCGGTGAGCAACAGCATTGACGATCATCTCTTTCCATACAAATTCCGGATATTCCGGTTCTGTAACAAATCTGGCATCCGAGCCTAAATAAGTATATTCTTTTATCTGACTTCTGACAAATTCAATCGTTTTTTCAACCATATCCAAAATGCGACCTTCAAATATCTTATCCTTAATCACATTCATAGAAGCGCCAACCTTGGCTTCTGTACCTTCATAACGTATAAAACGTACTCTTGCACGTTCAAAAAACAACTGCGGATTCTTACCAAATAACAAGATTGCCGCTCCGCTCATCTCCTGTCGACCATTAACACTAACAATAAACTTCTTATTTTGTTTCATATAATCTTCAGGGGACTTTCCATATCCTATCTTATTACAATACTCTGTCACAACTGCCATATCAATATCCTTTATAGTGCTATTATATACTGGCTCGTTTTCATAATACCTGGCACCTTTTGCATACATCAACTGCAATCTCTCATCAAAAGACAGCTTCTTTGATTTATCACCAACACGCAAAAAAACCTCATCTCTATGATTTGCATGAAGCTCTCCACTTTGTGGGACACGAATCAATAATATATGATTCTCCCTGCCTCTACTGTCTGTGCAGTCTATTGTCTCTGTTTCAATCATAATAGATGGCTGGCAAAAATCATAAGAAGCCCGAAGAATCTCATTTATATTTTTCACATAACCATCTATACCTGTAATTTCACCACCATCCTCTATACCAACCGCCAAAATTCCTCCATCAGCGTTTGCGAAAGCAATCATTGGAGTAGAAATAGCTGTTGCATCAATTTTTGCACTTTTGCGATCAAACATCTGCTTTTCTGTGGTTGTGCACATTTCTTCTATTGTCATATTGGTAAGATTCATTCTTTCCTCCCGCTACTCTGCATATCGATTATAGACCCTCTTTTGTATCCTATTTCAATTTCAAATCCCCATCCTTTACCCAGCCGAGTTTACGTTCTATCTGATAAAAAATCCAACTCAACACGCCCGGCAGAATAAAGCAGATCAGGAGCAATCCGATCCAGTCAAATGCAGAAATGACCTTTCCATCCGATACCCATCCTGTGTAAACACCGATCTGACCCACAAGACCGCATGTTCCCATACCGGAGGATACCGGTTCTCCGTTCATCTCCAGACGGAACACACAGGTTGCGATCGGTCCCGTAATGGCACTGGCAAGAATCGGCGCCAGCCAGATGCGTGGATTCCGAACAATATTTCCCATTTGCAGCATGGAGGTTCCGATTCCCTGTGAAATCAGACCGCCCCACCGATTCTCTTTAAAAGAAATGATGGCAAATCCAACCATCTGTGCACAGCATCCTGCAACAGCGGCTCCTCCCGCAAGTCCGGTCAGCCCCAGAGCCGCACAGATCGCCGCAGAAGAAATAGGCAGTGTCAGTGCGATTCCGACCAAAACGGAAACCACAATTCCCATAAAGAATGGCTGCAGCTCTGTGGCATACATGATCAGAGTACCAACCCAGCTTGCCGCTGTGCCAATAGGAGGCGCGATCAAAGTGGAGAGAATCACTCCTACAAAAATCGTGACAGCCGGAGTGACTAAAATATCAATTTTCGTCTCTTTTGACACTGCTTTTCCAAACTCGGAAGCAATAATTGCAATGACTAAAACCGCCAGCGGACCACCGGCGCCACCCATCGTATTTGCCGCTCCTCCCACAGCAATCAGGGAAAATAATACAAGCGGCGGACATTGAAGCGCATAACCAATCGCAACAGCCATCGCTGGACCGGACATCGCTGTAGCAAAACCGCCCACAGTCTCCAGATAGGGAATCCCTGCCTGCTGCCCTATGGTATTTATGATCGTACCGATCAACAACGTACAAAAAAGTCCCTGTGCCATAGCTCCCAACGCATCAATAAAATACCTGCGAAGGGAGATTTCAATATTTTTTCTCTTTAAAAATTCTCTCATAATTTATAAATCCATTCCACTGTTTATTACTTGATTATTTACGCGGCTCTGAACAGTTATGCTTCTGTTTATTAAAAATCATTGTAACAACAATTTTCTTTATGGTCAAATTATAAAACGCCTTAATTATAAAACACCTTAATTGTAATACACCCCGATCCGTCAACGGATGCTTAATAATAGTCAACTCTGTCTTTTAATTCTCTCCCTCTCCATTTTGTATTCGGTGCATCCAGATAGCAGGAACCATACATATCATACAGATCATAATTATTCGCCAGATCTTCTTCCAACACTTTACACATGATGTTTGCAGTTTCCTTCAGCCTTTTGATCTTATCCATATCAAAATCTTTCGGAATTTCTGCATTCTTTAATACATATTCAAATGACCAATCCTCACTCACCAAAGCTTTATTCATATAAACCCTCTCAAACCGGATATGATCTGCCACAATGTCCGCCCTCTTCCGCAGCAAAAAATCTTTGGCATTTTTCGGATTTCTAATTCGCTCAATCTCTTCTCCCGTACAAAAAGTATGGAACCAAACAGGACTCCATTTCCCCATATCTATATCACTCATTTGTATCTCACTCCTATCTGCTGTCTGTTACAGTATAACAAAATTCGCTCTTTTTCATATTATAATACGAAAAGAAAAAAGGAGCCATATTATGAATTCTAAACATGATTGCAAACAGCAGCACGTTCATGAGATCACCGGCATCACCCGGATATTCCAGGAATGTGATGAATGTCATAACCATAGATTTTGTACGGTATCCGGCGAGGCTATTCCTATCCCCGGAAAACAGGATCACTATCACGAGGTGAAATTCCGCACAGACTTTGCAGATGGACATTTTCATGAGTTCTACGGTAAATCCTCCGGCGCTATCGATGTAGGCGGCGGCAAACACTTACACTTTGCAAAAGCTTTCACTGACCAGGAGGACGGTCACAAACACGAATTTCAGGTTGCGTCGTTGATCGACAGCCCTACGGATTTTAAGTGTAAATAAAATTACGGATGCCCCGGCATATGCCGGGGCATCTCTCATGATTTCTCTACTGCAATCGCTTCAATTTCTACCAGACCACCCTTTGGAAGATTTGCTACCTCCACACAGGAACGAGCCGGTACCTCACCACAAAAATACTGTGCATAAATTTCGTTCACTTTCGCAAAATCTCCAATATCCGCAAGGAAAATACATGTTTTTACCACATGATCCAAATCAGAACCACAGCCTTCCAGAATCGTTTTTAAATTTTCAAGACTCTGCTTTGTCTGTGCCTCGATACCTTCCGGCAATGTTCCGGCAACCGGATCTAACCCAAGCTGTCCGGAAATAAAAATCATACCATTCGCTTTCACAGCATGTACATATGGACCCACTGCTGCAGGTGCTCCGTTTACATTTATAGATTCTTTCATTATACTTCATCCTTTCTGCTTCCCGCTCAAATTTCACTACTATCATTTAAGCACAAACCCTTTATTCTGTCCACCAAAAAATATACCAGGCTGATTGCACCGATATCTTAAAAAGCATCATCAGAAACCGAAGCAGCACATATCCATGATACAGCAGAATCCGTCATTCACCGGATAACCCTTTACCGGGACCACACGCTGGATTTTATTGTTTTCCACATAAAAATCCAGATTGCAGTCCAAGGCACAGTCATTGCAGGTTGATTGTATTTTTTCATTCTCTTCTCCTTTACTTACCCAATTCGTCGAAATGGATACCGGACCAGTAGATATGATCTTTCACAACAGTCTCAGGCAGCAGCTCCACGCCCTCCAGCGCCATTTCTTATATTCCTCGAATCCCACACGATCAATGATATAGCCGATATGCTCTTTTCCTGCCGGCGCATCCGGAGAAATATATTGCTCAACGAATTTGTAAGTGTTTAATATAATTTTTATGATATTGTCCTCATCTGCCCAGACAAGAAAATCCTCCCCCAGCCGTGGATTTTTCTTGCCGGTTCTTCCCATGATGGAGAGCTTGTAATCTGTCCCGGCTTTACATCGCCGGAATATTCCATGCGGAATGTATACTCCAGATCTGTATGACGGATGACCTCTCGAATCAGGGATAACTGTGGAATATATTCGTTTTTCACTGTCTTTCCTCTCCTTTCGCTAAACGGTTCACACAGTTGGCATAGGAAATGTATTCCGGACAGATAGCATCACATCGTCCGCAGCCTACGCACATGGGATAACCGAACCGTTTCTCATAATCATATATTTTGTGCATTACTTTAAATCTCATACGGTCACTTTTTTTCTGACGGAAGCCATGACCGCCCGCCATTTCGGTATATCCGTCTACCTGGCAGGACGCCCAGACCCGGCGGCGTTCACCCACATTTTCATTTTCTTTGTAATAAATATCCTGCATGGTAAAACAGGAACAGGTAGAACAGACAAAATTACACCGTCCACAGGCGATACACCGGGTGTTGTACTCCTCCCAGATAAAAAACGGACATTTTATGGGGATCGGTAATTGTAATTTTGTGGTTTTCAAATTTCATCAGCCCATGTCCGGTAAGTGTATGCCACAGACGCGAGGTCGTCTCTCTTGGTGTCCCCAGCAGATCCGCCAAAAATGTGATGGTCATACGGATATCAATCTCGATCCCTCCATCCTTTGGCACACCGAAATCCCTCGCCAGCTTCCAGAGCTTTGATGCCAGCTTTCGTTCCATTCCGGCATCGAGCGGGCATGAAACAGAATGGTTCCGCTTTTTAGCTTATCTGTTTTCCCCATCTGCCAGAGTGCATCAAGGGTCTGTTTTGATACCCCCTGCAGACAGCCTGCCTTTGTTAATCTGTTGGCTCCGTCCATGTCTCATTGCTCCTTTGAAATACAGATTATCCTAGCTGTCTAATTTCTCCAGTTCTTTTATAATGACATCTATCGCCCCGTCAACACCAAGACTGCCAAGATCCAGATACAGATCATAATTATCCGGTAAGCCCCATTTTTTCCTGCGGGTATTATGATTATAGTATGTAGCGCGCTGCTTATCTGTTTTTCGAATCATCCTCTCTGCTTTTGCTTCCGACAAATCATATAATTCCATAGCCCGCTGAATCCTCTTATCCATATCAGAATGGAAAAATACACGAAGAAGATGCGGATTGTCTTTCAGCACATAATCGGCACATCTGCCAACAATGACACAAGACCCCTGTTCGGCATATCTTCTGATGATGCCGGACTGCGCCTCTGCGACTTTTGCAGCATCAGACAAAGAAATGACAGCTTCATCCTCATCTATATACCACAGTTTTGATATATCAAAATATCCCTCCGGCTTCTCATCTCTTTTCATAACCAATTCTTTGCTGACAGATAAAAGTTCCGCAGTCTCATCGATCAGCTCTTTATCCAGATATTCAAATTGCAGCACTTCCGCCAGCTTCTTTGCTGTCTTTGCTCCACCCGTACAAAATTCTCTGCCGATTGTAATTACCCAATTATTTTTCATTGCATCATCTCCTTTTCCTTATCTGATGCCTCATTATACCACAATATGCATATTTTTCTCAAGAAATAATGTGGTTTTTTGTGCAGAATGGCTTTCGATCTATTCTCTAAACCGCATATTTCTTAAAATTTTCCGCCTGCTCCAATACCTCTTTGTAAACATCATCCAAAGTTATCGGCGGATAATCAAATTCGTATTTCCGTGCAGTTGCCTTTAAAATATCATAAAAAGCCTTTTCCTCATAATCAATACTCATTTTCTGAAAAGAATTTTTCTCCTGTTTCAGTTCTTCCAGAAGCTGGGCAAGCTGTTCTGCAACATAATCCTCATCCTCCAACCAGGAAAAGAAACTAGAGAGTATTCTGTGAATATTATCAATCGTAACCTTGCTTGATTTCTTTTCTGCCTGATATTCAGTAAGATAGCAACGAATATCATCCGATACGATGTATTTAACTTCCTTCCCAATACTATTGATCATTGCCTGTATCGTGGAATCAAATTTAAGACCCTGATATATTTATCAGCTTTTGTGAATGCATAGCCATTAATTATCATGTCTGCATTGTCCGCCACTTGCATCACATCAATCATAAGAAATCCTCACTTTCTCAATTGGTTTTAGAAATTTATCTACATCAAAATAGAGTGCACGAAGTATTGGAATCAAATCAATACACTCTTCTTCCTCTTCTTCACTATGGCAATATTTAGCCATAACTACCAAATATCCTTTATCCCATTCTTTCACACATACATACTTTTCCAATGAATATGGAGACTTAAAACGAATAACATGTTTTCCATATTTAAAAATCGTATATCTTTGATCATTTGTTAAAATTGCTTCATGGTCCATAAAATCACTCCTTTCTATGTAAAATCATAATTTGATTTCATAGCCCAACTCTTTAAACACAGACAGAAGATCAGCCTTGAATTTTTCTTCAGCAACAAGCAGTTCAGTCTGTTCAGTCTGTAATGATTTCATCTTAGTATCGAAGTCGATGTTCTCGTCACGATTGACAAATTCAATGTATCTGCTCGGAACAAGGGTAAAGCCTTTTTCTTTCACTCATCTGTATTGATGAGATTGATTTCATCAAGCAGTGATGCCAGTTTTGCGGTATCAATATGTAAACGAGAATAGTAATTGTCTGGCAATACACCTTTCAAAGATGGATTATTCTTTTCAATCGTATATAAGGCGGTATCTATCTTTAAAGCAATATCATCTTGCTTCGCATTTTCAAGACTCGCTTGCGAAAAGAAAAGCAGCAGATCCTTTACTCTCTGCCGCCTGTCTGCTATGCATAAATGATTACTTTCTTCTGAGTCTTTCAAAACATTCCTGTGATTGATTGTCTGTCTATCTCTGAAAGATGAGAATTATTACTGTTCTAAGTCATCTATTAAATTTTGCAATTCCTGTAAATATTTTTTTCTTTCCTCTAAAATAATGTCCCACTCATCATCCGTAAAAAGACTTTTTGCTTCTTTCAAAACCGGCATCATTCCATCGCACGTGTGAGGAATCCCCTTCCCATAAACAATGGCTTTTTTCCAATAACGTTTCCTCATTCTCTTAAACAGCATTCTTCTTACCCCGCTTACAATCTTACTCTTATACTATTATTACCACTATTTCTTTTATTACCCTTCTGATCGTGCAAAACTCCCAGTTGCCAGGCGGAAAGAATATCGCATACTTCAATAATAATTGGCGCTAGTTACATTTTTCAGTATATTCAACCGCTGTTTTTCACACGATAATATAAAAAAATGAAATTGGGACTGAAAATTATGATTGACTACTCTCCGCTGTGGAAAACAATGGAAAAAAGAGGCGTTTCCACCTACACGCTTATCTACAAATATGGTATCAATTCACGTACCATTCATAATTTAAAACACGGGAAAAGTGTTACCATGTATACATTGGAGCGGTTATGTGAGATTCTACATTGTACCCCTAACGATATTGTTTCTTTTAACAAATCTGATTCTCCCCAGTAACAGTTAGTTTTTTCATATCGTATACAGTCTTCTCTATACTTTATTATAGTTACAAATTTCAGTATATCAATATGCAAATATACACAATTATATAAAAGAACAGGCATCGACTTTATTGGCTGCCGCCTTTTTACTGCATGGTTTACCTCCTTTCTGTGGTTTTTGGTATAAAAATACCACCAATCCTGTTGACTGGTGGTATTATAATACTTTCTCGCTCATCTCTTCCTGTGTAACGGTTATTACCCGATCTTCAAATCCTTTCTTATCGACTTCAAAAATACAGGCTTCTCCCTGACCTAAAACATCCACAACCCAACCGATGCGTCCATCTTTCAATTTATATTTTTCATACAGTTGAATCATTCTAACATCTCCCTAATCGCCAACATGAACCGTTGTCAAGCGCATGCTTTTGCTTTGTCTGAATCTTTGTTCGGATTCAAAGCATATTGCGTGAGCTTTTCTTTCGGAATAACAGCTTCGTGATATCTTGGTAACTTTATTATACCAAAATCCGTTGTCCTGGCAACAGAGTTTTCTCCAAATGACGATCCAAATACTTTTGCACCTGTTTATTCCAATCTTTTGCTTTCGTCCCATAATTACGCTTATTCTTCTGATTCAGAGAATGTTTAGTAAGCCTTTGTATTTTGAAGCTATTG
The DNA here is from genome assembly GCA_964428795.1 of uncultured Lachnospiraceae bacterium. Lineage (GTDB taxonomy): Bacteria > Bacillota > Clostridia > Lachnospirales > Lachnospiraceae > CAYRZL01. The sequence continues at coordinate 64,765 of CAYRZL010000002.1, read as the reverse complement.
ATTTAGAATATCAAAAATTGTATTGCATGGATGTGTAATGTATGATGCATGATATTAGTTTGGATACAGTATCAAGGAATTGTGCGAAATTAAAGATTCTCTTGCACTGTTATCATTGGATTGGATTGATCTTTCCCAGAGCAAAAAAGAAGAAATACAATCAATAACCATGACAGTTTTAGGGTATGGGTTATAGCTGATTGGATACTTAAATTTGAAAAAAGTATCTTAAATGAAATCAATCCAACAGAAAAAACAGCTATTCTAAATTATGCTGTAAATGTATTTGGTCAATTGGTTTAGCACAACATCCATATGAAATCTACTATTCTACAGCGGAGATCAATACGGTGAAAGAATGAGGAATAACAGAATTAACCATACTTTACATCGATTAAATCAAAAAATCGGGATCGAACAAAAGAGGAATCATTTGATAAGGAAACCCTGTAAAACAGCGGTCTCCCAAACAAATAAAAAGAGCGCGAGACGGTGCTAGAAGTCCGGTGGACTTCTGTTTAGCACCGACCGAAGCGGACTTTAGGTCCGCTGAGACCTCGAACTGCTTTTCTAAGCAGTTTGAGCCCGGCAGGGCTCATTTGCCAAAAAAGGGCATCCTTTCGGATGTCCTTTTGGGCAAAAAATAAGAGCGCGAGACGGGACTCGAACCCGCGACCCCGACCTTGGCAAGGTCGTGCTCCACCAACTGAGCCACTCGCGCATAACTGATATTTTGTTGTGCTCTCGCAAGCACAAGTAATAATATACATGACGAACCCGCTTTTGTCAACACATTTTTATAAAAAAAATAAAGTCTGACAATTCCTCCTGCGAAAGCATATTTTCAAACCATATATGGAGCATATTTTCATCAACACACGCATATTCTATAGAAAGTATGTGGTAAGGGAGATTGTGCTGATGAGTAATAAAACAAAAATTGTCGTACTTCACTTTAAGGAATTGATATATACCGTTATCTTTTTAATTCTAGCCATCGTGCTGATTCTGCTACTGGTTTTCATGTTTCACCCCGGCAGAGACAAAAACAACACTGTGGAAACCGCCACCTATGTGGCTGGTGTCTACACCTCCACTATACAGCTTCAGGATCAGAATATAGATGTTCAGGTGGTGGTAGATGAGAATCATATCAACTCCATTTCACTGGTAAATCTGGACGAAAGCATTGCCACTATGTATCCGCTTATGCAGAACTGTCTGGACAATATCAGCCAACAGATCTATCAGAACCAATCCGTGGATCGCATTACATATTCCGATGAAAACCAGTATACCTCCACGATTTTGGTAAATGCCATCCGTTCCGCCATCGAAAAAGCCAAAACAGAGAATCAGGCAGAACAACAAGCAGAGTAACAGACAGATCTGCACAAGATACGAAAAGAAACCTCCGCCGGAGCTTTCTTTCGCTGCTTGGCAACAAACAACGAAGGGATGTGACATCACTCACATCCCTCTTTCCTGTTTCAATACTTTATTTCAATTTTTATCAACACTGCTTTATCAGGACAGATCCTGTACATACAGCACTCTCACTTCGTCCTCTTCCTTTTTCGGATGTCTGGCGGCTTCCCTCTCCTCAAAGAACTTCTTCGCCACCTGAGGGAACAATGCATAGGACAATACATCCTCTTCTTTCTCAGCCAGATCACCCAGTTCCGCTTTCATAGTATCAAGCTCCGGTTCCAACAGGTCTGCAGGTCTGCAGGTAATAAGCTCTGTATCTCCCAATGCTTTCTTTCGTACTTCTTCGTTTACCTCACCCGGCAAACGTCCATACTCACCTTTTAGCACACCCTTTGATTCTTTGGTAAAAACTTTGTAGCGTTCCCCGCTGAGCACATTGAGTACCGACTGTGAACCCACGATCTGACTGGTAGGCGTAACCAAAGGCGGATAACCAAAATCTTTTCTTACTCTCGGTATTTCCTCCAGCACCTCATAGTACTTATTCTCCGCATTCGCCTGCTTCAACTGTGAGATCAGATTGGAAAGCATACCGCCCGGCACCTGGTAAAGCAGGGTGTTGGAATCTACATGCAGTACCTTCGGGTCCAGATTTCCCTCATCTTCCAGTTTTTTTGCCACACCTCGAAAATATGCGGCGGCGTCACTGAGTTTCTCCAGATCCAGTCCGGTATCCCGTTCTGTCCCTTTCAAAGTAGCCACGATAGATTCGGTAGCCGGCTGTGAGGTTCCGTTTGCCAGCGGCGACAGCGCAGTATCAATAATATCCACGCCTGCCTCACATGCCAGAAGGTATGTCATATCACCCGTACCTGTAGTATTGTGAGTATGCAGATGAATCGGTACGCCCACATTCTCTTTCAGTTTTTTCACGAGAGAATATGCGTCATACGGAAGCAGCAGATTTGCCATGTCCTTGATACATATCACGTCCGCCCCCATCTGCTCCAGTTCACACGCCAGACGGACAAAATAGTCCTCACTGTGTACCGGACTGATGGTGTAACTGATCGCAGCCTCACAGATACCGCCATACTCTTTTGTATATTTCATAGCCATCTGCATATTTCTCGGATCATTAAGCGCATCAAAAATACGAATCACATCAATGCCATTTTCAATGGATTTCCTGCAAAATGCCTCCACCACATCATCTGCATAATGCCGATAGCCAAGCAGATTCTGACCACGCATCAGCATCTGAAGCTTTGTCTTTGGCATTGCTGCTCTAAGCAGACGCAGACGCTCCCACGGATCCTCATTCAGGAAACGCAGGCAACTGTCATAGGTGGCGCCGCCCCAGCATTCCAGCGACCAGTATCCCATATTATCCAGCATTTCGCAGGCAGGCAGCATATCCTCGATACGCATACGGGTAGCTGCCTGAGACTGGTGGGCATCTCTTAAAATGGTATCTGTTATTCTCAATGGATTTTTCATATCCTGATCATCCCTTTCTTCCTTCATTCAGGCTCCACGTTCGCCTTCATTAAGTTGCTTTTTTCGGGTATGTTCGCTCTACTAAATTCAAACTTCGTTTTCATTAAGGATCGCGAACGACCTCGCACTAAATTCAGGCTTCGCTTCCGCTCGCCTTCATTAAGTTGCTTTCGGTCATCCAAACAACGCCATCAGAACACCCGCTGCAATGGCAGAGCCGATCACACCGGACACATTCGGTCCCATAGCATTCATCAGCAGGAAGTTGCCCGGTTTTGCCTTCTGCCCCTCCGTATTGGATACCCGGGCTGCCATAGGAACAGCAGATACGCCTGCGGAACCGATCAGCGGATTGATCTTCTCTTTGCAGAACAGATTCATAAACTTGGCAAGAAGCACTCCACCCGCACTACCGATCGCAAATGCAACCACACCGATAATGATGATCTTGATCGTGGATGCATTACAGAAAGAATCTGCGGTAGCTGTAGCTCCTACGGAAATACCAAGAAATACCGTCACAATATTCATCAGTTCATTTTGAACGGTCTTACTCAGACGCTCTACCACTCCACACTCACGCATGAGATTACCAAACATCAGGCATCCAATCAACGGTGCAGCGGAAGGTACCAGAAGTGATACAAAAATAGCTACTACGATTGGAAATACGATCTTTTCAATCTTCTTCACCTGTCGCGGCTGGCTCATAACGATCTCACGCTCTTTTTTCGTCGTCAGGGCGCGCATGATCGGCGGCTGGATCACAGGTACCAGCGCCATATAAGAGTAAGCCGCTATGGCAATCGGTCCCAAAAGCTCCGGAGCCAGATGTGTAGTAGTATAGATCGCTGTCGGTCCGTCTGCTCCGCCGATAATACCGATAGAAGCTGCCTGCTCCGGTGTGAAATTCAAAGCACGGGCTGCCACAAATGTCACAAAAATACCAAGCTGTGCTGCTGCACCCAATAACAAACTCTTAGGTCTCGCGATCAGCGGTCCGAAATCCGTCATCGCTCCTACACCGATAAAGATCAGTGACGGATAAATGCCCAACTTAACACCCAGATATAAATAATCGATCAATCCGAAATTTCCGGCTGAAAATTCTTCCCAGTGCACATGGCCCCCGGAAAAGAAATCATTGTGAAAAAGCTCTGCTCCGGGAATGTTTGTAAGCAAAATACCAAACGCGATCGGCAGCAACAGCAGCGGTTCAAACTTGAACTTGATCGCAAGAAACATGAGCACAAAAGAAATTACGAGCATGATGATACACTTTGGATTCTGCGCTATCTGACTGAATCCGGTCTGCCCGATAAAATTCATAATTGCTTCCATTCAAATACCCCTTTCATCGTCCGACCATTAACCGATCACGCACAACAATGCTCCATTCTCTACCTGAGCGCCCTTTTCCACGCCGACAGATACGATTTTTCCATCTGACGGAGCCATGATCTCATTTTCCATTTTCATTGCTTCCAGAATCATCAGTACCTGACCTGCCTTTACACTGTCACCGGCTTTTACCTTTACATCCAGGATCGTTCCGGGCATCGGACTGGTGATCTGCTCTCCGTTTCCGGCGGGCGCTGACGTCTGCACAGGTGCTGCCGGAGCAGATGCCGGTTTTGTATCAAAGCTCTCTCCCTCCGGAAGAACCTCCAGTGTGATCTCATAATCCGTTCCATTTACATTTACACGATATCGTTTCATATTCTTCTCCTCCTAATGCATCATCACTGACTCAGCCTTTTAATAGAATGAATCCGAATGTGGGATACATCCGTTCCCAATTCCTCTGCGATCGCCGCACTGACTGCCGCCACAAAAGCTCCTTTGTCCGCTATCTCCGGCTGTTTAGGTTCTGCTGATATTCCCGCCGCAGCCACATTTGCCTGTGTCGGCGCAGATTCCCTCTTTTTATTCGGAAATAAAACCCCTATAATGGCAGCCATAATTTTCACAAGAATAATTAAGGCAATCAACCCTACAAATACTGTTCCGACTCCCATCGCAACTACAAAAGCGTTGCTCATAGACAAGCCCCCTTTTCCTTTATTTTCCAACCGGAATTATTCGTTAATAATTTAACATACTCTTCTGCAATAATCAAGCCCTAATAATATATCAAGCTCAACATGTATTCAGTTTCATTTGTCATATATTCCAAAGACTCAATACCATCGCAGTAATCCACAATATTTTCATCCTCGATAAAATAGCTGATGCACTGTTCTAACAGATCCTGCGAAGCAAATTTCACCTCGCTGAGCTGAACACCATCCGCATAATCCGCTCCATATAAGCCGCCGATCAGATCCGGGTCCCATGCTTCCACATAACGCCCTTCGTGAATAAAATAATTATCCGCAGTAGCGGTGCACTCGGGCAGTGTATAAATATCATCCACTTTATGGGTCTTTAGCAAATCTGCGGATGTTATACCAAAATAATTGTAATCCACATATTTTTCTTCGTTTGCTTTCTCCGAAAAATATGCGGTATTACCCCAGGTAGTATCCACATAATAATAATCTCCATCCATTTTCACCAGATTCCATGCATGCGGCTCACCGTTTGCCTCTCCCATCACAATCGTAGATTCGATCCCAAGCTCATTTAACAAATACTGGGTAGCACATGCGTATCCCTGACACACGGTAGCTTTGTACAGAAAAGCGCTCAGAATGTTCTGATTTTGTTTGGCATCTTCCACATAGGAAACCTGATTGATCAGGGTTTCATATACATACAAAGCCTTCTCATAATCAGACACATCCATGCTGATTCCGGACAATATCTCTGCCACTGCCGCATCCACCTGCTTCTGGTAATCAGCCTGCTGCTCTGCCTCCATAGTAAAAGATGGCTGAAAATCATATGCAACCGTCTCTTCTCCCTCGATATACTCAATATAAGAGTACCCATCATTCCAGAAAATATAGCCATTATCACAAAACATTGCCTGATAAGCCTTTTCCATCGTAGCCTGGTCTGACGTAGCCAGACGCACGCTCTCCTCCCGGTTTTCAATGGCATAGAGCATCTCATCATACACTTTTTTCTCTTCAGCATTTAATGTATCATAGGCATACTTGCCGACAGAGACACTCTCCACTTCCAAAGGCGGAACATCCGCTTCAGAACCTGCCATAAATGATCTCACCATGTGCTGAGTCGCATCCAGCAGTTCATTTACAGAACTGGTCATAGTATCCCCGGATACCCCGCATCCTGAAAGTCCAAATCCACAGAAGGTAAGGATCAAACCGCCGCATACTCTTTTGTAACCGCCATTCCTGTTTATTTTTAAATTCATTTTTGCTCCTATCTAATTACCCTGCACAAAAAAAGCCCTCAAAAAATCATACAATGACTTCTCGTCTCCGCTGCCCATACACTCTCTGGCAGAATGCATAGCCAGAATCGGAACGCCCACATCCACAGTTGGAACCGGAACCAGCGCAGATGCTATGGAACCGATGGTTCCTCCTCCCGCCATATCGGAACGATTTGCAAATCTCTGGCACAAAATCCCCTCACTCTGACATATCTGTAAAGCAATACCGATAGCCTCACTGTCTGTCGCATATGACTGGGAACACGCCTCCTTGATACAAAAGCCGCCGCCCAGCACCGGCCGGTTGGTAATATCCGCTTTTTCTGTATAGTTCGGATGCAATCCGTGAGCCACATCTGAGGAAACGAGCATGGCATCTGCCATGATTTCAACCACCTGATCTTTGGTCTCTGAAAAACTGCCAAGCATTTTTTCCAGCATCTTACGGAAAAACAGTGAACCTGCTCCCTGCTTTGATCTGCTCCCAATCTCTTCATGATCAAAAATGGCAGCTACATTGATATGTCCTGTCTCAGTTCCGCTGTCGATCAGACTTTCTATCACTGCGTAAACACTTGTGATATTATCCAGCCGGGGAGAAGAGATCATGCTGTCGTCCACCCCGACATATTGTGGATTCTCTGCACAATACAAATAAAGGTTATAGTCGAGAATATCCTCCGGTTTGACCTTCATCTCCTCTGCCAGATAATCGACGAAAGCAAATTCTTTTCCTTCTTTTTTTGAACAAAAAGAATCCTCCGCCGAAGCTTTCTTTCCCACGTTTTGGCAACTGAAAATCGGCAGCATATGTTTCTGACAATTTAATTCTACGCCCTTATTCACCTCACGATTCATATGAAGTGCAAGATTTGGAATCGTAAACACCGGTTTTTTCAAATCTATGTACATCATCTTTGGTGAGAGTATATCATCACTTTTCACTGCCACTTTTCCTGCGGCACTCAAAGGACGATCCAGCCAGGTTCCAAGTATGGGACCGCCATATACCTCCACATTCACCTGTGCATAACAGTCTCCCTTCACATCCGGATTCGGCTTGATGCACAATCCCGGAAAATCCGTATGGGCTGCCGCCATCCGAAGAGGCAGCCGGTCTGTAATCGCTTTTCCCAGCGTAAATGCGACCAGTGTGGAACCATACTGCTTTACATAGTATTTTCCGCCTTTCTTCAAATCCCATCTATTTTTATAATCCAGGCATTCAAAGCCTGCATCTTTCAATCTCTCTTCCGCTGTGATCACTGTATGATACGGTGATACAGACTTTTCCAAATAGTGAAATAATTCTGTCACTTTCCTACCTCCTGAAACAAAATTGGGAATGCCTGACGACATCCCCCTCATTCTACACTATTTCCTGAAAAAATAAAACACCCAATCGCTTCCGGTCTCAATCATCCCGAAATTTCCTTTGCTTCGCTGATCACTGTCAGTATTGCTCCCGAAAAAATACAGAAATCTGCCAGATTGTACACTACACTGCGCATCTTGGCAAACGGACTGTTAAAGCTCACATAATCTACCACATATCCTTTTGTCAGACGCTCATACATATTTGAAACTGCACCCCCGGTCAGTAAAGCCAGACCAATCTTCAGCCCTGTTTTTCCTCTTTTCGTCAGCACAACGCAAAAAATGATGCAGACCAGCACACATGCGCCTACACTTACTCCCTTTACCAGCCATGGTAAACGGCTGCCTTTACCAAGTGCAAATCCCTTGTTGTGATGTCTTCGAAAAATCAGAAATCCCCGCTTGCCGCAGGTACTCTCATTTTCTTCTCTTGTGCGCTCCACACATTTGCGGATTCCCAATGCAGCTCCAACGATGGCTGCCGCGATACCTATATAAATCATAGTCCACCTTCCTTTTTCACAGAATATCATATTTGCCGGAAATTGCATATGCTATTTTAAGAATTTTTTTGGAACATATGCTTATGGAAACATCTTCTGATTACTGCCTGGAGGCAATTTATTCCAATGATTATTATGACGTGATTATCAATTACAACGAATATATACAATCTGATCTGATCACCTGTATCCAACGGGTCAGCGACATCTATGATATCGCTTATCTCTCAAGAGAACTGGTGCCTCCTTTAAGCGTAAACATATACAACTATTCCGCCATTCCAAACTGCTTTACTCTGCTGGATCAGACTGCGTTGGAAAAAAGCGGTATTCTCACCCTGCAAAACCAGCCGGTGCTTAATCTTCGGGGCTCCGGCATTCTCATCGGCTTTGTGGATACCGGCATAGACTACACCCATCCTGCCTTTCGTAACGGGGACGGAACTACCAGAATCTCCGCCATCTGGGATCAGACTCTTATGGAAGGTCCATCTCCGGACGGATTTTCCTACGGTACGTTATTTGATGAAAATGACATCAATGCCGCCCTGGCTTCCGAAACGCCCGCCGCCCTGATGCCTACCACTGACACCAACGGACACGGTACGTTTCTTGCCGGAATAGCTGCGGGAAGTCCCGATGAAAGCGGCAATTTCATTGGTGCGGCCCCTCTGGCTTCCATTGCCATGGTAAAGCTCAAGCCCGCCAAACAATATCTCCGTGATTTCTATTTCATCAATCCTGAGACGGAGGTCTATCAGGAAAATGACATTATGCTGGCTTTGTCCTGGCTGAATCAACTGGCATACCAGCTTCAAATGCCGCTGGTCATCTGCCTGGCTCTTGGTTCCAACATGGGCAGTCACGGAGGCAATTCACCGCTGTCCGATTTTTTAAATGATATCTCAAGGCGCAGACTCCGGGTCATTGTCTCTGCTGCCGGAAATGAAACCAACGCCAGACATCATTTTATGGGAACCGATCTGGCTCCGGATTCCTACGAGGACGTAGAAATCAGTGTCGGCGCCCATGTATCCGGCTTTGTCCTGGAATTATGGGCAAGAGCTCCGGAACTGTTTACAGTGGATATCCTCTCTCCCACCGGAGAAGTCTTTTCCACAAGACCCGGACGAACCAATCAATCCAGCGAATATTCTTTTATTTTTGAAAACACAACCGTCAGCGTGGATTATCGCTTAGTCGGTCTGCTCACAGGAGACCAACTGATCTTTATGCGGTTTAAAACGCCGCTTCAGGGTCTGTGGACCATTCGCGTCTATGCCAACCAGGTCATTAAAGGAGCCTTCAACATGTGGCTTCCCATGACCAATTTTCTCACCGGGGAAGTCATTTTTCTGCGCTCCTCGCCGGACATCACGATCACAGTGCCCTCCATGGCATCCGGCATCATTACTGTGGGCGCATATAATGCCGCTGACGGAAGTCTGTATCCCGATTCCGGCAGGGGGCTCGTCACCTTCAGTCTCATCAAGCCGGAACTGGCAGCTCCCGGGGTAAATATCACAGGACCGCAGCCCCTTCCGGCAGGCGCTCCTCCCGCAGCAGGCGCCGCTGCACTCACGACCCGCACCGGAACTTCTGTTGCAGCAGCCATAACCGCCGGAGCATGTGCACAGCTTATGGAATGGACAATACTCCGGCAAAATAACACACAATTAAACACTTCCGATTTTAAAAATATGCTGATTCTGGGAGCAGACCGCAATCCTGATATTTCCTATCCAAATAACAGTTGGGGATTTGGAACATTAAACGTATATGAAAGTCTGAATCAGTTCCGCTCACGTTAAACGGCTTGGAAATACAGCGCAATGTTTTTCGTCCCGATGCCGGTTCCTTTCACGGAATCTTCCACCGGGGCGATTCCATTTTGTATGCATATACCCGCTCTGTCTTCTTCATAACAAAAAAAGAAAGGTGGTCTCCCATCTCTCTTTTTTTATACATATGTTTTTTATGCTTCCTGCACAGCGATTACCGGTGTCTCTTTCATGGGCAGAGCTTCGGTTCCCCTCATGTAAATCTGGGGACCGCCTGTTTTCTCAATATATTCCTTTGTGATGACTACACGTCCGATATTATCATCCTTTGGAATCTCATACATGATATCCAGCATAAACTCCTCGATAATAGAGCGAAGCGCTCTTGCACCGACCTTTTTCTCCTTCGCCTTCTTTGCAATGAATTCAAGCGCTCCCTCATCAAACTCAAGCTTTACTTCATCCAGCGCAAGCAATTTCTGGTATTGCTTCAGAATTGCATTTTTCGGCTCCTTTAATATCTTAACCAGCATCTCTTCCGTCAGAGATTCCAGTGCACAAAGTACGGGCAGACGTCCGATAAACTCAGGGATCATACCAAAATTCCGAATATCCTCTGTAGTTACTTTTTGAAGCAGATTCTCGTCCCCATCATACTTGTCCTTCAGATCTGCATAAAATCCCATGGATGACCGCTCATTGAGACGCTCTTTAATAATATCATCCAATCCGGGGAAAGCTCCGCCGCAGATGAAAAGAATATTTCTTGTATCAATGGTAGTCATAGGAACCATGGCGTTTTTGCTGGTAGATCCTACCGGGATTTCCACCTCGGCGCCCTCTAAAAGCTTCAGCATACCCTGCTGCACTGATTCACCGCTCACGTCTCTGTGGTTGGTCTCTTTCTTTTTGGCAATCTTATCGATCTCATCTATGAAAACGATACCCCGTTCCGCCTTCTCCACATCATTGTCCGCCGCGGTCAACAGCTTTGAGAGCACGCTCTCGATATCATCGCCTATGTATCCTGCCTCCGTCAAAGAAGTAGCATCCGCAATCGCCAGCGGCACATCCAACAGGCGGGCCAGTGTCTTTATCAGATAGGTTTTTCCGCATCCGGTTGGTCCTACCATAAGTATATTGGATTTCTCAATTTCAATTTCATCCTGGGTATTTGTTGCAACACGCTTGTAATGATTATAAACTGCCACCGATATGACTTTTTTCGCCTGCTCCTGTCCGATGACATATTCATCCAGACTCTCTTTGATCTTATGCGGCGCCGGAATATCACGGATATTGATGGCAGGCTCCGTCTTTTCGCCTTTCTTTTTCTTTTTCACCTTCGGCTGCTGTCCAAACATCCCCTGCAGGTCGTTCAGATTGATCATGCTGATATTCGGAAATTTGCCGGAACCAAAAATGCTGCCGAGAGACACACCATCTGATTTCTGATCATCGCTTGTCTTTTGCTCTTCGCTCTGGTTCTGTTCATCTTCCCCATTTGCTTCCACAGTTCCCTCCAATGGAGCATTTTCCCGGGGCTTATTCTGATTCTGACCTGCTGACGGACTGCCTGCTCCCTGCAAATTGGTTCCATTTACCGGATTTCCCGGAAATGGCATACCGGGAAATGGCATTCCCTGAGACATAAATGGTCCCATACTGTCAAAGATTTTCTGCATACATTCCGGACATATGCTAATATCTCCCGGAATTTTGATCAGTTTTCCTACGCTGCTCTCCGGTCTGTGGCACATATAGCAGAATTTTTCATATCCGTTGTTATTTGAATCATTATAATTATTTTCACTCATAGTCGTCCTTTTTCTTTCTTAAGTAATAAAATTTACAATTTTTTTCTGCTCCGTATACAGGGAAGTTTAATACAAATAACATCGGACTGTCAATTCTAAATTACTGGAAAAGCCTATACTGTTTGACAATAAGGGTCGCCGCACCATGCAGCGCCCCTTATTCTACTTCCTATAACAATTCTTTCAATATCTGATTTACCATTCCCGGATTTGCTTTTCCTTTCATGGCCTTCATTGTCTGCCCCACCAAAAATCCGATGGCTTTCTGTTTTCCGTTATGATAATCCTCCACAGACTGGGGATGATCTGCAATGACCTGTTCGATTGTCGCTCTTAAAGCGCCCTCATCGCTGACCATTTTCAATCCTTTTTCTTCGATATAGCTTTCCGGATCAATATCCTTCTCAAATATTTCCTCAAACACTTCCTTTGCCACACTTCCGTTGATGGTTCCCGCTTCCACCAGCCCGATCAGCTTTGCCAGATTTGCAGGAGAAAAACGGATGGCATCCGGCTCCTGTCCTTTTTCCTTTAAGAGCCGCATGGTCTCGCCCATGAGCCAGTTGGACACTTTTTTCGGCTTGCCGCAGATTGCAGTGGTCTCCTCAAAAATGTCCGCCATATGTTTGGATTCTGTGATAATGCCCGCATCATAATCCGGGATATCATATTCCTTCTTATAACGCTCAAGCTTCTCACTGCGAAGCTCCGGCTGTGCAGCCCGAATCTCCTCCAGCCATTCATCACTGATCATAAGAGGTACAAGATCCGGCTCCGGAAAATAACGGTAATCCTGGGCGTCCTCTTTGGAACGCATCGCATAAGAGTATTCCTTATTGTCATCCCACCGCCTTGTCTCCTGAATCACCTTTTTCCCCTCCTCGATCAGCTCGATCTGGCGGGCACGCTCCCCCTCAATGGCTCTTGCAATGGCTTTGAAGGAGTTTAAGTTTTTCATCTCCGTTCTCGTTCCGAACTCTGACGCACCAACCTCACGGACAGAAAGGTTTACATCCGCACGCATGGATCCTTCCTGCAGCTTACAGTCGGATGCTCCAAGATACTGAATGATCAGACGCAGTTTTTCCAGATAAGCGATCACCTCATCGGCGGAGCGCATATCCGGCTCGGATACGATCTCGATCAGCGGCACACCGGAGCGGTTGTAATCCACCAGAGAGCAGTCCTCCCACTCATCATGGATCAGCTTGCCCGCATCCTCCTCCATATGAATTTCATGGATACCGATGACTTTTTTCCCTGCCGGGGTATCGATCTGTACACCGCCGTTTCTGCAAATAGGCAGATACAACTGGGAAATCTGATAGTTCTGCGGGTTATCCGGGTAAAAATAATTTTTCCGGTCAAATTTACAATACTGGGTGATGGTACAGTTGGTTGCCAGACCTACCGCAATGGCATATTCCACTACTTTCTTGTTTAATACCGGCAGTGAGCCCGGCATTCCGGTACAAACCGGACAGGTATGTGTATTGGGCGCTCCTCCGAAGGCAGTGGAGCATCCGCAGAAAATTTTTGTTTTGGTGGCAAGCTCTACATGAACCTCGAGACCAATGACAGTTTCATACTGTTTACTCATATTGCTCCCCTCCCTTACTCTGCCAACGGGCAATGCAGTCTTTTACTGCTGCACTCATATGCATATGCCGCCTGTATGATCTTTTTCTCCTGGAAACAGTCTCCGATAAGCTGCATTCCAATGGGCAGTCCCTTATCGTCTGTTCCCACCGGAACGCTGATGCCCGGCAGTCCTGCCAGATTCACGGAGATGGTATAGATATCTCCCAGATACATTTTGATCGGATCTGCCAGAGACTCGCCCAGCTTTGGCGCCGTGGTTGGCGCAGCCGGTCCCAAAATCATGTCGTACATCTCAAATGCCTTGTCAAAAGCCTGTTTGATCAGCGCTTTGGTACGCAGGGCTTTCAGATAGTAGGCATCATAATAGCCGGAGCTTAAGACAAAAGACCCAAGCATGATACGACGTTTCACTTCGGCTCCAAAGCCCTCGGAGCGGGATTTTTTATACATGTTATGAAGTCCGTCATAATCCTTTGTGCGATAACCATACTTCACACCGTCAAAGCGCGCCAGATTGGAGCTTGCCTCCGCAGAAGCAATGACGTAATATGCCGGAATGGCATATTCCACTAAAGACAGGTCAAATTCTTCTACCACAGCTCCCTTTTCTCTCAATACTTCTGCTGCTGCCAGCACCGCTTCCTTTACCTGAGCATCCAGTCCATCGCCAAAATAGTCTCTCGGGATACCGATCTTCATCCCTTTTACATCATCAACCAAAGCGGATGTAAAATCCAGATCATTCCTCTGTACGGAAGTGGAATCCTTCTTATCATAAGAAGCAATGGTTTCCAGAATTGCCGCACAGTCCGACACATCCTTTGCCACGGGTCCGATCTGATCCAGAGAAGAACCGTATGCGATCAGACCATAGCGCGATACGGTGCCATAGGTAGGCTTGATGCCCGCTACGCCGCAAAAGGAGCTTGGCTGTCTGATAGAACCGCCCGTGTCAGAACCAAGGGCATAGATACACTCCTCTGCCGCCACTGCCGCACAGGAACCGCCGGAAGAGCCTCCCGGCACATGCTCTGTGTTCCATGGATTTTTTGTCACCCCGTAAGCAGAGGTCTCTGTGGTGCTCCCCATGGCAAACTCATCCATATTTGTCTTGCCGATGATGACCGCTCCTGCTGCCTCCAGATTTTTTACCGCCTCTGCGGTGTATGTGGGATAAAAATTATCCAGTATTTTAGAACTGCATGTGGTACGCATATCCTTCGTGCACATATTATCCTTGATCGCCACCGGAACTCCCGCCAGGGGACTGGTCAGTGTGCCATCATCAATCCCTTTCTGCACCTCTGCCGCACGCTTTAATGCGCCTTCCTTATCCAGCGTCACATAGCTGTGAACCTGACCTTCCGCACGCCCGATCTGAGCAAAGACAGCCTCCACTGCCTCTGCTACCGAAATTTCTTTTTGTTTTATTTTTTTGCCCAGCTCTAAAGCTGTCATACCTGTAATCTTCATGTGTTCCCTCCTGTCTGCCCTGCTCTACTCTACGGTCTTTGGCACCTTAAAGCTGCCATCCTTCTTTGCCGGTGCATTTGCCAGGATCGCTTCACTGTCGTCCCCATTGGTGACTTCATCCTCACGGAACACATTATTTACCGGAAATACATGGGACATGGGTTCTACCCCTGCAGTGTCCAGTTCATTTAATTTATCGATATAATCCAGCATGCTGCCCATATCCTTTTTTGCCTGTTCCTTCTCCTCCCCGGAAAGCTCCAGCTTTGCAAGAATACCAACATACTCGATGGTCTCGTCTGAAATAATATTTGCCATCATATCCTCCTGTTCATTTTCACTGCCCGTTTTACGGAGTCAGTCTGCTCATATCTCTTGGGAACATGGTAGTCTCCCGCACATTCTCCTCGTCCAGAAGCTTCATGGTGAGACGCTCCAGTCCAAGGCCAAGCCCGCCGTGAGGCGGCATACCATATTTGAAGGTATCCAGATACTGCTCCATTCCCTCTGTGGTCATACCTCTCGCCTGAATTTTATCCAGCAGCATATGATAATCATGAATACGCTGTCCCCCCGTGGTGATCTCTATCCCCTTAAATAATAAGTCAAAGCTCAGTGTAAATGTTGGATCCGCCGGATCATCCATGGCATAAAAAGGACGCTTTTTGGAAGGATAATGTGTCACAAACACAAAATCACTGTCATACTCTTCCTTAAAATACTGTCCGATGAGAGCTTCCTCCTCCGGTTCCAGATCGTAAGGATTTCTGATCTTTCTGTTATATCTTTCAGACACAAGCTGTTTTGCCTCCGTAAAAGGTACCTGCGGTATCTGATCCGCCTTCGGCAAGACCACATTCAATATCTTTAATTCATGGGCATACTCTTTTTCCAGCAAAGCAAAGGTATACTGCAAAAATCCGGTCTCCATGTCCATGATATCCTCAAAACTGCGGATATATCCCATCTCAAAATCCAGACTGGTATACTCGTTCAAATGCCGCTTCGTATTATGTTTTTCCGCACGAAAAACAGGTGCTGTCTCAAACACACGGTCATAGACACCTACCATCATTTGTTTGTAAAACTGAGGACTCTGTGCCAGAACGGCAGGTCTGTGAAAATAATCCAGCTTAAAGATGTTGGCTCCGCCCTCTGCTCCTTTTGCCCCGATTTTCGGTGTGCGGATCTCGGTAAATCCCTGACGGTACAGATAATCCCGGAATCCTCTGACAATACCCTCCTGAATTTTGAACTTCGCCCGCTCACGCACATTGCGCAGCACGATAGAACGATGATCCAATTTTGCTTCCAGAGAGGTGTTCAGCTTCCATTTTGCAATGGGCAGCGGAAGTGTGTCTGCCGGTTCAGAGAGAATGGTCACTTCCCTCATGTGGATCTCAACACCAAAAGGCGCTCTCTCCTCCCGGTTCAGTATACCCTCCACCTGTATGGCGGATGCCTCTTTCAGATCTTTGAAATGAAAGTTTGTGATGCCCTCCTCAAATACACCTTGAAGAAGTCCTTCACGTTTGCGCAGTACCACGAACGCCACATCTCCCATGTGACGGATGGTGTGAATGGTACCGTTCACTTTTACGGTACGTCCGGCAAAATCCCCTGCAAGGATTTCGCTGATTTCCAGGGTCTCTGCCTGGCATGCTCCTGTCAAAAATTTCATTTTTGTACACTCCTTTCTATTGCGGCAGCGCCGTTATCAAGGTGCGGGACGGGAAATCAGAATTTTTGCCAGTTACAATAAATAAAAAAGAGCATACGAATCCATCTCGTAAAGCTCCTTTGCCTACTTACGTTTATCCTGTCATATTCAATAAAAAACTCCCGCGGTACCACCCGCATTGAGAATCAGTCATCATCAAAACTGCTTCCCCACTCAATGTGTATAACGTGCACAACCCGGGTGAACCTACTGCAATGTTCAATTCACCTGCTCCGGAGTGTTCCCTTTATCTCCTCCTCCAAACAGCGCTCTCAGTCGGTGACGCTGTATTCCTGTCGGTCTCTGAAAACAAGAGTCTCTTTCATCGCATTTTAAATTCCATAATGATTGCTAATGTTAGCACATCTGCTTTTTTATTGCAAGTTTTTCTTCAAAAAACCTTCATATTTTTTTCACAAATAAATAAATTGTATATGCTAAACTATCCAGCGAAGGATTTGTAATCCTGCATACTTTTTGTCCTTTTTTTGAAAAAAGTTTATCTATTCTTCGCATTGACTTTCAATAAAAATAGGACTAACATTACTACTGTTTTGTAAATCGAAAAGAAATCTCCGCCGGAGCTTTCTTTCACATGCTTGACAACATGAAAATGAGGGTTCAAAACATGAAAAAATGGATGAAAATGATGAAAGAAAAGAAAGAAAAATTCTTAGCGAAACTTCCCAAACGGGAAAAACCATGGATCAGTGAAAAGACTCTGCGCATTTTAAACAAATATTCCCTTTTGTTTCATGTGCTGCTGGCTGCTGTGGTCTGCTTCAGCATTGAAAGCATTTCCAGACACTCAGTCCTGTCCGCCTTTGAATTTGTAACAAGTTCACCACTGACTTTCCTGTACAATACGCTGATCATTTTTGCATCACTGATGCTCGTATATCTTGTTAAATTCCGGGCACTGCTGCGTATCATCATCTCCGTATTCTGGTTGATCCTTGGTATTATCAACGGATGCGTCCTTGCCTCCCGGGTAACACCGTTCAACTTTACAGATTTGAAGATGGTGGGTGATCTTCTGACTATGAAGAATACCAGCTACTTTACCACTACCCAGCAGACCATTGTGCTGGTCAGCCTGATCGCGCTTGGCATTTTCCTGGTAGTCTTTGCCATCAAAGGTCCCAGGTTCAAAGGAAAAATGCGCCGCCTGCGTTACGTTGCGGGTCTGATCATCTGTCTGGCAGCTATTCCGGCAGCTACAAAGCTCGGTATCAGCTCCAACATCCTCTCCGGTTACTTCGGTAATCTGGCGCAGGGATATAAGGAGTATGGTTTCGTATACAGCTTTTCCGCCAGCGTCGTAGACCGGGGCATGAGCCGCCCGGCAGACTACAGTGAAGAGAAGATCAAACAGATTGAGTCCGAAGTGACCGCAAAAGAAACTACATTAGATACGGAAAATGCCCCGAACATTATCGTGGTACTGCTGGAATCCTTTGTAGATCCTACCGAAATCAACTTCCTTGAAATGTCCGAAGATCCGATTCCGACCTTCCACAGCCTGGAAGAAAATTATACTACAGGGCACCTGACCGTACCGGTCGTAGGCGCAGGCACCGCGAACACAGAATTTGAAGTGCTCACCGGAATGGGTATCCAGTATTTTGGTCTGGGTGAGTATCCTTACAAAACCATACTGAAAGAGACCGACTGTGAGAGCATTGCCGCTGATCTTAAGGAGCTGGGCTACAGCGCCCATGCAGTACATAACAACGGCGGAAATTTTTACGGCCGTGCAAACATCTTCGCCCAGATGGGATTTGACAGCTTTACCAGCAAAGAGCTGATGAATATTACCGAATACAACGAGATTCATTCCTGGCCCAAAGACGACGTCATGATAGATGAAGTAAGCGAATGTCTGGATTCCACACCGGATCAGGCAGATCTTGTATACACGATCACTGTACAGGCTCACGGAAGCTACCCGAATTATCAGGTGTTTGAAGATCCTGCCATCGAAGTATCCGGAGCTGAGACAGAAGAGGAAAATTACCAGTGGGAATATTATGTAAATCAGCTTCACCAGGTGGACAAATTTATCGGCAATCTGATCAACGAAGTAA
The DNA here is from genome assembly GCA_964428795.1 of uncultured Lachnospiraceae bacterium. Lineage (GTDB taxonomy): Bacteria > Bacillota > Clostridia > Lachnospirales > Lachnospiraceae > CAYRZL01. Next base: position 46,128 of record CAYRZL010000002.1, on the reverse strand, counting down.
ATCAGAGAGATGAAGATACGATGATCGTACTCTTCGGCGACCACCTTCCCACCATGGGACTGGAAGAATCCGATATAGAGACCGGCGATCTGTTCCAGACACAGTATATAACATGGAACAACTTCGGAATGGAGAAAAAGGATGCGGACCTTACTTCTTATCAGCTGCTTGCCTATATGACCGATCAGATCGGCATACATAACGGAACGATCTTTACCTATCATCAGAATGCTTTGGACAAAGGTATTACAGATACCACAGCCTACATTGATGATCTGGAAAATTTGCAGTATGATATTCTCTACGGAAACCGCTACTGCTACAATGGCATTGATAAATATCCACGCTCCGAACTGGTTATGGGCGTTCAGGATGTAGAGATCACCCACGCGGTGGCAGACGAGGATGCATGGGTTCTTCGCATATACGGTAACAACTTCACTCCGTGGAGCAAGATATATGTAAATGATGAAAAGATAAAAACCACCTATCTCTCCGGTACCTGTGTGGAGATTTCTCTGGATAATATTGAAAATGGCGATACCTTCGTAGTAAATCAGGTAGGTTCCAGTGATACAGTTTTCAGAAGTTCTAACGAGATGATTGCTGAGATTCCGGAGGATTTTGAAAAACCTACGGATGAGGAATCCAAAGAGGAAATAAAACAGATTGAGGATACTGATCCGGATGAAATTCCGGAAGAAGAAACTGACGGTGATACCACGCAGGAAGACGCCACTGACAATGCAGCTCCTGCCAATGAACAGGGAACGCTGAATATCCGGCAGATCAAGTAAATCACAGTATACAATTTGAGCCCCCATTGTTGGGGGCTCATTTAATTTCCCGAAACTTTGCCTGATTCATCAGTGGATGCTGCAGAGAGATCGCTCCCTGCCTTGGACATACCATCACACAGGCGCCGCAATAATAGCACTCTCCCGGATACATCACGATCGGCGTATCTCCCGGTTTTTCTCCGGGGAACAGAATATCACAGGGGCACACACTGACGCAGCGGCTACACCCAATGCACAACTCACCGTTATAGCGGATGGGACATGTACTGCTGGCAACAGGAGAAACCGTATATGCAATTTCCTCACTGCCGACACGTTCCCTATTTTTCTTCATTTCCATGCTCCGTCTCCCCTTTCTGCATGATATAGTCCCCATTGCGTCGCTCATACTCCTGCTCCAGATCACCGAAAAAGTCCAGCGGGACTTCTCTCACCTCTGGCTTACCGTTCTCCAGACGGATTACCAGATGCTTTCTGTCACAGGCAGGATCCATCTGCGGATAGTCACTCCGCATAAAGCAAAGAGGCTCGGAGCCGGACTTTCTGGCAAGAGAAGCGTGCAGAACGATCTGAGCCACCGTCAAAATATCCAGTACCTCATGGATCCGCATCAGATCATGGGGATTTTTGGCATACAATCTGGGCGCCATTTCCCGCTCAAAGCCATCAAGCAGATCCAATCCCTCTTTTAACAGTGCATCACATTTTACGCCGCCGCAATAGTTCTGCATTGCCTTTGCAATGGCACTGTTCAGCTCCTTCCAGTGGATTCCCTCTTCCTCTTTTACATACATAGGGGCATACAATCGCTCTTTTTCTCTTTCGATATCTACCGGATCACCCTCGGAAAAATCTGTTTTTTGTGCATAATCCGATGCCTTGCGGCCCGCATAATATCCGGTAGCGCAGGCAAAACCTGCACAATCGGAAGCATAGAGCTGATCTCCGCAGGCATAAATTCCATCTATATTTGTCTTTAAATCCCAGTCATGCATCACGCCTCCCGGCGCTCCGAAAAACTGTCTCTCCTGCTCCAAAAAGCTTGCCGACTGCCAGCCGGTCCCGTAGCTTTGTAGCATATGCTTTTCAGGATCAAAGCCCCTCCGGGTATAATTCTGATAGACAGGAATCTTTGTTTTTGCCTCCTCTCCTACCATCATCCCCCAGATAACCCGGCGTTCCATCTCCGGCATCCGGCTCAGGTCCGCATAAAACGGAAGCTGATACCCACGCTTCATCAGTTCATCAAAGTCCATCGTTTCCGGTCCGCGGTACTCATACTTGGGATTGTCGATGACGCCGCCCTTTAAAAAGAACTTCTGTCCCGGCGCAGGATAATATCGCTCAGACACGGTTTCCAGTTCTCTTCCGTCCCGGTCCACATAGGGGATCTCCACTCCTCTGGCATCCACCATGGTTGCCGCATACCAGGTATTGTGATTATTTCCCGCACCGTAAGGCGGAAAACTCCTGCCTGCAGCCGAAAATTCCGCCCGCACCGTCTTTTCCATCATGGTAAATTCCACTCCGCTGCGCCACCCCATGGCATGACCGCTTCCGATGCTTGGCATCGGACGGAACTCACACAAGCCCGGCAGATCCGCATCAAACAGCCATACTCTTGCCGGACGCGACATGGCAAGAATCGTGGCTTTTGCATAAAACACACAGAACTTCCCTGTATGCACATCCATTCCCATAGCGCCGATTCCCTGCTTCTTTCCGTCTTTCTCCCCGGACACAAGCAGAGCGGTAGCCTCTGTGCGCTCATACAGCTTTACACCAAGCCTCTTTAATTCCCGGTACAACGCAGGTTTGAAGGTAGACCCCCACACCCGCAGTGTAAATTTATTTTTATAATCATAAGCAAACATCAGCTTTGTGACATCATCCCGAAACTCTGCGCCTGCAAACTCATCTTCCGTATCCCGCACCTTGCCTCCAAAAGATTCCAGATCCAGAAGTCTGTCATATCCCTCTCTGCATTCAATGTAATGGGCGATCCCGTTGCTGTATCCATCCTGCTCCTTTACATACGCCTCTGCGATTTCCTTTGGCGTTACACCGGAACAGGGATTGGTACATGCAGATTCCCAGTGATCAAACCCGGTTCCCGCACAGCCGCTTTTTTCGACCGCTCCTTTTTCCACAAGCGCCACCGACAATCCTTTTCTTGCCGCTGCAATAGCAGCAAAACAGCCGGACAGACCGCCGCCTAAAACCAGCACATCTGTCCGACTCACTTCCTGCTGTCCAAATTCATTGTCATATGGCCATTTATACGCTGTCTGCTCCATTCTGCCACCCCTAAAACTCAAATCTGTAATCGGAAAAAGCATTGATCAGGTCGATACCTGCCTCAATATCTTTTTTGGACGCCACCGCACTCTGACAGTGGGGATATCTGGTCACCACCACAATGCCTCCGGTACGCACACCAAAGCCGGACACGTTCATGCTGGAAGCATCCGTTCCGCCCTGATCGATGACTTCCCGCTGATAGGGAATGTTTCTCTCTTCACAGCAGTCGATCATTGCTTCCACTATATCCTCATCACTGACTACCGACGGATCACATATTTTTATACCGATTCCGCCATCTACCGTGTTGCTGCCTTCCAGATCACAGGGATAATCGTGAGCCGGAGTGATATCCACCGCAATACCGATATCCGGTTTGATCCGCTCGGCAGCCGGTTTGGAACCACGACATCCCAGCTCCTCCTGCACGGAGAAAACATAATAAATATCATTGAAACAGCCTTTATTTTCCTTCAATGCCTCCAAAAGCTGATAACATCCGATCCGGTTGTCCAGACTCTTAGCACAGATTCTGTCATTTTGCAGATTCAGATATTCCCCGATATAGCCGCAGGCGTCTCCCAGATGAACTGCTTTTTGCGCATCTTCTTTTGAAGTGGCGCCGATATCGATGTAGAGCTTGCCCGCTTTGTTCGCCGCCTCCTCTATCGCACCCTCACAGCTTACCACGCCTTTTATACCGTTTTTAAACTGAACTCTGCTGTTGTAGACAGACCCGGTCCAGTTCCAGCCCATATTGCACACTCTCAGACGTCCGTCCGCCTCGATGGTTTTTACCATAAACCCGATCTCATCCATATGAGCGGCATACATGATCCTCTTTGCAGCCGCCCCTCCGGTTCCTTTTTTATATACAATCAGATTACCCATGGCGTCTGTGATCATCTCATCCGCATAGGCTTTCGCCTCCCGGGAAATAAACTCCCGAACCCCTTTTTCATAACCGGAAACACCCCAAAGCTGGGTCAGCTCCCGCAATAACGCTTCATCTCTCAAAAGAAACCTCCTAATCCGCCTTCAATTCCTTCCACAAGGTGCTGTACAGATCCAGAATTTCATTATCGCAGATCGTATTCACTTCACAGTTCTGAAGGCTCGTCATATCCGGAATGATCATCTCATTATTTTTGAATTCCTCATCCATCAAATCAACAGCCGCCTCATTCGGCGTGGAATAATAGATATATTCAAAGTTTTTGTACGCCATATCCCCGCGATTGATAAAATCCAAAAACTGCTCCGCCGCTTCTTTATCTGTACATTTTTGAGTAATTGCCCAACTGTCCATCCAGATATTGGAGCCCTCCTCGGGGACCACATAAGCCAGATCTTCATTGTACTCATGCCCCAGATACGCTTCCCCGGAATAAATCACGCCCATAATTGCATTTCCTGCCACGATCTCATCCCGAACCTCATCCACCAGATATGCCTGCACATCCGGTTTCTGCGCCTTCAACAGTTCCAACGCTTCCTGCAATTCATTTTCATCCGTGGTATTCATAGAATATCCAAGATATTTCAGGGCTACCATAAAGGTATCCCGCATACTGTCCTGCATAATAATCTCGCCGGCATAGTCCCCGTTAAACAACACATCCCAGCTTGTCACCGGCTCGGTTACACGGGTCGTATCATAAAGGATTCCAACCGTCCCCCAGAAATAAGGCATGGAATATTTATTTTCCGGATCAAATGCCTTTGCAAACTCCCAGTAATCATCACCGATATTTGAGGCGTTCTCCATACTGTCAAAATCAATCTCCTGAAGCTCACCGTCCTCCATCAGCTTCTTGATCATATAGTCGGTGGTGCACACCAGATCATAATCGATCACGCCCGCACTGTATTTGGAATACATTTCTTCCGGTGTCACAGCCTCCTCATACAATACGGTAATTCCGGTCTCATCCTCAAATTCCGCGATTACATCCGGATCCATATACTCCCCGTAATTAAACACCGTCAATGTGCGGTCTCCCTCTTTTGCAGCAGAAGCTTTGTTCCCTTCCTGCTCACTGCCGCATCCTGCCGCCAAACCTGCCGCAAGACATGCCATAAGCACCATACTCACTACTTTTCTTTTCATACCTTAAATCTCCTTTTTCTTCCGGGCTTTCATTGTAAACAACTCTGCTAAGCTCTCCTGCACCCTGACGGGCTTGCCTCGCTAAGCGCCGCTGCATACATGAAAGCAACCTGTCATCTGCGCCCTGACGGGCTTGATTCCCGGGCTTTCATTGTAATGCGCGGCACATAATTCACGCACAGCAATATAATCAATATCACAGCAAAAATGATGGTGGACAACGCATACATCTCCGGCTTGATTCCTTTTCGGATCTGACCGTAGATCAGAGTTGACAGCGTGTTAATGCCCGCCCCTTTTGTAAAATAAGTCACCACAAAATCATCCATAGACATCGTCAATGCCATAAAAAATCCGGAAATCACGGCCGGAATGATCCCCGGCAATGTCACCTTGATAAATGCGGTCACACTGTTTGCCCCAAGATCTCTCGCCGCCTCATACACACTGATATCCATCTGGTTCAATCGGGGCAGAATACTCAGCACCACATACGGAATATTAAACGTCACATGCGCCAGAAGAATGCTCGTAAATCCCAGATTCATAAACCGTGCAAACCAGAGCATCAGAGCAATTCCCGTCACAATATCCGCATTCAGCATGGGAATATTACCAAATCCCATCGTCAGCTGATAATTCCTCTTTCGCATCGCATCAATGCCCAATGCGCCAAACAGACCAATGGCAGTGGCAATTCCGGCTGATGCAAGTCCCAGCACCACCGTGTTTTGCAGCGCTTCCAGAATCATATGGCTGGAAAACAGCTCACGATACCATTTCAAGGTAAAACCGCCCCACACCACGCGGGATTTAGAGCTGTTAAAAGACAATGCGATCAGCACTGCAATGGGCGCATATAAAAATATAAGAATGATATAAAGGTATGTCCTTTGTATAAAGTTTTTCGCTTTACTTCCCCTTACCATACGATCGTTCCCTTATCATTTGATTCGTTTTTCATTGTAAACAGCATGCTGATCAGCACAAATATCATCAATGCCACCGACAGACCGGAACCTAAGTTCCAGTTCATGCTCTTTGTAAATTCCTGCTCAATAATATTTCCGATCAACTGTACCTTTCCGCCTCCCAATATGTTGGAAATAACAAAGGTGGTCAGAGAAGGCACAAACACCATCGTCACACCGCTGGCGATACCCCGAACAGTCAGCGGGAAAATAATTCTTCTCACGACAACCGCCTGATTCGCTCCCAGATCTCTCGCCGCCTCAATGATATCTTCATCAATATCCATGAGCGCATTGTAGATAGGCAGTATCATAAACGGAAGATAATCATATACCATTCCGATCATGATGGCGACCGGCGTATTGATCATATTCTGCCGGGGCAAATGCATCCAGCTTAAAACCATATTTAAAATTCCATTCTGGGACAGAATCATCTGCCATGCCAGAATACGCAGGATAAAATTCATCCACATGGGCAGTACCACCACCAGAATGATAAATCCCTGCTTACTGAAGTTCAAATTTCGAAGCGCCAAAGCCAGTGGATATGCCAGCACAAAACAGATGACCGTACTGAGCAGTGCAATTCCCAGAGAAAGCAAAAATGCTTTTCCGTGTATCGGATCGAAAATCGCCAGTATGTTCGACAGCGTAAAGCCTCCGTTTACATCCATCAATGCATAGCCTATGATCAGAAGGAGCGGCAATACAGTAAAACCGATGATCCATACAATATATGGCGTTGCTAATAAAGACCGTTTATTCATTTTTTCCAATCACCTCTTCCGCCGATGAGCTTGGCTTGTGCATAATCTGGATGTTTTCCGGATTCACATAGATACCCATGCGGCTGCCCGGCTCACGGTAGATCGTACTGTGTACCATCCAGTCAAATCCGTTTGCCTCCACCTTCATCTCGTAATGCACACCTTTGAACAGAATTGATTTCACCACACCGTTCAACAGTCCTGCATCCTCAGCAACCAGCTCCACATCCTCCGGGCGGATAACCACATCCACCAGCTCGTTTTCCCCAAATCCCTCATCCACGCAGTGGAACAATACATTACCCATCACAACTTTCTTATCCTCGATCATAATGCCTTCCAGAATATTACTGTCTCCGATGAAATCCGCAACAAAGGCATTCTGAGGCTCGTTGTAAATATCTATCGGCGTACCGATCTGCTGTATTAAGCCCTGATTCATAACAATGATCCGGTCAGACATGGTAAGCGCTTCCTCCTGATCGTGGGTCACATAGATAAACGTGATGCCCAGATCACTCTTGATGCGGATCAGCTCTTTTTGCATATCCTGACGCAGCTTCAGATCCAACGCTCCCAACGGTTCATCCAACAGCAGAATATCCGGTTCATTTACGATAGCTCTTGCAATGGCAATACGCTGCTGCTGTCCGCCGGAAAGAGAAGCAGGCTTTCTTTTTTCAAACCCCTCCAGATCTACCAGCTTTAATGCATACTTTACTTTTTCCTCAATATATTTCTTATCCTTCTTTTTTAGCTTCAATCCGAAGGCAATATTCTCCTCAATACTCATATGTGAGAACAGGGAATATTTCTGAAACACCGTATTGATATTTCGCTTGTCCGGCGCCACTCTGGTAATATCCTTCCCATTAAATATTACCCGTCCCTGATCCGGATACTCAAATCCTCCAATGATCCGAAGTGTAGTCGTCTTACCGCAGCCGGAAGGACCCAGCAGCGTCACAAACTCGTTCTTGCCGATTTCAATACTAAGATCATTTAAAATCAGTTTATCGTCAAAAGATTTGGAGATATGCTCCAATGTCAATATCGTATTTTCCATGTAAATTTCCATTCTCCTGTATTTAAAAAGATGGCGGCGTACTCACCCACAAAAACTTTGTCGGTTTCTTCCCCACCGCCTCAACAAAATGCCTGCGGTCACTTTTAAAATAAAAAGACTCTCCCGATCCCACTTTGTAGATCCGGTCCCCCAGATGAAGCCTGAGCTTACCGCTGATCACATAGCCAAACTCCTCCCCCTCGTGGGGTTTGTCCTCGGCAGTACACTCACCCGGCTTTAAAACCATGCGAATCGGCTCCATCATGTTTTTCTGTGCAGTAGATACAAGCCACTCCACACTGTTTCCTGCGTCATCAATTTTTTCAAAATAATCTTCATCCCGGAAAACAATGGCTTCCTCTTCCGTCTCCTTAAAAAAATCTGCCACATTGCTGCCAAGACACTCAATAATATCCAGCAATGTAGATACCGAAGGAGCTGCCAGCCCACGCTCCAACTGGGAGATATATCCCTTTGTCAGCTCTGTCCTATCCGCCAGCTCCTGCTGTGTCAGTCCGTTGGCATTTCTTAAATTTTTGATTTTTATTCCAATCTGAAGATTGATATTATTTGCATTCATACTAAACCTCTTGTTTACTTTTACGTAACCATGTTAATTATACTGATATTAAACAAAAAGTCAACTATATTTCAACACTATTTGTATTGTCCGAAAGTAAAAACATTGCCCTTTGAATGTACTCCATCCAAAGGACAATGTTTTAAAAATCTCTTCTATTTTTCCTGCAGCAGCTTCTCCACACTTGCCAGCTTCACGCACACCACAAACACCTCCGTTGCCAGTGTCAGATCCTCTAAAGTAGGATAAGACGGTGCGATACGGATGACAGAATCTTTCGGGTCTTTTCCGTATGGGAACGGTGCACCTGCAGGTGTCATGACCACGCCTGCCTTCTTTGCTTTGGAGACGATAGATTTTGCACATCCCTCCATAGCTTCAAAGCAAATGAAATATCCGCCCTTCGGTCTCACCCAGTTTCCGATACCGCGAGGTGCGATCTCCTCATCCAGCTTATCCAGAATCATCTCAAATTTCGGACGAAGAGAATCCGCATGTTTTCTCATATGCTCCACCATACCGTGAATATCTTTGAAATAACGCACATGACGAAGCTGATTTACCTTGTCATGACCGATCGTCTGAATCTTCAACTGTTTTTTGATATCTTCCAGATTGTTTGCTGATGTTGCAATCGCTGCCACACCGGACCCCGGGAAGCTGATCTTTGATGTAGAGCAGAACTTATAAACCATATCCGGATTGCCTGCCCGCTTACACTCCGCCAGAATCTCAATCAGAGAATCCTGATCCAGATCATACAGGTGATGTACACCGTAAGCATTATCCCAGTAAATACGAAAATCCTTTGCTGCCGGTTTCAATCTTGCAAAGCGGCGTACCGTCTCATCCGAATAGCTGATTCCCTGTGGGTTAGAGTATTTCGGTACACACCAGATACCTTTGATCGCCTCATCCGAGCTGACAAGCTCCTCCACCATATCCATATCCGGTCCGGTAGGAAGCATCGGAATGTTAATCATCTCGATACCAAAGTATTCTGTAATTGCAAAATGTCTGTCATATCCCGGCACCGGACATAAAAATTTTACCTTATCCAGCTTGCACCACGGGGTATTTCCCATCACACCGTGGGTCATGGAACGGGAAATCGTATCGTACATAATATTCAGACTGGAATTTCCATAGATAATAATATTATCAGGGTGACACTCGATCATATCACCAAGAAGAACCTTTGCCTCCTGAATGCCATCCAACACACCGTAATTGCGGCAGTCCGTACCGTCCTCGCAGCACAGCTCCACATCACTGTTGAGTACATCCATCATTCCCATAGACAGATCCAACTGCTCCGCGGATGGCTTTCCTCTGGACATATCCAGATTCAGGCCTCTTTTTTTGTATTCCTTGTACTGCTTTTCCAGACCTGCTTTTTCCTCCAGCAGCTCTTCCTTTGTCATCTCCAAATATGATTTCATGTCATATCCTCCCTTGTCCCTTTGATATTCTGTAAGTGTGCTTTCATCCGGGCTTCATAGCCCATCTCTGTCAGCTCATAAAACCTTTCATCCTTACAGCCATCCGGCAGATATTGCTGCTTCACATAGTGATTCGGATAGTTGTGGGCATATTTGTAATCCATACCCTTCCCAAGCTTCTGTGCTCCCTTATAATGGCTGTCGCACAGATAGGGCGGTACCGGATGGGTCTGGTGGTTCCGCACATAATCCAAAGCTTTGTCCACAGCCATATACGCCGCGTTGCTCTTCGGCGCACATGCCACATAAGTTGCCGCCTGTGACAATACGATCCTCGCCTCCGGCATACCAAGACGCTCCACCGCCAGAGCTGCGCTGACCGCCACCTGAATAGCGTTTGGATCCGCATTCCCAACGTCCTCCGCCGCACAGATCATGATGCGCCTTGCAATAAACTTAATATCCTCGCCTGCATACAGCATACGTGCCAGATAATAGACTGCCGCATCCGGGTCAGAACCCCGCATGCTCTTTATAAACGCCGAGATCGTATCGTAATGATTGTCTCCGTTTTTGTCATATTTCACCACTCGTTTCTGAATGCATTCCGCCGCCACGTCCAGCGTAATATGAATCTTTCCATCCTCACCTCGTTCGGTTGTCAGTACACCCAGCTCCAACGCATTCAAAGCGGATCTGGCATCTCCGTTTGCTGTGTCCGACAAAAACTCCAGTGCCTCCGGTGTGATATCTGCCTCATATGCTCCAAGTCCCCGCTCACGATCCTGTAATGCACGCATCAACAGTGTGGAAATATCCTCCGCTTTCAATGGCTTCAATTCAAATATGACAGATCTGGACAGCAACGCACTGTTTACCTCAAAATATGGATTCTCGGTGGTTGCTCCAATCAAAACCACTGTACCGTCCTCCACAAACGGAAGCAGATAATCCTGCTGCCCTTTATTGAAGCGGTGAATCTCATCAATAAATAAAATCGTTCGCTTGCCATACATACCCCGTCGATTTTTTGCGGCCGCAATCATTTCTTCCATATCCTTTTTACCGGAAGCTGTTGCATTCATCTGGGCAAACTCCGCACTGGTCGTATTTGCAATGACCTTTGCCAGCGTTGTTTTTCCTGTTCCCGGCGGTCCGTAGAAAATAACCGACTGAAGCTTGTCCGCAGAAATGGCGCGGTAGAGCAGCTTATCCTTTCCTATAATATGCTGCTGCCCCACTACTTCATCTAATGTTCTCGGACGCAGTCTGGACGCCAACGGTGATTCCTGTTTCATATTCTGTTCTCTCATATAATCGAACAAATCCATATTTTTCTCCATTCTATGCAGGAAACCCCTTATAATCAGAAGGAAATTCAGAAAACTTTCCTGTGATATAAAATACCTCAAAATGAATTTTATTACAAGTCATCCTGCAATTTTTCTCTATATTGCCAGAAATTATTCAAAAATTAACTGGTCGACTGTGACAAATTCATAACCCCTTTTCTGCAATTCATCGATCACCTGCAAAGCGGCATCCACAGTCGTCATATACTCGTCATGCATCAGTATGATATCCCCCTCTTCCACCTGTTCTGTCACACTCTTTACGATCTGTTCGCAATTCTGGCAGGACCAGTCCAGCGTATCTATGTTCCAGAGCACTTCTATCATACCAAGAGCTTCCTCCAGTCCTTCCCTGCGGTTCCCATAGGGAGATCTCATATAAATCGTATTTTTCCCGGTAATATTGTATATGATCTCATTGGTTTTCTCAATCTGCTCTCTGGCATCTGCCTCACTCAATTTGCATAAATCTACATGCTCATATGCATGACATCCAATCAGATGCCCCTCCTCCTGCATCCGGGCAATCAAATCCGGATGTTCCTCCGCCTGACTGCCCAGCACGAAAAAGGTTACCGGAACCTCCCGTTCCTTCAATCCATTTAAAAGCGCTTCCGTACACTCTGCGTCCGGCCCGTCATCAAAAGTCAGAGCTATCTGCTTTTTTTCCTGTTGAGAAAAAACCGGTGAAAATTCTCCTGTCATCTCCCGTACTTTCAGAAAAAGGCAGCACAAAATCGCTGCCAGCAAACAAAAATTTATTGTCCTAAGCCATGCACGGATTCCCTTCATAAGCAATAAAAAACCTGCATCATCATAAATCATTCTAATCTATGATAATGCAGGCAAAACTATACCTGACAGAGTTCTCTTACCAGAACAGGCGATAGCTGTACACACCCTCATCAATCAGATCCTGAAATGCCTCCACAACAGCCTGCTTGTCCTCCTGATAGGTGACGCCAAACCATTTGTCCTGTGTTTCCAAAACCGTTACCTTCGCCCTGCCGGACTGAATCATACCGTCGATAATCGTAGGAAGCAGGTATTCTGCCTTAACATCTCCCGGCTCCACATGTTCCAGAAAATCCTTAAATCCCTGCTCAAGCCCATCTAAAAATTCCGGTGTCAGTCCCCACATATTCATGGACACATAGAGCCCCGGATTCAACAGTTCTCCGGTTCCCTCAACGGCTGCGCCCCCCTGAGCCTTCACAATATTGTGAGTCTCAATTACTTTTCTCAGACAGTCATTTTCATCCACCTGGCAGATGCCTCTTGTCACCCCTCCATTATCGCTGAGGGTATTGCCCAGAATAAAACCTGCCATGCAATAATTATACTGTTCCTCGTAATGTTCCATCAAATAATCATGAACCTTCTTAAATGCTTCCACTCCATAATAATCATCTGCATTGATTACCACAAAGGGCTCCTGTATCACATTTTTACATGCCAGAAGCGCCTGACCCGTCCCCCATGGTCTTGTACGGTCCGCCGGTTTTTCAAAACCTTCCGGCAGATCATTCAGATCCTGAAATACATACTCCACCTGACAGATACGCTCCAGACGGTTTCCGATCACTTCACGAAAATCCTTTTCCAATTCCTTCCGAATGATGAATACAACTTTGTTAAATCCTGCATTTAGGGCATCGTATATTGAATAGTTCAAAATAATTTCACCGTTTGGTCCCACCGGGGTCAACTGCTTAATCTCCTCCCCAAATCTGGCGCCTACCCCGGCAGCCAAAATCACTAACGCTGTCTTTTTCATAAATCTTTTCCTTCCTCACTGTCTTTTCGACAGATTTCTCAACTGAATTTTTATAATCTTAACACATATTTGTATAAAAAACAATTTGTTTTCTCTATAGTTGTCAAAAATAACTACTATCAGGATTTATATACGCAATAAAAAAATTGATAGAATACAAAAGAGGAACAACCTATGACAAATTTAAAAATATTAAGAAACCAGGCTGGATTAAGCCAACAGCAACTGGCAGATATTTTTCATCTGACACAGCAATCCATTCACAAATATGAAAACGATCTGTCTCAGCCCGACATAAAAATCATAAAAGGTTTTGCAGCATATTTTCAAACATCCATTGATTATATTCTGGATAATTCCGTTTTTCCATGCCCGGTACAATATTACGAGAAAACAGAATTATCATTAGAAGAACAACAGTTGATTACAGATTATCGGAAAGCCTCCGCAAAAGTGAAAGCTTCCATCGATACGGTCCTGAATGAAATCAGCAAAACAACGGGGTGATACAAGTGAAAAACCTGAGAATGCTCAGAGAGAAGTACGGTCTCAGCCAGCAAAAGCTGGCAGAAATATTTAATCTGTCTCAACAGTCAATTTACAAATATGAAAAAGGACTATCCCAACCGGATTATGTAATTTTGAAAGGATTCGCTGATTTTTTCCATACAACCATCGATTATCTCATAGGTGAAACTGATTTTCCTCATAAGATTGAACATTATGATCCGTGTTGGCTCAGTGAAGCAGAGCGTACCATGCTGGACCGCTATCGCAGCTGTTCTCCTGAAATCCAGAAATCCATACATACCTTTCTTGAGGAAAGTAAAAAGGTAATCGAATAAGAAACAGGAAGCGTCTGCCTTTTTTCAAGGCAGACGCTTCCTGTTTCTTATTCCGCTCCTTCTCTTGTGAGAACCACTTTGAACGTTTTCAAAATAATTTTCCAATCTAATTTCAGACTCCAGTTTTCAATATAATACTCGTCCAATTTAACGATTTCCTCAAAATCCGTGATCTTACTGCGCCCGCTGACCTGCCACATACCGGTCAGTCCCGGCTTCATACTAAGGCGGACCTTATGATGGAGGTTATATTCTTTAAATTCATCCTCCGTAGGTGGTCTGGTTCCAACCAGGCTCATATCCCCTTTCAGAATATTGTAAAACTGAGGAAATTCATCGATACTCAATCGGCGGATCACATTTCCGATACCCTTTCCGGGTCCCTTTTCACTTCCGATGATACGGGGATCATTTTCCATCTTGAACATATTCCCCTTCATCTGATTGTGTTCCATCAGGTCTTTTTTTCGTTCTTCCGCGTCCATATACATAGAACGGAACTTGTACATCTTAAACCGCCTTCCATTTTTGCCTATGCGAACGGGGGCAAAGAAAATCGATCCCGGAGATGCCCTATAGATCAATGGCGCCACAAACAGAAAAACAATACCGGTGATCACACAGCCAATTAACCCTGCACAAATATCCGTAATACGTTTTACGATCATCGGAAATGATGAGGATGTGCTGATGCTGGTAGTCAGCACCATATATCCTCCAATATACTCAATATACTGATTTGGCAGTGATTCATCCAGATAATCCAGACCAATGTGCACTGTCACACCCATCTGCAATAAAGTCCGAATCAACCATTTAACACGGGCTTCTCCTCCCGGGAGATAGATCATCACCTCATCTACAACATGTGTACGCATATACTCCAGCACATCATCTTTTCCACAGACTACCGGAATACGATCAATCTCCTCGCCCTTCCTGTCCGCATCCATGAGAGCAAAGCCCTGCAGATTAAATCCATTGTATTGGCGGCTTCGGAATTTCTCAATCATCTTCCCTGCCAATGCCTCTGTTGTAATAACCAGAATATAAGATAAGTTCTTTCCCTCGATGAGCTTTCTTCGTATATGCCTTTTCCACAACACCCGGACCGAGAACATCAAAATAATGCTCAACGGAAAATCAATCAAAAATACCGTTCTGGAAAACCAGAAGGACTGCTGTGTCAGATACAGGTAACCTAAAAGAACCAGCCACAAAACAACATTGTGTATTACCACGAGTTTCAATTCTTCCAATGAACTGCGCTTTAATATATTCTTGTAGGACATGAAAAGCATGATATAACAAATATCCCACACTATCAGAACAATATTCAAATGTGCATAAAGCGAATTTGCCCGAAACATATGCATATCATGACGATACAGATACGCAATCAGATATGCTGCTTCGATGCAAATTAAATCCAGAATAATAAAGTCCAGATGTTTTACCCATCCGCTTTTTCGCTTCTGATTCATAGTTTACTCCTACTGTCCAAAATTTCCCGGACAACATCTTCTTATCCCTGCAAATTTGCAAGTCTGTTCAAACCACTGAAAAATGCACGAATCGTCGCTTTTGTAATATTGGAACTGTCGCCGGCTCCGAAAATCACATCTCCGGTCCGATTGTTCCTCATTTGAATATAAGCCGCAGCTCTTGCATGAGAGCCGCTACCCATAGCATGCTCAGAATAATTCAACACACACATATCTAAATCATATTTCTGATTAACCGCTTTTTTCACAGCATCGATCGGACCGTTGCCGACAGCCTCCATATGCTGCAGCTCGCCCTTATATTTGAAATCCACACCAACCTGGCAGGTTTTGTCATCTACATCCTCTGCCTTGATACGGATAAATTCAAACGGATTTCTGAGTCCGATATATTCTTTTTTGAACGCGGCAAAAATTTCTTCCGGCTCTACCTCGCCGCCCTGCTCCTCAGAAATCTTCTGGATCACAGCAGCAAATTCCTTATGCATCTCTTTCGGCAGCTTGAATCCATAATAGGTGTCCATAACAAACGCCACGCCGCCCTTGCCGGACTGGCTGTTAATACGCACGATCGGCTCGTACTGACGTCCTACGTCCGCAGGATCGATGGGCAGATACGGAACCTCCCAGATACCCGTATTTCTTTCTTTCAGCATCTGCACACCCTTGTTGATGGCATCCTGATGAGAGCCTGAGAAAGCGGTAAACACCAGTTTACCGGCGTAAGGATGACGCATATCAATGCTCATTTTGCAGCACCGCTCATACACTTCTATGATCTCATTGATGTCCTCAATATCAAGCTCCGGATTGATGCCCTGAGAGAACATATTGTATGCAATATTCAGAATATCCACATTCCCGGTACGTTCTCCGTTTCCGAACAGAGTGCCTTCCACACGGTCCGCGCCTGCCAGTAAGCCAAGCTCCGTGGCGGCTACGCCCGTACCCCTGTCATTGTGGGGATGTAAACTGAGGATGATACAATCTCTGTCTTTAAAATGACGGTCCATCCATTCAATCTGATCCGCATATACGTTCGGCGTAGTCATCTCCACCGTATTCGGCAAATTGAAAATGATCTTGTTTTCCGGCGCGGGTCCCCATTCATCCTGTACCGCCGTACAAATATCCAGGGCAAAGTCCACCTCGGTACCGGAGAAGCTTTCCGGAGAATATTCCAGTTGGATCCGTCCCGGGAAATCCTTTGCCAGTTCTTTCACAAGACGGGTTCCATCGATTGCGATCTGCCTGATCTCCTCTTTATCCATATGGAACACCACATCCCGCTGCAGCGTGGAAGTAGAATTATAAATGTGAACGATCACATTTTTTATGCCTTCAATCGCCTCAAAGGTTCTGCGGATCAAGTGCTCGCGGCACTGTGTCAGAACCTGTACGGTCACGTCTTCGGGAATACGATCCTCCGCCACAAGCTTGCGCAGAAAATCAAATTCGATCTGCGATGCAGCCGGAAAACCGATCTCAATCTCCTTAAAACCAAGCTTCACCAAAAGCTCGAACATTTCCATCTTCTCATCCACGGACATCGGCTCGATCAATGCCTGATTTCCGTCTCTTAAGTCCACGCTGCACCAGATCGGTGCTTTTTCAATCTGTTTATTCGGCCACTGGCGTTCCGGATAATCCAACACCGGAACCCGTTTATATTTTTGATAGTTTAACATTTTCTTCACCTCTGACTATTTATATATTTCCTCTTATAATCTATATTCAATCAACTGCACCATAGCTTCCAGCGCCTGTTCTTCCCTTTCACCGTCACACACGATCTCAATTTCATCTCCGTATTTGATCCGCGCTCCAAGCACACATAGCAGGCTCTTGGCATTGGCATTGCCTTTTTTTGAAACCAGCTGTATCCGGCAGGGATATTTCAAAGCCAGATCACACAATTTTCCGGCCGGACGCATATGCAGTCCCGTGGCATTTCTGATTGTCACTTTACTACTTACCATATTACTTCCTCAAAAAATTATATTTTCTTGCTCACTAATCTCCCGAATCCACCACAACAACACTTACCTTTGACGCTTTCACAACCGTATACTCGTCTCCAAGATCAAAGACCACCTCTCCAACATTGCTTCCCGGCGTAAAATCACTTCCGTCAATGGTTCCTCTGATGTTCGACATACTCAGCTTTTTCAGATCCGAAGGATATCCCGATACTGTCAGGGATACGGTTACCCCGTCAATGCTGGAAACCCATCCGCTTGACAGGTCTTCCACAACAATATTGGATACCGGAATCTCATATTGCTTTTCCTCTACTGTCTCCACTGATATATCTATTATTATCTCCGCATCTTCCTTGTCAACAAGCAAAATTCCTTCCGGCAGATAAGAGGTAATATCCACCTTTTTCTTCGTATTCTCTGTGATTTCCGACAGCTCCAGGGCAGATTCCGGAATCTCTACAGAATTAAAATCATCCAGAAGCTCCCGATCTCCATAGACACGAACCTCCTGCACGGACGGTTCCATACTCAGTATCCTCACGTTTTCCCCGCCCTCTGTTTCAGAAGGAAGCGTCACAGGCACGGATTTACTCTTCTTGATTTCCACGAGCACGCTGAGCTCATCCCAGTTCAATTCCAGACGGTCAATGGAAACCTCGCCCCCATTTTCATCCAGCAGAACCGGAATCAACCGTTCCTGAATATTCTGAGAACAGCCTGTCACATCCATCCGCACTTCCACGGAAGCAATCTGCTCCACTACCGACTGAGGTCCGGTAACTTCCACCACATTCGGCGAAATGCCGGTCTCTCCGATCACATACCCCGCAGCCAGTTCACCGGTAAAATTGGCTTTTACTTCAAACTGTTTTTGTTCCAGATTTTCCGTGGCAATCTCCACATACTTTTCATCACTCTCTATCGTCAGCCTGCCCACATAGCGGTTGGAGGTTATCGTTATTGGAATCTGCTCGTTATTGATCACTTTTGACATGTCCGCAGTTGCCACAAAATCCGAGGCGCTCAGATCGTCTATAATGGAACGCTTGGCTGTCACATAAAAGCTCACCGTATCGGAGTTATTTTCCACCGTATAAGTCATCCCCTGACTTTGCAGATAATCTGCATTTTCAATCGTGACCGGAATCGTAAAAATCTTTGATTTGTCAGGGTCCTCAATGTTCAGAACAACCAGCCACAAAATAACCGCAATGATTGCAGCCAGAATTTTGAGGCCGATATTTTTTACGATGATGTTTTTTACTTTATTCAACATCCTTCAGCCTCCTTTTCAGTTTTTCTTTTAATGAAATCTCTCCTCTTTCCAGTTTTGCGATATACATCAGACGGTTTTTTAAAAACTCTGCCTCCACATCGCGAAACAGCTCATTATCCATTGCCAGAGAAACCTTTCCCGTCTCCTCGGAAACCACGATCACGACCGCGTCGCTGACTTCACTCATACCCAGCGCCGCCCGGTGCCTCGTTCCAAGCTCCTTGCTCAGCGCCGTCGTATTTGACAAAGGCAGATAACAGGTCGCCGCCACAACCCGGTTTCCGTTTACGATGACAGCCCCGTCATGGAGCGGTGTATTATGTTCGAATATGTTGATTAGCAACTGGCTGCTCAGCAGGGAATCCAGTTCAATGCCGGTTTTTATATATTCCTGCAGAGGCGTCCGCCGTTCGATTACAATCAGCGCTCCTGTCTTTACTTTCCCCATCAGATAGGAAGCTGTTACGATCTCGTTGACGGTTTTTTCATCAAAACGTCCTTCCTCTTCCTTCAGGAAACGGAACCCGAACAGAGCGGTCAGAATATTTCCCCGTCCAAGCTGTTCCAATGCGTGACGCAGCTCCGGCTGAAATATGACAATCACCGCGATAATGCCGATATTTACCACCTTGGCCGCCAGCCATAGAATCGTATTCATCTGGAACAAGGCCGCCACAATAATAAAAACAAGAATAACGAGGATACCTTTCAACAGCGTCCAGGCTCTTGTCTTTTTGATCCATGCCAAAAGATTATATATAATAAATGCAATGATCACAATCTCAATGATATCTACAACTGTAATATTCAGATTCGGCAGCTGCAGCCCCTGCATATAACGATCCCAGAATGCGTGCAAAATAGATTTCAATCCATCCACTGTATCCTCACCTCCTCATTCCATTCTTACTTCTACTCTTCTTTTTTTTCTCTTCTGACGGGAGTATCTCCCCGCCTGCTGCTGATTTTTTTCACCTGTTTATCTTCCTGTGCAACATATACCTTTGGTATTGCCTTCACATAATAGTAATATTCATCATCCTCAAACTGCACATACTCCACTCTCGAATAATCCAGATACATAGTCAGGAACTGTACAGCCAGCACAATGACCATGGACACAAGACATCCGATCAAAACGGTGAATATTTTGGAAATTTCACCGAGTAAAATCTGTCCGCCCGCAATGATCACCAGCTGGATCACCATGCCAACCACGCTTGCCGCTGTCCATGCATGGTCAATTGGAAGCCTGTGAACGGCGTATACGATCAGCGCAGCCGCAACAAACGCAAAAAGGCACACAAACATACCCTTATCCGCATAAAGCTGCTCGATTGCCAGTAAAAGCGTATCCTTTATATTATCGCCTGTCAACTCCGTCTGACTGAACAGCGGCGCATTCGTGTGGATATTTTTCAGAAAGAAAAATGTCACAGTCCCCCAGGCAACCGATATAGCGGTATATGGTCTGTTCAGCAATCCCACACAAACCGGAACCACGTACGGCAGCCGGAAAACGCTCAGGACAGGCATCAGCAAAAACTGAATCCCGCTTTTGGGCGCAAACCTGAAATAGACGCAGAACATCAATAAGAAAAGCAGCGCCGCCACAATACATAACGGTAACGACAGCGCATACAAATGCAGCAGCACCAGCGCTCCGCCGATCACAACCATCATCTCAACCGGCAGAAAAGAACAAAGCAGCGCAAGTATCAGCACAATCAGAAACCGGTTCAGTACAGTCATATAACCAATGTTTTCGTTGATCAGGGAATACGCAGCCAATGCAACCAGAAATTTGATCAGCGCCAACACAAATTTTTCGTACTTGCCCACAAATCGCTTGATTTTCTCTCGCATTTCCAATAATTGTGTCATAGTTTTCCTCCGACAGAAAATCTGACTTACGTCTCGTCCGCCTCAGCAGACTCTCTGTCATACATTTTTACTATTCGGTTCAGATGCCTTTTGTAAACCTTTACTCCTGCGTAACATTTCTTATACCTGATTCTGGCATAGACAAAGGTTATAATCATAAATATGGTGAGAAAAACACCATAAAACACCAAAACCCAGATTCCCGTGCGTTTCAGTTGTTCCAATGACATTCCCTGCAGAAAGTCATCCGCATGATACAGTGCCCAGAACGCAGCCAGAATCACATATGCCACGGTAGCGCAAAAAAAGGTTTTAACAAGCTGCAGCCCTACATAGTCACTACGAAAATACCGGCATACAGCCAGCTCTTCCCTGCCTTTTCCCTCTTCATAAATTGCCATTTTTGTCATTTCCCGCACGCGATCCTGCTGAATCATAAACGTCTCCTCTGAACCCCAAAGGAAACCTCCACCGGAGCTTTCCTTCGCATATCTGGTAACATAAAAGGGCGCACTAACCCCTTTTTAACCATAGTTGTTTTTTATTATAGCACACTTCTCTTTTAATGTGAACGTTTTTTTATTCATCCGCCAATAGCTGCTGTCAGCACATATATTTCAAGACTTCCTGCAAGGAGCAATGCTTTTGCCGCCTCGTCCACCGTACTTCCTGTTGTATAGATATCATCCACAAGCAGAATCCTTTTTCCGCTTACCAATGCAGGCTCCGCCAGAAACGCACCCCGCAGATTTTTCTTTCTCTGCATGCGTGTAAGATTCTTCTGGGGAAATGTCTCGCGTATTCTCGCCAGGCAATGACGTTTTGCCGGAATTTTGCTGACCCTGCTGATCCTTTTTGCAAGAATCCATGCCTGATTATAGCCCCGTTTTCGCTCTTTTTTTGCATACAACGGTACCGCCGCGATCAGATCAATCTTTTTTTGCTCCACCCATTTCCCCCATATCTGCCAGATTTTTTCCGCATAATAATCGGCATACTCTCTTTTATTACTGTATTTGAAACGATAAAGTGACTGACGCACCCCGTCCTGATAGGACAGCAGGGCTCTTCCCTGGGTAAATACATGAGATACTCTCATACAATCCTCACAATATTCTTTTCTGTCATCCGTCAATGGCTTCCCGCATTTCTTGCAGACCGGTTCTTCAGCAAAAATCAGCTTTTTTTCGCATATCACACATACCTTCCCCGTATTCTGTCTTCTATTTTGTTTTCTATTTTCTGTCCCTGTTTTCCTGTCCTGTACCAAATACAGCGGAAGTATGCGATCACAGAAAGGACATCTTCGGGGAAAGAGCAGGTCTGTCAGTCTCCCAAAATACTGTATCCGTTTTTCTATGTATATCAACCCCTTTTTCTATGTCATTCAGGATTATTTTTACGCTTCTGAAAGCCGCGCCTTCAGCCCGCTGTAACGCTTTTGTTCGGTGGTATTTGCCACCATCTCCTGAAAGGTCACATCATCTCCCACCAGCGTCACACATTTTCTTGCCCGGGTGATGGCTGTGTAGAGCAGATTCCGGTTCATCAGCATTCTCGGTCCTGAAAGGAGGGGAATTACGACCGCCGGATATTCACTTCCCTGAGATTTATGAATGGTAATGGCATATGCCAGCTCCAACTCGTCCAACTCCTTAAAGGCGTAATCCACCTGCTTTCCTTCCTCAAATTCCACCGTCATTGTTTCAGCAAACGTATTGATTTCCTTAACGATACCCATATCGCCATTAAATATACCCAGACCCTTTTCAATGGCAATTCCATATTTGCTTCGTATCTCCCACTCCGCCTGATAATTATTTTTAGTCTGCATAACCTTGTCGCCTTCGCGAAATACCATCTGCCCATGCTCCTTTTCCTTCTTTGATCTGGAAGGCGGGTTTAAGTATTCCTGAAGAATTGTATTCAGACGTTCCACGCCAAGAAGCCCCTTGCGCATCGGCGTCAGCACCTGAATGTCAAAGGGCTGTGCATCCACAAATTCAGGCAGCTTCTGTTTGATCAGCTGAATGCATATACTGATGATCACATCCGCATCATAGCGTTTCAGGAAGAAGAAGTCCATACTTTTATTGTCCAGTACCACGGGCTCTCCCCTGTTGATCTTATGGGCATTCACAATAATATCGCTCTGGGTTGCCTGACGGAAAATCCTTGTCAAGCGGACCACGTTACAGGTCTGCGAGTCAATGATATCTTTTAATACACACCCCGGTCCCACACTCGGAAGCTGATTTACATCCCCCACCAACACCAGTCTGGTTCCTGCCGGAATCGCCTTTAACAGTGCGTGGAATAATGTTATGTCAACCATGGACATTTCATCAATAATAATCACATCTGTGTCCAGAGGATTATTTTCATTTCGCTCAAATCCGGCATGCTCTTCGGCGCCGCCATTTAATTCCAGCATACGGTGAATGGTTTTTGCCTCATATCCCGTTGTCTCACTCATACGCTTCGCCGCCCGTCCGGTGGGAGCTGCCAGAAAAATGTCCAGTCCCTCCAGCTCAAAATATTTGATGATCGAATTGATGGTCGTCGTCTTTCCGGTTCCGGGACCTCCTGTAATGACAAGCAGACCATTCCGTACCGCTTCTTTGACCGCCAACGCCTGCAATTCATCCAGCTCCATCCCCGTCTGCGCTTCGATGCGGCGAATCTGCGCCTCAATCTCAATATCCGGCACATCATAAAACAGATTCAATCCTTTAAGCATGACCGCTGTATTGGATTCCATATAGTAATAGACGGACGCATATACCTGCACATCACCGGATGTCTCATCTTCCTTTAAGATCAGCTTTCGTTCCATTGCCATATCCATGTAATGCTTTCCGATATAAGATTCATCGATTTCCAAAAGCTGTGCTGTTCGTTTTGTAAGCACCGACTGGGGCAAAAAGGTATGTCCCTCCTGTGCCGCCTGCGTCAGAACATAGAGAATGCCACTGCGAATCCGAAAATCCGAATCGGTATGGATACCCGCACGCTTTGCGATCTCATCAGCGATCTTAAATCCGATACCATAAATGTCATCTGCCAGCCGGTATGGATTTTCTTTGAGAATGTGATATATCTCCATTCCATATGTATTGTATATTTTCAAAGCCAGCGCCAGATTGATGCCATATTGCTGTAAAAAGATCATTGCCTGACGCATCTCCCGCTTTCCTATGATCTGCTCCGCAATCTCCATCGCTTTACGTTCACTGATTCCTTTGATTTCCGCCAGACGCTCCGGCTCCTCCTCAATGATCCGAAAAGTATCTGCCTTAAAGTGCCTTACGATTCTGGCAGCCAGAGCCGCGCCGATCCCTTTGATGGCTCCGGATCCCAGATAACGCTCAATGGACAGTTCATCCTCCGGAACCTTTGCCTGAAACCTGCTCATCTTAAACTGCTGCCCATATGTAGGGTGTATACTGTACTCTCCCTCAGCCTCGATACACTCGCCCTCGTGGATCATGTCAAAAATACCGACACATGTAATTTTCTCTTCCTCACAAACCATATTTAAAACGGTATATCCGTTTTCCTCATTTCTGTAGACAATATGTTCTACATATCCGCTGATATTCAATGTTGTTCCTCCATACAGCCTTTTTTATAACCGTTCCGAACTGTTTATCTCAAATAAGCAAAACTGCCCCTGTTTCAATGAAATCGGGACAGTTCTATATTGTTCTTTTTATTTTTCATCATCTTTTTGTGCCAGAAATTCTACAAATTTTCCTGTTCCAATTGCCACACAGGTCATAGGCTCCTCTGCAGTCATTGCATTGATTCCGGTATGCTCTTCAATCAATTCCTCCAGCCCCCGCAGCAATGCGCCTCCGCCTGTCAATACAATTCCTCTGTCTGCCACATCTGCTGCCAGCTCCGGCGGTGTCTTTTCCAAAACACTGTGAACCGCCTCCACGATCTGCATACTGGCTTCCCGCAGTGCTTCTTCTGTCTCCTCAGAGGTGACAGTTACCGTTTTCGGCAATCCGGTTACCAGATTACGCCCGCGAACCTCCATAGTCTTAGGCTCTGCCATCGGATAGCATGTACCAACTTTTATTTTAATATCTTCCGCGGTACGCTCACCGATCAGAATATTATGTTTCTTTCTCATATAACGGACAACAGCTTCATCAAAATCATCCCCCGCAATTTTCAGGGATGTGCTGACAACGGTACCTCCAAGAGAAATTACAGCAATATCCGTAGTACCTCCGCCGATATCCACGATCATATTCCCGCATGGTTTTGAAATATCAATACCTGCGCCTATTGCTGCGGCAATAGGTTCCTCAATGATCTGCACGTCTCTGGCTCCTGCCTGGAACGTCGCATCCTCCACTGCCTTTTTCTCAACCTCTGTAACACCGCTTGGCACACATACGCTGATGACCGGCTTGCGAAAGCTTCTCCTGCCGACTGCCTTTTGAATAAAATATTTCAACATTTTTTCTGTCACGGAATAATCCGATATCACACCCTGCCGCAATGGACGAACTGCCACGATATTTCCCGGAGTACGCCCAAGCATCAGACGCGCCTCTTCTCCGATCGCTTTTATCTTATTTGTATCACGGTCAAAAGCAACTACAGAAGGCTCCTTCAGCACAACGCCTTTTCCCTTCATATACACCAATATGCTGGCCGTTCCCAAATCAATTCCTATATCTGTCGATATCATCTGCAGACTCCTTTCACAAACTTACTATGTAGATTATCTCCATCATTTGTGATTTCATTGCTATATTTTTTTCTTTTGCATACACGTTTTCATTATAAACAAAATATTCCATTTTTCCAACTATTTTTTTTAACTTCATAAAACAATAAGTATTTTTTCCTCAAATTTCCCCAAAAAATTCATAGTTTAAACACATTTATGATGCATAATAAGGTTGTCAGTAAAAAAACTGACAATTTTTCATAACTCACGCTTCCTGTTGTCAACATCCCGACAGCAGGAAGCACTCCCCGAAACATTTATCTGTTTTCTATTTTTCCCTTATTTTATCCGGACAATTTTTATATTTCTATACTCCGCCTGTTTCCTCCAGGCATTTTTTTATATAAAACCCTGTGTATGACTGGGGCATCTGCGCGACTTCCTCCGGCGTACCCTGCGCGATCACCGTACCGCCTCCGGCTCCGCCTTCCGGCCCCATATCTATAATGTAATCCGCTGTCTTGATCACATCCAGATTATGCTCGATCACCACTACCGTATTGCCTCCCTCAGTCAATCGGTGCAGAATCTCTACCAGTTTATGCACATCGGCAAAATGCAGTCCCGTGGTGGGCTCGTCCAGAATATAGATCGTTTTTCCCGTGCTGCGCCGGCTGAGCTCGGCAGCCAGCTTGATGCGCTGCGCTTCCCCACCGGAAAGCGTGGTCGAAGGCTGACCCAGTTTAATATAGGAAAGGCCCACATCATACAATGTCCGGATCTTTCGGCGTATAGACGGCACATTTTCAAAAAATGTCAGCGCCTCCTCCACTGTCATATCCAACACATCATAAATGCTTTTTCCCTTATATTTTACCTCCAGCGTCTCTCTGTTGTAGCGTTTTCCCTGACACACTTCACACGGTACATACACGTCCGGCAGGAAATGCATCTCAATCTTCAAAATACCGTCCCCGGCGCAGGCTTCGCACCGGCCACCCTTTACGTTGAAGCTGAAACGTCCTTTTTTATAGCCCTTTGCCTTTGCATCTGACGTAGACGCAAACAGATCACGGATCTGATCAAATACTCCGGTATAGGTAGCCGGATTAGACCTGGGTGTACGTCCGATCGGGGATTGATCAATATCGATCACCTTGTCCAACTGCCTGATTCCGTCGATGGCGGTATGCTTGCCCGGAATACAGCGGGCACGGTTCAATTCTCTTGCCAGACGTTTATACAGGATTTCATTTATGAGCGAACTTTTTCCGGAGCCCGATACGCCGGTAACACAGGTCATGATTCCCAACGGGATTTTTACATTTATATTCCTGAGATTGTTCTCTTTTGCTCCCCGTACAGTGAGAAAGCCTGTCGGTTTCATACGCTGCTTCGGGACCGGAATAAACTTTTTCCGGCTCAAATACGCTCCGGTGACAGAGCCTTCCGTTCTCATAATATCTTCCGCCTTACCCGTAGCTACTACTTCTCCGCCATGTTCGCCGGCTCCCGGGCCGATATCAACGATATAATCCGCAGCCCGTATTGTATCCTCATCATGTTCCACCACGATCAGGGTATTTCCCAGATCTCTCAGGTTTTTTAACGCCCCCAGCAGCTTATCATTATCTCTCTGGTGAAGTCCGATGCTCGGTTCATCCAGAATATACGCCACACCCACCAGACCGGAACCGATCTGGGTCGCCAGACGGATGCGCTGTGCCTCTCCGCCGGAAAGCGTGCCGGTAGCCCTGGACAGAGAAAGATAGTCCAGTCCCACTTCCACCAGAAATCCCACTCTTGATCGAATCTCGCGAAGCACCTGGTCTCCAATCAGCTTCTGCTGTTTTGTAAGCTCCATTTCATCCATAAATTCATATAAATCTTTCACAGACATGGATGTGATCTCATGGATATTTTTCCCGGACACGGTCACTGCCAGAGATTCTCTTTTCAAACGCTGGCCCCGGCAGACTTTACACGGGGTGATCCGCATAAACGTCTCGTATTCCTGCTTCATAATATCTGATCCGGTCTCCCGGTATTTACGGTTCATATTTTTAATCAGTCCTTCGAAGGCAATATCATAAATCCCTTCGCCCCGCTGCCCCTTGTAATATACCTTTACGGACCGCCCGTCCGTCCCGTGAATGAGCATATGCCGTATATCTTCCGGGAGTTCCTGATAAGGCGTATTCAAGCTGAAATTGTATTCCTTCGACAATGCCTTCAGGATACCGTAGGTAAAACTGGACGGGTCTGTGCTGGACTGCCATCCCATAGCCTGAATAGCTCCATCCGCAAGAGACAGACTCTTATCCGGAATCATCAAATCCTCATCAAATTCCATCTTGTACCCCAGACCAAAGCACTCCGGGCAGGCGCCAAAAGGATTATTAAAAGAAAAACTTCTCGGTTCGATCTCATCAATACTGATGCCGCAGTCCGGACAGGAAAAGCTCTGGGAAAACTGCAGCAGCTCCCCGCCGATTACATCTACCTGCAGCAGACCATCTGCCAGCTCCAGAACATTTTCAATGGAATCCGACAGACGTCTCTCAATTCCCGGCTTCACCATAAGACGATCCACTACAATCTCGATATTATGCTTGATATTTTTTTCCAGTTTGATCTCTTCCGTCAGCTCATATACATTTCCGTCCACCTGCACACGGACATATCCGCTTTTTCTGGCACGTTCAAACAGCTTCTGATGCTCGCCCTTACGCCCCCGCACTACCGGTGCGAGAAGCTGAATCTTCGTCCGCTCCGGCAATGACATGATCTGATCCACCATCTGATCCACTGTCTGTTTTTTTATCTCCTTGCCGCATTTGGGGCAATGCGGAATACCCACTCTGGCATAAAGCAGCCGAAAGTAATCGTAAATTTCCGTTACCGTTCCAACAGTGGAACGGGGATTGCGGTTCGTGGATTTCTGATCAATGGAAATAGCCGGAGAAAGCCCTTCAATTTTTTCCACATTGGGTTTTTCCATCTGTCCCAAGAACTGCCTTGCATAAGAGGATAACGACTCCATATAACGGCGTTGTCCTTCCGCATAAATCGTGTCAAATGCAAGAGATGATTTTCCGGAACCGCTCAAGCCCGTGAACACCACCAGCTCATCTCTTGGAATATCAATATCTATGTTTTTCAGATTATGCTCATTGGCACCTCGTATTTTAATAAACTTTCTTTCACTCATATCCATTACTCTTTCCTGTTTTTCAAATCCTATTCTTCTCTGTTTGTTCGCAGCCACGGAACTTCCGTTACATATCACGCAGCATATTTTTCAATTCGATCATCTGATCTCTGCACTCTGCCGCCACCTCGAAATTCAATTCCGCTGCCGCCTTCTGCATTTTTTTTGTAACATCCGCAATCAGTTTTTCCAGTTCTTTCCTGCTCATGGATTCGGGATCTTTATAAAATCCTGCTTCTTCTTTAGCAACCTTCTTTGAAATACTGATCAATTCCCGCACAGACTTCTGAATCGTAGTCGGCGTGATGCCATGTGCTTCATTGTACGCCTGCTGGATATTGCGGCGGCGGTTTGTCTCATCAATGGCAACCCGCATGGATTCCGTAACCACATCCGCATACATAATAACATGTCCTTCACTGTTTCGGGCCGCTCGTCCAATGGTCTGTATCAGGGATGTCTCAGAACGAAGAAATCCTTCTTTGTCCGCATCAAGAATAGCCACCAAAGTGATTTCCGGTATATCCAGACCCTCCCGCAATAAGTTGATCCCCACAAGCACATCAAACACATCCAGACGCAGGTCTCTGATGATCTCTGACCGCTCCAGAGAATCAATATCTGAATGAAGATACTTCACCCGAATACCGATCTCCCGCATATAATCGGTCAGATCCTCCGCCATACGCTTTGTCAGCGTGGTGATCAGAATTTTATTGCCCTTTGCGGTCTCTTTATTCACTTCACCGATCAGATCATCGATCTGTCCCTCCACAGGCCGCACTTCCACCCGGGGATCCAGCAATCCGGTCGGACGGATGACCTGCTCTGCCCGAAGCATCTCATGTTCTTTTTCATATACATTCGGCGTGGCAGACACGAAAAGCATCTGATCGATCTTGCTCTCAAATTCCTCAAAATTCAATGGACGGTTATCCTTTGCCGATGGCAGACGGAAACCATAATCCACCAAAGTCGTTTTTCTGGACTGATCCCCTGCATACATCCCCCGTACCTGTGGTATTGTAATATGAGACTCGTCCACGATAAACAAAAACTCATCCGGGAAGTAATCCAGCAATGTATGAGGCGTAGCCCCCGGTTCTAATCCTGCCAGATGTCTGGAATAGTTCTCAATACCGGAACAAAATCCTGTTTCTCTCATCATCTCCACATCAAAATTGGTCCGTTCTGCGATCCTCTGGGCTTCCAGCAGTTTATCCTCGCCCCTGAAATAGCGTACCCTCTCTTCAAGCTCCTGCTCAATGGCAAGAGCTGCCTGATAGATCTTTTCCTGCGGCACCACATAGTGGGATGCCGGAAAGATGGCGATGTGCTCCAGCCTGCATTTGATCTCTCCGGTCAGCACGTCGATCTCCGTAATCCGGTCGATCTCATCTCCGAAAAACTCCACCCGGACAGCAGTATCTCCGTAATCTGCCGGGAAAATTTCCAGCACATCCCCATGTACCCGGAACGTACCTCTATGAAAATCCAGCTCGGAACGGTTGTACTGAATGTCGATCAGCTTACGGATCACCTCATCCCTGTCGCGCTCCATACCCGGACGCAGAGATACCATCATATTTTTATAGTCCACCGGGCTGCCCAGTCCGTAAATGCAGGATACGCTGGATACGATGATCACATCCCTGCGCTCGATCAATGCCGCCGTAGCGGATAATCTCAGCTTGTCTATCTCCTCATTGACAGAAGAATCCTTTGCAATATAAGTATCCGTGGAGGGCACATAAGCCTCCGGTTGGTAATAATCGTAGTACGAGATGAAAAATTCCACCGCATTATGGGGAAACATCTCCTTAAATTCGCTGTAAAGCTGCGCCGCCAGCGTTTTATTGTGGGCTAAGATCAGTGTGGGCTTGTTCAAAGCCTGAATCACATTTGCCATGGTAAACGTCTTACCGGAGCCGGTAACACCGAGCAGGGTCTGAAACTGATTGCCCTCTTTGAAGCCATTAACAAGGGCTTCAATCGCCTGGGGCTGATCTCCGGTGGGCTGATATTCTGATACTAATTCAAAATGGTTCATGAATGAATCCTCCTATGAATGCATTAGTTCCTCAGCACTTGCACAATTTAGAACAAATGTTCTACTCAATTTTACTCTATGATTCTGCCCGTGTCAATCCATATTCGCAAGTAATTTCATTTCAACGGTCAACAGAGCACTATTTTGTAAAATTGCTTTTCTCTAAAATGTAAAAAAACAAGCCGACAGATCAAATCTGCCGACTCATGATGTTTAAGCTTCAAATTTATAGCCACTGTTTACAATCGTTTTTATATATTCTTTCCCTTTTAATTTTTTTGTATCTGACTGATAACATTTGTCACTGCGCTTCCGCAACTTTCTCTGGGTTCTTCCCACACCGCTTCATAAATCTGTTCCTTACTGAACACCCATCCACAATGTTGTGCAAGAAACTTAAGTGTATGAAATTCATAATGCGTCATCGGAATAAGCCTATGATCAAGATAGACCATCTGCTCTTGCAGATGAATTTTTAATCCCGAAAACACAAGTACCTCAGAAGAAACCGATAGATCAGTGACTCGGCACTGCATTTTGTCCCTTAAAAAAATAATTACTTCCTGCAAAATGGTACGATCTGCCTCGATCATCAGTACATTAACTGTATTCCCAAAGTCTTTCAAGGGATTGTTTCTTTATCTCTTCCGCATGAACAATTCCTGTAGGGGTAATTTCTACAACTGTTCGTCGGGCATCTACTGAGGAACTATGCCGTGTTATAAGACCGCCTTGTTCCATTTTTTTTAGCAAAGCTGCTATTCTTGCCGAACTTACATTCATCTTTCTGGAAAGATCACCCGCAATCACCTCACCGTCTGACATCAGTTAGATATTTTAGCATAAAAATCATATTTTTCAATAGATGTCTATTTCAAATGATAATAATCTGCCAGTTTTTCAAACGCCGGCAGGGAACGTTCTATCATCTCATAGGATGTACAATAAGCAAGCCTTACATATCCCGGGCAGGCAAAGGTGGTACCGTTTACCAGAATAATATGAAACTGTTTTGCCACTTCAATAAAATGTTGCTCGTTCGCCTCCGGAGACTTCATAAACATATAGAAAGCTCCTTCCGGTCTGACACACTGAAATCCAAATTTTGTCAGGCTTTCATATATCAGTTTCCGATTCCGGTCATAGTATGCCACATCAGCAGTCTCATCCAGACATCTGGCTACTGCCTTCTGAAGCAGGGATGGAGCATTGATGAATCCGCAGATGCGGTTCGCGATCGTCACTCCGGAAATCACCCATTCAAAATCCGCTATTTCATTCGGAACTACCAGATATCCGATACGTTCCCCCGGAATGGAAAGTGCTTTGCTAAAGGAATATGTAACAAACGTGTTTTTATAATACTTGGTCAAAAATACTGTCTTTTTTCCATCGTAAACCAATTCCCGGTACGGCTCATCTGAAATGATGTATATCTCATGGCCGTATTCCTGCTGTTTCCGTTCAAGAATCGCTGCAATCCTCTGTATCGTCTCTTCTGAGTAGATTACACCTGTCGGATTCACCGGATTGTTGATCATGACCGCCTTTGTCCGGGGAGTGATCTTCATTTCAAAATCCTGAAAATTCGGCTGAAACGTCTTGTAATCCGGCTCTGCTACCACAAGCATCCCGCGCCAGTTTCCGATATAATTCCGGTACTCTGTAAAATAAGGTCCAAAAACAATCATCTCATCTCCCGGATCGATCAAAGTTTTCAACACCACGTTGATGGCCCCTGCCGCACCGACAGTCATTATAATATTTTCCCATGAAAATGCCGTGCCGAACCGCTTATTTAAATTAGCGGCTATTGCCTGTCTCACATCCCGATAACCCGCATTGTCCATATAACCATGCAGGGACAGGGAATCCTCTTCTTCTATGATATCCTTTAATGCCAGCGTAAATTTCTCCGGCACAGGAGTTACCGGATTACCCAGGCTGAAATCATATACATTTTCCGCACCGACCTCCTCCGCCATCTGCTGTCCCTCAATAAACATGGCACGGATTGCGGAACTATTTGAAATATCCTGTAAAATTTGTTTTGATATCATTTGCTAATGCCCCATTTCATTTCTTGCTATACAAAATTTCTTCATTTTAATTATGCCGTGTTATAAGACCGCCCTGTTCCATCTTTTTAAGCAAAGCTGCAATTCTTGCTGAACTTACATTCAACTTCCTGGAAAGATCACCCGCAATTACCTCACTGTCTGACATCACTAAATAGCCTAAGATAAAGGTAACACCCTTTTTTGCGGCATCCAAATCATTATAAAATGACTTCGGCATACACGAGATAAGTTCATCAAACTTTTATTGCAATAGATGCCTATCTCAAATGATAATAATTCACCAATTTTTCAAATGCCGGCAGGAAATCCAATTGTTTTATTACTTTCTCTCATAAAATAATATCTTCAAGTTTTCTTTTTGGCACATAATGAATATCATTTTTATCTCTGTAATATGCCGTTTTCCCATCTTCTCCTATTTCTGTCAAAATGATTCGCTCGTTCGGCTTTCCAATTGCCAGAATTAGCAAGGGCATGATATTTTCTGCCAGATCCAACTTCGCTTTTAAGGCCTCAGAATCAAAATTACCGATCATGCAGCCGCCGAGTCCTTCCTCTGTTGCCGCTAACAGTATCGTCTGTGCCGCAACACCCACATCCGTGAAAAAAGGCTTTCGCGCAATATCCATTTTCTGACATATCACAATAAACGATGTCGGATACATACCCGGATGCGGTAATTTCATCTGAGGCAGCAACGCTGCCCACTTTGTCAAAGACTGAATCTGTTCTACGTCTTTCTTTTCCCAAGCCAAATAATAGCAAAGAGACTGACAATTCACACTGGAAGGCGCTAATCTTGCACAGTCAATCAGTTCAACAAGTTTTTCCCGTGATATCTGATAACTTTCGTCATATCCCCGGTAACTTCTGCTTTTTCTCACAAGATCCTTTATCATGGTTCCTCCTGATAATAATCAAGACAATATCATATTTTTAATTACAATACTTCATCTGCTCCGTAATCCGGAACGAAAAATGGACATTCCCTTTTTCCGGTAAATCTATCATATATTTCCGATAAGTATCCGGCAGATACCATTCCCAATCCTGTAATTTCTGAATCGTCTGGTTCGCCCACATTTGACTACTGTCCACCCGATATCCGGGTTTCGTATATGCGCTGGTCATCCCCTGGACTCCATCATCCGTTTTCTGCCATTGATGGAGCCGCCAGAGAAAAGCCGGATCATCCGCATTTACATCTTCACCAAAAATACTGATACCCCCGAGTGCTGTCACATGATCATACCGAATCAGTTCTGTTAACAGTTCCGGCACATGATCTAAGGTTTCTATTCGGAGATAACTTTGAATCTCAGTACCGTCAAACCAGTCCTGAGTCATTGTATACACGGAATCCAGCGGTATTCCCCGCTCGTGTATCCCAAATTCCGGCATCCACTGAAATACCATGTTTGAATGGTATCCAAAATTACATTTCTCCACATTACACCAGAACCAGTCTATCATATTCGCGGTGACACCGCAAAGTTCCCACTGTACATGGGTTCTGCCTTTATCATCATTTATCACACAATACTTCATATTTCTATCCTCGTTATTATCCAACGATAATCGGATGTTGATCCATCAGCAGAAACTCCAGTTCATTCGCCATGACATGGATATTCTCATTTTTATTTTCTGAAAGCCATGCGATAGAAATCTCATGTTTCTCCTTTAATTCCAAGTAACGAAAATCTGCATGGTCTTTCACTCTGGACCAAAAATCACTGATGGCCACACCCATACCATTTTGCACACAGGCATTCATGGACTCTATGCTGCGCACATACTGGATTTTGGGGCTAAACCCATATGGTGCACAGTATTCCTTCACCAATTTCCCCACATCGGAAAACTCATCCGTAGACATTACCACAAAGGTATCATTCTTAAAATCTTCCGGCTTTAAATCCGGCTTTTCCGCCAGCTTATGCTTGCTGGAAAAAAGGAGAATTCTAGGAATCTCCGCAAGTCTCTGCACTTCGAATCCTTCCATATCCTCAATGGTAACCCCCAGTGTAAGAATCATATCCACCTTATCCGATTTTAACGCCTGAATCAACCCTCGCACACTGTACGTTTCCAATAAAATCTGCACATTCGGATAATTCTCAGAAAACAATTCCAGCAATTCCGGGAAAAAACCGGAGATATTCCAGCCCTCCAGACAGGCAAGGCGAATCTGTCCAATCCTGCTTTTATTGAGTGCTTTTGCTTCTTCTTTTGTCCTGTTTAATGCTTTTTGAGACTCTGTAAAAAACTTTTGAAATAACTTCCCGGCTTCTGTCAACTGTGTCGATTTATTTGTCCTGTCAAACAGGGCAACATCCAGTTCCTTTTCCAAAAACGATATCTGCTTACTGACGGCAGGCTGCGTCACATAGAATTCCTCTGCCGTTTTTGTAAAACTTAAATTCCTGGCCACCGCCAAAAAATATTCAATCTGTAAATCCTTCATCTGACTGCCTCCGTGCCAATACTTTTCTTACAGTATATCGTTTTATGCAGCAAATCTCAATGCAAAGTTTACTCCTGAAATGTCTTTGCTGTTTCTTCTCCCCGAAGGATACGCAGTCCGCCCAAAGCCAGAGACTCCATTTCATTCTCGCCCGGCAGTACAATGACCGGAAGTAAATGCCGGATACGTTTTTGGATCTGATTTACCAGATTTTCTGAATAGGCCAGACCACCAGTCAGGATTACGGCATCGATGGGTTCCTCAAAAACCCCCATCATGCAGCCGACTCCTTTTGCGATCTGTAATGCCATCGCATCAAAGATGATCTTTGCGTGTTCCTCACCATCTGCAATACGTTTCTCTACTTCCCGCAGATCATGTGTGCCGAGGTGCGCTTTCATTCCGCCTGCTCCACGGATTTTCTTCATAATCTGATGTTTTGTATATCCTTTGTCAAAGCATAAATCTGCAAAATACATCAGGTTTACAGAACCGGAGCGGTCCGGGGAAAACGGACCGGCATCATCGGAAACACTGTCAATCATTCTGCCTTTTGCATGGGCCGCAATACTGACGCCTCCCCCCATATGCGCTACGATAAAATTGCATTCTTCATATTTTTTCCCTGCCTGCTCTGCTGCTTTCCTTGCCATAGCCCGTGCATTCAGCACATGAGAAAAACTCTGGCGTTCTATCTCCGGAAATCCGGTGATCTTTGCCTCCGGCGGCAGTTCATCGGCCACAACCGCATCATAGATATATGCAGGAATATGGAGAGGAGAAGCGATCTCATCAGCTATCAGCGCTCCTAAATTAGATGCATGCTGCATGGCGGGGCGTTCCCGCAACACTTCTTTCATCCCTTCATTTACAAGATATCCGCCTGTCTCGATCGGCGGGAGCATTCCGCCCCTGCCGATAATACAGGATAACCTAGAAAGAACAAACTCTTTCTCTTTGAGGTAATTGAGGATCAGACATGTACGAAACGGAATCTGATCATTCAAAGTTTCAAATTGTGCCAACTCCTCTGCACTGTGTGAAAAAGTTTCACCAAACAGGAAATTTTCATCTTCATAGACCGCGATCTTTGTACTTGTAGAACCGGGATTAATTGTTAAAATATCATACATGCTATGCCACTGCCTCCATGCCTGTTTTCAATGCCTTTAAATTCAATTCTACAAAAGCAGGTTTTACATTTTCGCGAATAATTTTATCCCAGTCGATATGTTCGAGGTTCATACTCTTGATAATCGTTCCCAGTAAAATAATATTTGTCACTTTTGGATTTCCCAGCTCATTTGCCAATCCGGTAGCATCCACTACTTTCGTCTTTGCAATCCCTTCCAATGTCTCCACAACATCCGCCGCATAGGTTTCTTGTCCGGTAATCACTGACATGGACGGTATCTCACAGTCATTGACCACAATGGTTCCATCCTCTTTTACATATTCAGACCAGCGCAGTGCCTCCATCTTTTCAAAAGCAATCAATACCTCCGCTGCTCCTTTATCAATGACCGGAGACTCTACTTTCTCTCCATAACGGATTTGGGAAGACACGCTTCCGCCCCGCTGAGACATTCCGTGGATTTCGCTCATTTTCACATCATATCCTGCCTCCATCAGACCCAAAGTCAGGATTTTACTTGCAAGAATGGTTCCCTGTCCGCCTACGCCGACTAATAAAATACTTTTTGTCATCCTAGTTTCCCTCCTTTGAAATCGCCTGTTTCGGGCAAACCTGTGAGCACACATCACAGCCCACACAATCTGCTTTCTGGACAAAGGCCTTTTTGTTCTCTGCATCAAACTGCAGTGCCGGACATCCGGTCTTTAAGCACAATTTGCAACCGATACATTTCTGTGCATCCACCACACATTTCGTCTGGAACACACCTGAAAATTCATCTTTGTCTTCCTGTGAAAGTTTTTTCAGCACACAGGGCCACCGGGTAATGATCACAGACGGCTCTTTCAGTTTCACAAATTCATCTAATGTATCATGTACTTCCTGCAAATTATTCGGGTCGATAACCGCTATATGTTTAATTCCAAATGACCTGACCACATCTTCAATCTTAATCAGATTTGTCGGCTCACCCTTTACCGTATAACCGGAACCCGGATTCTGTTGATGACCGGTCATGCCGGTAATGCGGTTATCCAGGATCACACTGATCGTATTACTGTTATTATAAACAGTATTGATCAGAGAGTTTATCCCGGAATGGAAAAATGTGGAATCTCCCAGAACAGCAACAACGCGTTTCCCGGAATCTCCCATGTTAAATACCGTCTGCGCACCATGCCCTGCGGAAAAGCTGCTTCCCATACAGATACAGCTGTCCATTGCGTGGTATGGATTGGAGTAAGCCAGGGTGTAACATCCGATATCACCAGACACCATGATGTCTTTCCGTTTTCCGAGTTCATAGAAAAATCCTCTGTGAGGACAACCGGCACAAAATGTCGGTTCACGCATGATCGCGCTATCCGCCGGTACGGACTCTTTTTTACCTGACACTCCCTCAAGAGCTGCCCGCAACGTATCCGGAACCATCTCACCATACGGTGGGAAGAAATCATTTCCTTTACAGTCAAATCCAAGCTTTCTGACTTCATCCTCGATGTAAGGATCATTCTCTTCAATCACATAGATCACATCCATTTTACTGCAAAAGTCGGTAATCTTCTTTGCCGGAAGCGGGTTGGTAAACCCGAGTTTCAGATAATTCGCAGTATCTCGAAAGACCTCTTTAGCGTAATGGTAAGAAACACCGCTGGCAATCACACCGATCCTGCTTCCCTCATGATATTCAGTAAAATTAACCTCTGTCTCTTCCGAATAAGCAGACAGTTTTTTGAACCGCTCCTCTACATTACGTCTCCAGATTTTTGCATTAGCAGGTACACTGACAAGTCTGGAGGCATCTTTTACATATTCCCTGATGGGAATCTCTTTTCTCTCCCCAACTTCAACAATGGATTTTGAATGACAGACACGGGTTGTCATACGGAACAATACAGGGGTATTAAATTCCTCACTGATTGCAAAAGCCTCTGCGATCATGTCCTTACATTCCTGACTGTTGGAAGGCTCAAACATCGGCATCTTGGCAGCCTTTGCATAATTGCGGTTATCCTGTTCATTTTGAGAAGAATACTGTCCAGGTTCGTCCGCCGTCACGACGATACTTCCGCCATTCACTCCCATATAAGCAAAGGTAAATAACGGATCCGCCGCCACATTCAGTCCTACATGTTTCATAGAAGACAGACTTCTGGCTCCTGCAAAGGAAGCCCCTGCCGCAGCTTCCAGAGCAACTTTTTCATTGGTTGCCCACTCTGTATATACACCGTCATAAGTGGACAGATTTTCCATAATTTCCGTACTCGGTGTTCCAGGATAGGCGGAAGCAAAATGTATGCCTGCTTCGTATGCGCCCAGTGCGACTGCTTCGTCGCCGGTCATCAGTTTTTTCATAATGCACGCTCCTTATTATTATTTTTTTACTACTTTCATTATAAAAGGAACCTGCTGATTTGTATAATTGCTTATTTCTCATTCGACACATTACGAAATGGTGATGATAACTGCTGACACAAAGAATAACCCCGTGGGTATGAAGCTCACGGGGCATTTCTATGTGATATTATCTACAACAATTCAGGAACACGCGCATATTCTCGATTTTTGCGTTCATCGGAACTTCACATCCGTTTCCGACGATGAATCCGCCGTCCATAGCAAGATCGATCAGTTTGTCACAATATTTCTGTGTTGCTGCGTTGCAGGCAGCCTTTACAAGTTCCGGTTCATCGTATACGTCATAGAAAAATCCTTCCATCCCGCGGGCGAGGGAGAACATATCAAAAGCCGGTGCAGTACCTCCCTGGAAGAAGGTCGGAACACCTCTCTGAGCCCAGAATCCGGTGTTTTTTCCGGTATTCATGCCTGCCTGCATGAAACGTTCTCCTCTTTTTATGGCGAAATTTTAGCGTTCGAAAACCACCATAACCCGCATAAAATTGTTTTTGTCTCAAAAAATTTATTCGTTTTTTAATTTTAAAATATACATACCATCGTGGAAAGTATCAACGTAAATATACCCCCGGTCATCTACTACAACATCCTCTGTCGTTCCCAAAAACGGTCCCGGCATCGGCACTTCAAA
This sequence comes from uncultured Lachnospiraceae bacterium, assembly GCA_964428795.1. Lineage (GTDB taxonomy): Bacteria > Bacillota > Clostridia > Lachnospirales > Lachnospiraceae > CAYRZL01. Next base: position 6,787 of record CAYRZL010000002.1, on the reverse strand, counting down.
ACATTTCTCCGTAGGATTTGGCGGTATAAAATATGCAATCTCCTTAATATAATAAGGATCAGATACATCATATACACGGAGGCCAGCATGGAAATAACAACAATATACCAAATTCGGATCATCCTGCAGCCATGGTTTGCCCATTGGTTCATGAATATTATGAGGTCCAAACGGTCCCTGACACCCGATGCCGCAGTCATTAAAATTCGGATAGGGGAATCCGTCGGGAACTTCCGGATAGGGGAATTCCGCTACCAATGTCGGATCCATCGGATCAGAAACATCTATCATATGAAGATTATTCATTGGCTGTGCTCCGGAATGCGGTCCATTTGCAATTTTTTCTTTACTAAAAAATGCAAATCGCTCTCCTTCATTTGTCAAAACCGCGAAATCACGTCCTGTGAGAGGCAGATAAGTATGTGCCCTGGCACCACAGCATTTTCCTGCAAATGGGGGCTGTGTTTTTAATTGCCCTAATTTCTTCGGCTGCGTCGGATCAGAAATATCAAGTATGATTCCGCCTCCGCCGAAATATCCCATAAAGAGTTGTTTTCTATCATCGGCCGGAAGCGTACATGCGTGACACATAGCCCAATCCTTTTCCGCATCATGTCCAACCGGATAAGTCCCTTCATCCATACCGTCTTTAAACTGTTCCGGCATCCACCATCTGCCGCATTCCACCGGATGGGCCGGGTCCGCAATATCCAGAATTCTTACAATAAACCCTACAAATCCGGGGCATTCTGCAGGCATATATACATAACGCCCACCATTATAGGCGAATCGGTGAACACCCATACCATCTTTTACACCGGTTTCCCAATGGGATAACAATTTTGGATTTTCCGGATCTTCCCGCAGATCATAAATCTGCAGACCGCCAAGAGCCTTATCATCCGCTTTGCAGCCGTGTAAAAAGGGCACTCCTCCGCCCAGTGCGGCAACCATCAAACCGTCTGCAATCTGAATTTTAGGCGTAGACTGTTTTTGGTATTCATTCGGATCGCAACACTCAAAGAATTTCACAAAACGTAGGTTTTGAGGATCTGTCACTTCGATAATATTCCATCCTGCTCCTTTGAAGGAACCACAGTACATATAATAACGCCCATCCTCTGTTTTGTGCAGTGCCATCTGAAAAGCCATAACTTTATTTAAGTCATGGTATCCGACTACTTCCAGATTTTTTATAAATCCCTGATTGTCCGGACCTTTTGCATAAAATGGGATTTCACTCATTACATGCTCTCCTATTCTTCGTATTTCAACCTTGCACTACTCCTCTTACCCTTTTTCGGGTAGTGTTTATCTCCTTGTAATATATCCTCTGAACTGTGTCAAATTATCGATGGTAGCATAGTCTGACAAAAAGATGCTCTGCACTCCATAATTTTTTCTCAGATACGGAAGTTTATCGGTCTGTGCCCATGCAGGTTTCGCTACTGCCGCATCAACTTTCTTCAACGCCGCTTCCCACTCATCCGGACCGTCAAACCAGATTTCTACCACACGGTCAAATTTGCATCCGTTTGCCTCTTTAATTACTTTGCTGGAAAGGATTCTGGTCGTTTCTTCACAATCGACAAAGGCTTTGATCAGCTCATTTACCACCCAGGCATCCGCCTCTTCTTTAGCATCATCCGGATACTGGAAAATAATATTCCAACGGTAATTCGGACCGTCATCGATCGTTCTTCCCGCACCTTTGAAATCATCTTCCCACCATACAGGAAGAAACGCAAATACAAACGGACGGGTGTCATCGCTGCCGGTACCCTGGATTGATCTGTGGTCATCGCCCTCCAAATTCACATCTTCCTGATCTACATCCGGAACATTTCCCTGCCAACGTGAAACATCTTTCGGCATCCGCTCCGTAAACGCCTTATTGTGTTTAAAATGTGCAATATCATTCGGATTGCAAAGCCAGTAATGCTCGCACAAATGAAGTCTGACTGCTCCCCAGTCTTCAGATCCTTCCGGTCTCGGAAGTGCGAAATAAAACGCGTATTTTGAAACATACGGACCAAACTGTGAGATACTGTCTTCAATGTGATCTTTAATCAGCCAGCGATAAAGTTTGATGCGGTATTCTTCCCGCACACAATCACCGTAAATAAAGCTCCTCATCGGTTCAAAACCAAGCATTGTTTTTGATGGATCTACTGCCATAATCAATTCCTCCTTCATTCTTCATTTTGATTGGTTTTATCAATAAACATTATTTTCTGTATTCTTAACAACCACCGAATAGACTTACATTTTCTATCGCGGCGGCATTGTCGGCTGGATAAAATCTTTGTATGCAGCCATGCGTTCTTTGTATGTATCGGTCTTTTTCTGTTCGATGAGCTTGCCTTCATTACGTCCGATATCATCCGCATGCATCATTTTGCCGGAAAGGATATCATGGGCATGTGTCTCTGCTTCCTCGGTAAACTCAAATTTCACTTTTCCGTCCACGATCTTGATATCGCCTACAATACCGCATACCTCGCAGATCGCCTGTGTTGCATCGTCATTGAGGAAGAAGTTTCTGGAACTGCAATGCGGGCAGATACCTTTATCACCCTTATACTCATAGGAGTCCGGATCTGCACACGCTTTTGCGATATTCACGCCGACTTCATGACATTTCGCAACCTTCTCATCCTCCACAGCAATTCCCTTAGACCATGAGAACACAACATCATCGATGACTTTCCACATCGGAACCATTGCGAAATTGCGGAAATCCGCTGAAATTCTTGTAGACCAGTCGGAACCGCCGATTGCGATAAAGGATACAAATTTATCATCGCGGAACAATCTCATATCCGGTCCCCCGTTTCCGGTTTTCTCTGAAATCATCTTGCACACCGTATTCATACCTCTGTCATGTGCAGGGCCTGCAAAACGATCCTGTAAAGTAAGGAAGGCTCCGGTTGCTCTCTTTTCAAAAATCGGAATGGTAAAGATTACTCCGTCTGCATCCAATAGTTTATCCCTTAACCATTCAAAATCATCTTTGATGATACAGGTGCTTTCTTTTCCCTGCATAATCTTTCCAACACATGCGATACAGCCCGTACATGGTTTTAAATCACAGTCCAAAAGACGGATAAATTCAATTTCCGCATCCGGACATACTTCTTTGACACCCATCAGCGCCTCCCGGCACATCGCATCGTTATTACCGTTTTTTGTTCCGCCTGAAATACCTAAGATTTTCATCTCGTATCCTCCTTTTTATTTAATAAATTTATTTAAATATTTTAACCCTTTCAGAAACATTTGTATAATAACTATTCATCCATGCAACACATTACCATTCAGTTATTTGAAAACTATTCAGAAGTGTTGCTGATAATTTTTCAGTTATGAATGTGATGAATAATAAGAAATTATACTTTTTCTTTTTCCTATGATAATCTTTACTGGACAAAATACCCAAATGAAGGAGGCATTTATAATTTATGGAAATCAAAACATTTGATGAACTGATTGAAAAAGTAAAAACTGCACCGACTGTCCGTGCCGCCGTTGCATCCGCAGCAGATTCACATACGATTCAGGCAGCACTTCATGCATACCATGAAAACATCATTGACCCTATTTTTATCGGCAATAAGCAGGAAATCACTGCTCTTTTAAAACAGGAAAATGAAACTCCTGAAAATTTTAAGATCATAGATGAACCGGATATTCTTCAGACCTCACATATTGCAAGTAAAATCGTAAATGCCGGCGAAGCAGAGATTGTCATGAAAGGTTTTATAGACACTTCTGATTTTTTGCGGGGAATTCTGGACAAAGAACACGGTCTGCGCACCGGAAATCCCATGAGCCATATTGCATTTTTACAGGTTCCGGGATATCCGAAGCTCATGGCTGTCACAGACGGCGGTATGGTGACCGCCCCCGATTATCCGACCAAAGTACAGATTGTAAATAACGCTGTTTCCATCTTACACGGTATGGGTTATGAATGTCCGAAAGTTGCCGCAGTAACTGCTGTGGAAAAACCGAATAAAGCAATGCCGGAGACAATGGAGGCCAGACAGTTACAGGAAGAAAATGAAAATGGCACCATTCCCGGATGCATCATTGAAGGCCCTGTCTCCTACGATATCGTTGTATCAAAAGAATCTGCCATAAATAAGGGATTTTCCGGAAAATACAGTGAGGATTACGATATCCTCCTGATGCCCAATATTGCTGCGGGCAATATCATGAGTAAAGCACTCATTTATAACGCTGGGGCAAAGATGTCGGGATTAGTTGCCGGAGCAAAAGTACCTCTTGTTTTAAATTCCAGAAGTTCTTCTTCCGAAGAAAAATATTATGCGATTGTATTGGCAGCGGCAAGCCGGCTGCATTCCTGATGTTATCATGAAGCATGCTGAGACAACTTCTGAACACTAATCATTTTTCCCTTTAAACTCACGAATAAATTGTAATGCAGCAGAATTATTATTGTTTTTATCCCAGGCGAGAACAATTCGCGGAGCGAATGTCATGATCTCGCCTTCTTTTATTGGAATAAACTTCAAAGCGGGATTGTATGTACCAATACTTTTTCCATAGGTGAAAGCGATGCCGAGTCCTGCTTCCACCCAGAGCGTTGCCGTGTCAATATCCGGAGCAACTAAAAGTTTGGGATAAAACCCGTATTTTTGGCAGAACTCAATCGGTCCGAAGGATACATAGTTGTCTTTATCCGTAGAAGGGAGAATAAATGTCTGGTTTTTAAAACGGATTGGATTAAAATACTTCTCTTTCGCAAGAGGGTTAGCGGCGGAAATCAGAATCCCTTCCTCAATATCTTCAATAATTTTATAGTTCAGGGAAATAACATTGTCCAAAGCAAAAAAGAAGCTGATAATGCAGTCATATGTTCCATCCAACAATCCGTCAATCAACCCCTGATAGGAATTCCTGCGCAGATCAACCGTATAATCAGAATGCTTTCGGATAAATGTCTGGAAATTTTTCTGCATAATACCGTTTAAGGTGATATCTTCCAAAATACCACAGGACAGATTCCCGGAAAATCCCTGATAAATTCTTTGCGTATTTTGAATGACAATCTGATAGTTATCATATATCGTCGCCAGCTCTTTTTGCAGATAAGTCCCGCTTTTTGTCAAAAAGACATTTTTGTTGTTGCGGGAAAATAGTTGCACATTTAATTCTGATTCCATCGCTGAAATTTGACGGCTCAGCGTAGATGTGGAGATTTTCAATTCACTGGCAGACAAAGTGTAATTTAAATGTTTTGCAAGACATAAAAAGTATTTTATTTGCTGCATATCCATATGGTCCCCTCCCACAATTGAATGTTCGTTATACAATATAAAATTGGTCTGCATTTCCTATTATCTTGTATTATATATGAGCAAAACTTTTATTGCAATAATTGAAATATATATTTCTGCATTCGCAATATAGACCATGTCTTTTCCTGCTATAATCGTGTTATCAAATAAAAAAGCAGGAGGTATTTTAAGTATGAGATTTTCAGAGTGTGATCAGTTATTAAGTATGCAGCCATTAATGATGGAAACCGGTGTAGAACGTTTGTCCAGTGGAGGTATTCATATCGCAGTCATTTCCCTGTTGGAAAACTGCACATCCGATATGCTGGCTCACTGGTTTGGAATGGGACCGAATACAGATGAATATCGTTTGTGGCATCCGGGTGCACATATCTTTTCAGATTGGGCTGATATCAAACCGAATCATGTAGAAGGCAATGTTGCAGGAATGACTCATCTGGCAAAAGAGCTGGTAGGCGGTATCGAGCAGGAAGCAACATTAGCTTACTGTGATCCGTATGAATTATTTGGGGATAAACTGACTCAGGCAAAAGCAAACGGAGAGGCTGACGTGGTATTATATGCATGCTGCGCTCTCGGAAAATGGGAGACATGCATCAAAGATGAAAACGGAAGACCATTGGGCGGTCAATATGTCGGTGTCGGCCGGGATACACCTTACGGTCTTGTTCTCAGAAACCATTACTGGCTTGGCGATACATTGGGATTACCGGCAGAGCAGGTGGAAAAAATGTTCCCCATTGAAATGGGTCTCGGTGTTATGAATCACGATATGAATGAATTCCATATCCTGAATAAGGTAATGCCCTCATATTATTTGCGTGACCACTGGGATGAATTAGGCGCTCCGGAACCGTTTGCAAAAACAAAACCGTGGGGACCGAAAACAACACCAAGAGTTTTCGCTTAAAAAGTATATCACTATTATTTGTGAACCTCATCCTGCAATAGAAAGTACACTTTGCGAACTTTCTATTGTCATAAATAAAAGTATGCGGAAATTGGGCAGATTACCATCCAATGTCATTTAGTTAAGGCATTGGATTACCATCTGCTCAATTTCTGATTGTTGATTTATTTTTCAATCTTAATTTCTGCCACTGCACAATCCTCCTGCCTTCACCAGCTTATTACGTAATTTCCATTTCTGCGACACAACCTCCCACAATAACACAAACTCACATTTGTGAATTTCTGTATTCTTGCAATCTTGAACAAGATATGTCTCTGCTTAATGATGATCAACACTCACCGGCTGAAAAGCAGATAACACCAGATACCTTTATTTTCATCAAATCAGATCTCCGGCTGGTGATTGACCTGCAGCAATGTGTGAAAGCACAGCAAAATCAGGCTTATGTAAAAAAGCAAAAAGGAGCTTTAACCAGTGGCGTACCGCCATTCTCTTTGCTTTCGGATATGACCCTTTAAAATGTGAATGCGGCACAACCATGCTGTTTCTG
>CAYRZL010000001.1:124305-127495 GCA_964428795.1 uncultured Lachnospiraceae bacterium | reverse complement strand
AAAATCGCATTTTTATTTTATGTGTTTTTCTGCAAAATCGCATTTTTATTTTCTCTATTTTACACCAAAATCGCATTTTTTCAAAGGATTTTTATGATTTTCTTTACTATATATACCTATTTAAAAAAAACAGGACCCGAAAGTCCTGCTTTTATTATCTCTTATTTCATTCATTTTCAAACAACGGAGTAGAAAAATAACGCTCCGCTGTATCCGGCAGCACCGTTACCACCGTCTTGCCTCTTCCCAGCTTCTTTGCCAGCTTCAACGCTGCCGCCACATTTGTTCCGCTGGAAATACCGCACATGATACCTTCTAAACGAGCCAGATCCTTTGCGGTCTGAATCGCTTCCTCGTCTGTGACAATATAAATATCCTCATAAATCTGCTGATTTAATATTTCCGGAATTACCCCGTCACCGATACCCATCTGCAAATGTGTGCCGACATTGCCGCCCGCCAGTATCGCCGCATTTTCCGGCTCCACCGCCCAGATCACAATATCCGGGTTCTGTGCTTTCAACACCTCTCCGATACCCGTGATAGTTCCTCCGGTTCCGATACCGGAACAAAAACCATGAATCGGACCTGCAACCTGCTCTAAAATCTCCAATCCGGTGTGATGGCGATGTGCCATAGGATTTGCCGGATTTGCAAACTGCTGGGGCACAAATACATTCGGATCCTCCTGAGCCATGCGAAGCGCTGTCTGCACGCACTCCTCGATACAATCTCCGATATTACCTGCATCATGGATCAGTTTTACCTCCGCCCCATAATGACGCACCAGCTTACGTCGTTCCTCACTGACAGAATCCGGCATGATGATAACCGTCTTATATCCTTTTACCGCTCCCACCAATGCGAGACCAATACCCTGATTTCCGCTTGTCGGTTCCACGATGATCGTGTTTTCATGAATCAGTCCCTGTTTTTCTGCCTGACAGATCATATTGTAAGCAGTTCTCGTCTTAATGGAACCGCCCACATTCAATCCCTCAAACTTTACCAGAACCTCTGCACTTTCCGTGTCGTTCATATGATTCAACCGCACGATGGGCGTGTGTCCGATCGCATCTAACACATTATTGTATATCACTTTGTTTACCCTCACTTCTTCTTACTGCGTGAAGTTTATTTTACCATTGATATCAAATACTGGCAATAGAAATCTGTGCTATCACAACACTGGCGGCCACTCCGGCAAACGTGGCAATCAATGCTCCCGGCAACGTCCAACGGGTTTTTGTCACTTTAGCAGCCATAAAGTACACACTCATCGTATAAAATATCGTTTCTGTACTGCTCATCATAATGGAGGCTGTCAACCCCAAAAAAGAGTCCGTGCCATACTCTCTGTACAAATCCAGCAAAAGTCCGGTTGCCGCTGAATTGGAAAACAGCCTTACAATGACTAACGGCATCAGTTCGGACGGAAAATGGATACGCTCTGCCAATCCCTGCATCAAACCGCAAACTGCATCCAGAAAACCGGATGCCCGAAGCACCCCAACAGAAACCATGAGTCCAACCAGAGTAGGTAAGATTTTCACCGCGGTTTTAATACCGTCCGCCGCCCCCTCTACAAATTCATCGTAGATATTCTGCTTCTTCAAAAATCCGGCGGCAAGAATCGCAACGATCAAAATGGGAATAGCCGCCTGAGATAAAAATACCAGAATATTCATCTCCTGCCGCCTCTCCGTTTCCGATCAAAGCCAGTCATAATCCGTGCAAACACTACGCCTACCAATGTGGAAACACAGGTGGCCGCAATCGCCGGACCCACGATTCCCGTCGGATTTACCGAACCGTATTCTCCCCGATAACCGATGATAGTAATCGGGATCAACTGTAAAGACGATATATTCAATACCAGAAACGTGCACATGGCGGAGCTTGCTCTTTTTCCCTGTGACAGCAGCTTTAATTCCTCCATGGCTTTCAATCCTGCCGGAGTGGCTGCCCACCCCAGTCCAAATATATTGCATATACAGTTTGTTGCTATGTACTCCCTTGCCTTACTCCCTCGCGGCACATCCGGAAATAAAAATCCCAGCAATGGTTCCATTTTTGCCGCCGCCATGCGGACGATACCCGCATGCTCCGCAATCCGCATAAGCCCGACCCAAAAAGCCAGAATACCTACCATCGCAATACAAATCGTCACAGCCTCTTTTGCAGAACCCAGCGCCGCATCTGCCACCACCTGGATATTTCCCGTAAATGCCGCATAAACAATTCCCACAAGCAGCATTCCACCCCACAAAAAATTCAGCATGATACCTCCATACTCAGGTTCATCTAAACATTTTATGCAGAATACTCCCTAAATTTACATAGATTTTCGAAAACTGCTATATACGGATCCGCTGGACATGCCGCCCCGGCATTCCGCCAGTTCACTGACCGTCACTAACTGATATCCTCTCTCCACCAATTCAGGAATGATCGTTTGAGACGCTGACGCAGTCTGCGCATAGAGATCATGCATCAATACAATATCTCCATCCTTTACATTATTAAGGACAGAGCTGATCGTTTTGGATGCATTTCTTGTTTTCCAGTCCAGCGTATCGATGGACCAGAGAATAAGCGGCATATGAACCGTGCTTTTCACCGTGGAATTATATCCGCCGCCCGGCGGACGCATAACAACCGGGGCTATTCCGGTCACATTATACACCGCTGTATTGGTCTTATCGATCTGACTGGTTATGGTTGACGTTCCTACTGAGGTCAGAATTTTATGCTCATAAGTATGATTTCCTATCTCACAGCCCATATCTACCGCTCTTTGTACCGTAGACTTATAACTGGATACGCGATTACCGACCACAAAGAAGGTTGCCACGCCATTGTATTTCTCTAATGTATCAAGTATGGTTGCAGTATTTACAGACGGACCGTCATCATATGTCAATGCCACCATTTTTTTACTTTTGTCAATACTGCGGTACATACGTCCATTGGAAAAACAATACAGATAATTTTTATCATTTAATTTTCCATCATAATCAAACCGTACTTTTCCGCCTTTTACATACCAGGTTCCCTTATCGTTTGTAGCAACTCCGTTATAACTAAAGTCAACCTTACCGCCTTTCAAATACCACCAGCCATTTTTATTTTTCGCCAGTCCTTTGAAATTAAAGTTTACTTTTCCATTTTCAATCCGCCACCAGCCATT
>CAYRZL010000001.1:0-124205 GCA_964428795.1 uncultured Lachnospiraceae bacterium | reverse complement strand
TGGCTTTGAAATCAACTTTTCCGTTTTTGATGTACCACCAGCCATTCTCATTCTTCGCAACCGTGTTGGCTTTAAAGTCGACTTTTCCATCTTTTACATACCACCAGCCATTTTTATTGGAGGTTACGCCAGTGTATGTCCTGTCAATTTCACCATTTTTATAATAATACCAGTTTCCATCAGCATCTCTCTCATCAGAAAGACCATTCCTAAGGCTGTCAGCAAGCAGCTTCTCATACGTTTTTTCAGCCTCTTCCAGAATACTGATATTTTTTACCAGAGGCTTTTGCTCCTCTGGCAGAGAGTCATATGCAGTCCGGGCAGCTTCAATCGCCACCTGGCTGTCCAACATCACCTCGCCAATAGCATCAATGAGATTTTCCACCTCTGCCGCAGCACCATTATCGACTTCTATATCATGGTCAGGTTCCTCATCATCGTCCGTTATTTCGTCAACAGAAGATATCTCATCATAACCTGATTCCTGCTCTATCGTATTCACTGAACTTTCATACTCACCGTCCGCAGCAAAGACCGTAGTTGGCATAATCGTTGTTAACATGACACAGAATAGTGCCGCCGCAACTGCTCTTTTGAATTTCATCCCGTACTCCTTTTCAAATGTATCCCACAAAGTGACATCGTTCGCAATCATTCCAAAATAGTTACTGACTTATAATTATATTTTAACAGATACGAAGGAAGCTGTAAAAATATTTTTTTCATAATTCCAACAGTTATAAGCTGCCTCGGTCTCTCAAAAGTTCAATTTCAATCCATTCTCCCACCTGACGGGGCTTTTCTCCCACCGAAGTAATATAAACACCGTTTGCTGTCAACACAGCGGCAGATCCTGCCGCTTTCGGTCCCCGCAAAGCCAGAGGCGTTGCTCTGTAAATCCCATTCTCCGTCCGCTCTACATGAAAGCTTGCCATAAGTGATAAAAACGGAGGCGCCTGAAAGGGTTCGGTCAGTACTGCCATTACCTTCTCCCGCACCGGCAATGGTACTTCCAGCCATCTGCATACTACCGCCCGAACAACCCAGTCCATAGAATGAAACGCCGCAAAAGAAGGACCGGACAGATTGATCACCAGTTTTTCCTGGAAGATTGCCGCACTCATAGGACGTCCCGGCACTGCTGCAACTCCATGAAACAACAAATTTCCCTCCTGCTCCAACAGCCGGAAACTATAATCTTCACTTCCCTTAGAGGTTCCTCCTCCGATCAAAACAATGTCTGCCTCATAAAGCAGTTCCTCCAATGCCTTTTTAATCATCTCCGGCTGATCTAAAACCGCAGGATGAAACACTGGCTCTGCGCCCATCTCCAGAAGCATTTGCCGAATCATAATACCATTCGTCTCGTAATTCTGCCCCCGCTCAATAGGCTCTCCTATCGAAATCAATTCGCTTCCCGTAGGCAGAAATGCGACCTTGGGTCTTGCCACTACCGGCACTTTTGCAATGCCTCCCATAGCGATTGCAGCCAGATCCTGCGCCCGGAGAACGGTTCCTTTTTTTACAAGCAGACTTCCTTTTTTCACATCAGCACCGCAGGGCTTTACATTCGCCCCCGCTCTCACATTGGTATTCTCTGTCAAAGCAATTCCGCCTTTTTCCGGAAAGGTTACATTTTCAATGGCAATAACCGCATCAAATGTATCATCAAAATCATCTCCGGTATCAGCCCTGACATAATCTACCCCCAACACCCACTGAGATGTATCCGGCATACCATCCGCAAACCGTTCAGATTTTACTGCAATTCCATCCATCATGGACGCCCGCACTACCGGTATATTACACAAAGAAAACTGATCCTGTGCCAAAACTCTTCCTGCTGCCCGTTCCACGGATATCATTTCCTGTTCCGGTTTTGGTATCCAGTTGAGGAAGATGCGGCTTAATGCTTCCTCTTTTGAAATTAAATTTGACAAATCTGGTTTCATTTTTTCCTCCTTTACTCAGAAAAATAAAAAAAGCGCAGCACCGATACCAAACGATCCGGACTTACGCTTTCGCTACTCGATTGCTTATATTACGCACAATGAATATTCACTATTTGAATGAATTATATCTTTCGTTGCTGTAATTGTCAAGAAAATAGCTGATAAAACAGCAAAAAAACGCACCCTTTTCTTTCTTGTCACTCAAAAAGATTTATTGTATACTGAATAAGTAAACCGTATTTATGCGCACAGCATATGACAACACAATGGAGGTAGCGGTTTGAACGCATACGAAACACTTCATGCTGTACTGGTGGACCTGTTCAACGATATTATGGCTATCGAGAGCAAGGCTATTATTACAGAGGAATTTAAAGACATTTCAAATAATGATATGCACATCATCGAGGCTATCGGTCTGATGAATCCACGCAATATGTCCGCAGTGGCTAAGGATATGTCTGTAACCGTAGGCACCCTCACCATTGCCATCAATAACCTGGTAAAAAAAGGATATGTAAAGCGGGTGCGCAGTGAACAGGACCGCCGGGTAGTGCTGATTTCTCTGACCGACAAAGGCGTCAAGGCCTACCACCATCACCGTTCTTTCCATGAGAAAATGATCCGGGCGACGTTAGACGGTCTGGATATGGAACAATCCCAGGTATTGGTAAAAGCGTTACAAAACCTGAACACATTTTTTAAAAATTATGAAGGATAGCTGCATGAACCGCTTTTGCGGTTCATATCTTTTTATAGCGTAACTGTTTTGAACAGCTGCTTTTCAGAGAGGTTATATTATGCAGAATTTACGAAAAAAACATTATATTTTTATATCGCTGCTGGCTGCGGCAGCCCTGACCTTCGCCGGGTGCGGCACTACATCTTCGCCCCGGGATACAACACAGACATCCGAAACAAAACCGGAAGCCTCTGTCTCTTTTGATACATATCTGACAGATTTGTTTTGTTCCGAAGTTACCATCGACACATTGACGCTGCATTACACACTGCTGCATCCCGCGGACTTCGGTATTGATGATTATGATGTAACCCTGGGCACATTGGACACGGACGAATTGCTGGCAGACGCAGCAGAGGCAGAAAATATTTTAACCGTCTTAAATACCTATGAGGATGACGAACTGTCCCTCTCTCAGAGACTGACCAAGGACATTCTGACCGACTATCTGGAACAGGGGTTAAAATCACAGGATTACTATCTTTATCAGGAACCGCTGAATCCCATCTCCGGCATTCAGTCCAACCTGCCTGTCCTGCTTGCAGAATACAGTTTTACCTGTGAGCAGGATGTGCAGGATTATCTGACTCTTTTGAAGGATATTCCCCGGTATTTCAGGGAAATTGTTGATTTTGAACAGAAAAAAGCTGATGCCGGTCTGTTTATGGCAGACTATGCGCTGGAAACCGTCATTGAGCAATGCGAAACCTATGCAACTCTCCCGGAAGATAATTTCCTGATCACAACCTTCTCGGAACGACTGGCAGGAATCGCTGATTTATCCGAGGAAAGCAAGCAGGCGTATATCCGGCAGAATCAGCAGCTTTTGACAGATACTTTCATGCCGGCCTTTCAGAACCTGGCAGATGCCATCTCCGAGCAATCCGGCTCCGGGGAAAATGAGGAAGGGCTATGTCATCTTCCACAGGGAAAAGACTGGTATACATCTCTGATGCAGGCTTCCATCGGAACTGACAAAAGCCCGGAGGAATGGATGAATCGTCTGGAACAGGAAAACGAAAAGGATCTCACACGTATGGCAGAGCTTCTCAATAACAATGATGCGCTGATCTCCAAGTTAGACAACTACGAGTTTTCACTGACGGACCCTACGGATATGCTGAATGATCTGCAAGCAGCCATAACAGAGGATTTTCCTTCCGCACCGGAAACCGATTTTTCCGTCAAATATGTGGCGGAGGGTCTGGAGGACTACCTGTCCCCCGCATTTTATCTGACCACCCCCATTGATAACTGGCATCAAAATTCCATCTATATCAATCGGGGGAATGCTTATGAAAAACTGGATCTTTACACCACCCTTGCCCACGAAGGCTATCCCGGACATCTCTACCAGACACTCATGTTTCATTGTTCGGAGCCGGCATATATCCGCCATCTGCTGAATTATCCCGGTTATGTGGAAGGCTGGGCAACTTATGTGGAAATGATATCCTACTCTTACGCAGACGTAGATCCGGCGCTGGCAGAAGCGTTGCAGTTGAACCGGGCTTTATTGTTAAATCTCCACGCAGCCGCTGATATTGGTATTCATTACTACGGATGGTCCGGGGAGGATCTCCTTGATTTCTTTTCCTCCTATGGCATCACCGATCAGGAAACCGTAGAGGAAATTTATGAGATGATTGTGGAGACCCCCGGAAATTATCTGAAATACTATGCAGGCTGCCTGGAATTTGAGCGCATCAAAAATGACGCCATGGAAAGCTACGGTTCTGATTTCTCAGAAACCGCTTTTCACGACGCCATACTTACAATAGGGCCTGCACCATTTTATATTATCGAGGAATATCTGCCGGAGTATATGGACTGTGAATAACAGGCTGCCTAAAGCAGCATCTTATAGATATCACGTTTGCCCACACCACGGTCTTTTGCCACCTGCTTCATGGCTGTGGTGCGGTCCATCCCCTGATTCAGATAATAGTCCATATGCTCTTCCACGGTCATACTCTCCCATGCCTGCTGCTGTTCCTTTTCAAGCTCCTTCGGATCACGCCCCCGGATCACGATGACACACTCGCCCTTTACACCATTGGCTTCATAATAGGAGATCGCTTCGGAAAAACCGGTTCGAAATGCGGTCTCATATTTTTTGGTCAGCTCCCGGCACACGGTGATATCCCGTTCTCCCAGACTCTCCTTTAATAATTCCAGTGTCCGCAGCAGTCTGTGAGGCGCTTCATAGATAATGATGGTACGGGTTTCGTTTTTAAGCTCCGCTAAAATGCGTGACCGCTCCTTTTTATCCGTGGGCAGAAATGCCTCAAAACAAAATCTACGGGTCGGTAGTCCCGAGAGGGTCAATCCGGTAACACAGGCACAGGCTCCGGGCAGAACCGTTACCTCAATTCCCTGTTCATAGCACAGGCGTACCAGATCTTCGCCCGGATCGGAAATACCCGGCATACCGGCATCGGTGATCAGCGCCACATCCTCACCGGCTTTCATCCGTTCTATAAGCTGATATGCCTTCTCAATTTTATTGTATTCATGATAACTGGTCAGCGGAGTGTGAATATCAAAATGCTGCAGCAGATGAATGGAATTTCTCGTATCCTCCGCGGCAACTACATCCACCTCTTTCAACACACGCAATACACGCAGGGTAATATCCTCCAGATTTCCGATGGGAGTTGCGCACAAATATAATTTTCCTGCCATATCTGTTTTCCTTTCCTGATCTGCTTTTCTGCTCAGCTTTGCACAGGCAGCCGCCTGAACCTGATTATTAAAAATGGCATCTGTTTACCTAATAACCATAGATATCATAAATCTCATCCGTATATTTCCCCGGTTCCCGGTAAACAATCAACGGTTTTTCCACCGTCATCCGCGGTTTTCCACCGCGAAGCCCCTCAATCAAAACCATATTCGGCTCTTTATCCGCAAATGGATGTACCATCTTCATCCGTTTCGGCTCCAGACCATACTGACGCATGAGTACGACGATATCTGCCAATCGGAAAGGACGGTGCACCATGTAAAAGCGGCCGCCCGGACGCAGCACCCTTGCCCCCTGTGAGATCACATTCTCCAAAGTACAAAGGATCTCATGTCTGGCGATCATCTTTGCCTCACCGGGATTCACCAGACCGTGATGCTCCGTCATATAAGGCGGATTTACCGTAACCACATCAAAAGAAGATGCTCCAAATAGATTTGAAGCATCTTTCAGATCTCCCGTCACAATATCAATCTTTTCCCCCAGATCATTGAGCGCCACGCTGCGACGCGCCATATCTGCGCTTTCCTCCTGGATCTCCAGTCCGGTGAAATGCTCACCCTGCGTCTTTGCCTCCAGCAATATGGGTATGATCCCTGTTCCGGTTCCCATATCCAGCGCCCGCTCGCCCGGCTTCACTTTTGCAAAGCCGCTGAGCAGCACCGCATCCATGCCAAAACAGAATTTTTCCGGATTCTGAATGATCTTATAACCGTTCCTTTGAAGCTCGTCCAAACGCTCACCGGGCATTAAATCAATCGTCATTTAATTTCGATCTTCCTTCCTTATCCTCCAAACCGGAGAGCTCTTTTAACTCCTCCCTGGTCGGTTTCGCATGATCCCTTCTTCTCTTATTGCGGAACTTCAGTTGTTTTACCGGATATTCACGAATCTCTTTTTCATCTCCGATAGTGACAATCACTTTTACCATCTGACGCAATACGCTTACGCTCTGCACTTCACCCTTCAGATTGTCAAACGTGGTGACACGTTCACCCACATTCGGAAGCCGGCTGTTGAGATATTCGTAAGTCTCCTCCTCGTTTTTCAGACAACACATCAGTCGTCCGCACACGCCGGATATCTTTGCCGGATTCAAAGACAGATTCTGCTCCTTTGCCATTTTGATAGATACCGGGGCAAATTCGGACAGATAAGTGTGACAGCACAGCGGTCTGCCGCAAATACCGATACCCCCCAAAATCTTTGTCTCGTCACGGACGCCGATCTGACGCAGCTCGATCCGGGTCCGGAATACGCTCGCCAGATCTTTTACCAATTCTCTGAAATCAACACGTCCGTCTGCTGTAAAGTAAAACAGCAGCTTATTGTTGTCAAAGGTATATTCCGCCTGAACCAGCTTCATTTCCAGCCCATGCTTTTTTATCTTTTCCTGACATACCAGATATGCCTCCCGCTCCTTAAAACGGTTGCGCTCTGCAACCTTATCATCTTCCGGTGTGGCAATTCGGATCACCGGCTTTAAGGGAGACGCGATGCCCTCATCTTCAATGTTCTTCGGTGCGGTGAGTACTTTTCCATATTCCACGCCCCGGGCAGTCTCTACGATCACATGATCACCTGTTTTAATATCCAGCGTCTTAGGGTCAAAATAATATATTTTCCCCGCCTGTCTGAATCTCACTCCTACTACTTTCGTCATTTTTTTCCTCTCTGTTATATCTAAAATTCATAAATCCCATCACTTATCATACCGGCCTTTTATGCCAGCTTCTCATGCATATTCAAATACAGCATTTCCAACGTCAATTCAAAATTCACATTCGCATCCAGGCGACTGCGGCTGTTGTATATATTCTGCAAAATATCGTTGATATCTGAAAACGCAAGCTTATCTGCCTGTCTGCGGATATCGTGTGACAGATCCCGGAAAATAATCCCTTGATCCGTCCCCGTGGATTTATATAACAGCACATCCCGAAACCAGATCGTCAGCAGATCAAAAAAATCTGTCATCTGTGTTTTGTACGGACTGACTTCTTTTACCATCGGCAATATCTCATACAGATCTGCTTTTCCTATTTTGCGCAAATGCACCAGCACCAGCTCCTTTAATTCATTAAAATCCTCGGATCCTGCCAGCAGCATGGCACGTCCCACATTTCCCTGGGCAAAGGCAGTACAAACCTCTGCCTTGTAATCCGGCACATGAAGCTGTTCCATTAAATATTTCCGGATCTGATCATCCCGCACTGCCTTCAGATTTAATGTGACACAGCGGGATCGTATCGTTGGCAAAAAACTGTCCGCATTGGTGGTCAAAAGCATAAGCACTCCGTAGGAAGGCGGCTCCTCAATGGTCTTTAACAGCGCATTCTGTGCCTGCACATTCATTTTCTCCGCCTCATCCACAATGTATACTTTATATCTGCTGCTGAAGGGACGAATACAGATATCATTGTTGATCTGTTTTCGCACATCATCCACGGAAATGGTGTTTGGCTTTTCATGCTGCAGATAGATGATATCCGGCTGATTATGATTCTTCGCCTGCTTGCAGGAACGACACTTCATACAGGGGCGGTCCGCCTGTCCCTCGCACTGCAGCGCCATGGCAAATGCCTCTGCCAGCATCCGTTTCCCGGATTTCTCGGGCCCGTTAAAGATATAAGCATGGGACATCTTATCCATAGCGATAGCATTTTTTATATATTTTATCATCTGCTCATGTCCAATGATATCCGCAAATCCTGCCATATAACCCCCTGCCTGTATATACAGCCTTTCAGCTATAATTTTTGATATACTGCACCAGATGCTCCACCGTGTCCTCCAACCGGTCATTCACAAAAACGGTCTCAATGCCTGCACCTTCTATTTTTTCCGGTGAAAAGTCCTCCTCATCCGCCAGAAATCTGCGGCACATCTCCGCATATTTCGGTTCCGCCTGTGCACGCTCACGATCCAAAGCCCGCTGCAGGCGTATTCCGTCGTCCAGATCGATAAAAAGCGGCACCACCGACTCCGAGCCAAAATATTCTTTTAGCTTTACATATGCCTCTATTGTGCCGATCATCAGATAATTATGTTCATCCAGACAAATCTGACCGTCATCTGCGGTAAAATACTGCCATAGTCCATGCACGGTATAATAACCCCGCAGCTCGATGATCTTTCCCTGCTGCTGCAATTCAGCCACTTTCTCATTGGAGCAGAAAAAGTACGTCTCTGCGTCCGTCTCTCCCTCCCGCATAGGGCGGGTGGTATATGGGATCACCCGCTTCAGGCAAAGCTCCTCCCTGGCAAGAAGACGCTGATAGATGCTGTCTTTCCCGGATGCACTTTTTCCCATCAAACAAAAGATATACATGATTCTTCTCCGATTCTATCGTGCAGATATTTATTAGTATATAACAGGCATCAGGAAGTTTCAAGCACGGAAATCATATCCCCCGGCAAAATGTCCCCCGGCTCACTTCACCAGCTATAAAAGAAAAATTAAAAAGTTTATCATTTTTTGTACATTTATGCTTCACTTCATGTATAATAAATCCAAATAACATTTTTACCATATCATTTAAGAAGGAGCCAAACCCGACATGAAAGGTCTTTACGATACCTTAAGTATATACAGTCAGACAGACATGTATCCATTTCATATGCCCGGGCATAAACGGCGTTCCATGGACATGTCCCGCCCGGAGCGGCTGGATATTACCGAAATTCATGGCTTTGATAATCTCCATCATGCCACCGGGATCTTGAAGGACACACAGGAGCGTGCCGCACATCTGTACGGTGCTCTGGACAGTTTTTTTCTTGTGAACGGAAGTACCTGCGGGATTCTCACCGCAATATATGCCTCCGTCAAAAAGCATGGGCGGCTTTTAATGGCGCGCAACTGTCACAAATCTGTCTATCATGCGGCAGAATTAACGGAAGCAAAAACCTCTTATCTGTACCCCATGGAAACAGATCTGGGGATCCAGGGGTCTATCTCCCCGGAGGATGTGGCAGAAAAGCTGCAGGCACATCCCGATACCGAAGCGGTGATCATCACCTCCCCCACCTACGACGGTGTCGTATCGGACATTGCCGCCATTGCCGGGATCGTACATTCTTACGGTGCGGTGTTCATTGTGGATGAAGCCCACGGTGCACATTTTGGTTTTGGACAGGGCTTCCCTCAAAAGGCGGTACGTCAGGGTGCGGACCTTGTGATCGAAAGCCTGCACAAAACACTGCCCTCTTTCACGCAAACCGCTATTTTGCACCGCTGCAGTGAACGAATCGGCATACGGACACTGAAAAAATATCTGGGTATTTTTCAGACCAGCTCCCCTTCCTATGTGTTTATGGCCGGGATGGACCGCCTGACCACACAGTTGATACAGCAGGGGGATACGCTATTTTCCATGTTTGAAATGCGGCTCAAGGACTTTTACGGCTCCGCAAAGGATCTGAAGTATCTGCATGTCCTTCCAGCGGAAAATGAAGATCATCCTTATGCTTACAGGGGAATCTATGCCAGAGACAAATCAAAAATCTTAATTTCCAGTCAGGACACGGGCTGTTCCGGCGCAGAGCTGGCAGATATCCTGCGGCAGCGGTTTCATCTTGAGCCGGAAATGAGCTCCCTGTTTTATGTGACAGCGCTCACCAGTATTATGGATACCAGTGTGGGGTTTGAAAGACTGAATCTGGCATTGCATAAACTGGATGAAGAATATGAAGCCCTGCTTCGCAGCAATACCGGACATGCCGCCCCGAAAGCGCAAAAAAATATGCTGTCCGATTTGTATTCCCTTCCTCCAAAATATATGGATATATGTGAGACAGCAAATCTTCCCGCAGCCACGGTTGATCTGAGGGAAAGCGCCGGAGCCATTGTGCTGGACTATGTTTATTTATATCCGCCGGGCATCCCCGTTTTGGTTCCCGGAGAGCAGATGACAGCCGAGCGCCTGAGCCAGCTATTGCTCTGCCGGTCGCTTGGTTATGAGCTTGAGGGTATGGCGGACGAAACCGGTAAAAATATTCAAATTATACAGGGAGAACTTACATGACATTCAATCAGATCAAATATTTTATTACAGTCGCCGAAGCGCTGAGTTTTACGGAAGCGGCAAAATGTCTTTTCCTTACCCAGCCTGCATTAAGCCGACAGATTTCCGCGCTGGAACAGGAGCTCGGCATTACGCTTTTCCTCCGGGAGAAAAAACAGCTGAAGCTGACGCCCGGCGGAGTCATTCTCTACAACTGGCTTCCCCGGATGATGGATGAATTTAACGACGTGCTGTATCAGGCGCAGACTGCAAATCAGGGATTTAACGGCTCGCTGCGCATCGGCATTCTGGATGTGTATGATGTAACCTGGATTCTTCCGGCTGTCATTCGGAAATTTCAGGAAAAATACAGTAACATTCAGGTTTCCATGGAGCGTTTTTCCCTGGGCGAACTTCCAAAGCGTTTGAACGACGGCTCATTAGATCTCATACTGACCTACGGTTTTTCCCTGTTTGATCAGCCAAATCTCATAACCGTAAATATCCAGAAATACAATTCCTGTATCATGCTGAACAGACATCATCCATTGGCAGACAAACCGGATCTGACATTGACTGACCTGAGAAACGAACGCTTTGTATCTCTCGGCCGGCATGTGTGTGAAAAGGGCTACGATTATATCAAAAATCTGTGTATCCGCTGCGGCATCAATCCGATTTTCAAGCAGGTAGATAAAATGCAGGATGTTCTATTATGGGTGGAAACGGGAAATTATGTTGCCATCACATCCAATCGCACCATCGAAAACCAGAATCCATCGGTGGTAATTCGGGAAATTCCGGCAAGTGAAGCCCATGATCACGATGTGACCATGGGCTGGTGTAAAAACAATTACAATCCTGCAATCGCCTTTTTTATGGAATTACTGGAATCTCATTTAAACTCTTCCATATCAAGATCATCGTTTTGATGATCTTTTTTCTTTATGTTTTTCTGATCCGGCCCGTTTTCTTTTCCGCCTGTCTTTTTTCTGTCCTTTTCTCTGCTTTTTCTGCGGCGTCTGCTTCTAAGAGAATTGCGAATGATCACAATTACCGCAATGATCGCTCCCACTGCAACGCCCAGACATATAAGCAGAAGAATCAGATCTTCTCTGGAAATCTGAACCTCTGTTTCATCTGACAGGAAGGAATCTCTCAGATCCATCACTTTTTTCAAGACAGACTGCGGGAAGGATAACTCCTCCTGTGTCTCTTCCTCCTGATCTTTTCCAAATATATAGGCCTTTACAACAGGAAAGCTCTTTTCGATTTCTGCATGCCCTACAACATGTCCGGCATAACTGTAATTCAGAGCCGCAACAACTCCTTCAGGCAGATTGTCACGGTTTATCTCACAGGTCGCGGCGGAGAAATCTACTCCTGACGGCAGGACGATCTCGGATTCGGAATCCAGCGATACAAAACTTCCTTCCGTTCCGAACATGCGGTCCGCGGAGGTTTTCTGTCCTGTTTGCTGTGTCTGATTATCATCAATATCCCATACCTGAAAATGACTAAAGCAATAATCAAACAGTGTGCGGGTATCTTTATAATGGCTTTCGCTCTTCATCACCACGCAGGTCAGCAGCATTCCGTCCTTTTCTGCAAAGGTGACCAGCGTATTTCCTGCCGCAACCGTATATCCGGTCTTCCCTCCTATGGCATACTCATACAGGTTGTCCGGTCCCTTATATTTGGAGATCATCTGATGATGGTTATTCAGCGGCGTTTCCTCATCATGCTTGTTTGTAGGCGGAATAATATACTGTTTCGTACTGATGATCGTGCGGAACAGATCATTATGAATTGCCTCGTTTGCAATCAATGCCATATCATAACAACTGGTATAATGATCTTCGTCCGGAAGACCGCTCGGATTACAGAAATGTGTATCTGTACATCCCAGCTCCTTCGCCTTCGTATTCATCATATCTACAAATGCATCGCAGCTGCCGCTCACATGCTCCGCAATCGCATTGGCACATTCATTGGCGGATTCCAGCATCATACCATACAGAGTCTCCTCCATGGTCATTTCTTCGCCCACATCGCGGGCAATGCTGCTGCTCCCCGGATCAATGCCAAATACCGCATCGCTGGAAAATGTTACCGTCTCATCCATAGATGCATTTTCCACTGCCAGCAGCGCAGTCATCACCTTTGTAATGCTGGCCGGAAAACAATGTTCATGACAGTTTTTCTCATATAGCACCGTTCCTGTGTTTGCTTCCATTACAATGGCAGCGCCGGACTCTATCTCCGGTCCCTCCGGCCATTCATCCTCCGCATATACCGGCATGGAAGGTACGATAAATAACATTCCCACCAGTATCACAAACATGCACAGAAAACAAATACACCGACGCCATACCCTCATTCGTATAGCCTGTATATTCATATCTCATTCCTCTTCAATCTCTGTTTTATCTCCGTCTGCACCATTGTCCTGCTCACTGTCTGCTTATGAGAAAAACAGCGTATGAACAGGCACTATAACTTAAAGTATAAAGGAAAAAGAGTTGTCTGACAATGTTTTTCGTGATAAAGTTATATTTAGCGTAACAGTTGAGCCATAGCGTATCGCACAGACGAATCATGCCCGCATAAAGGAGGCCTCAAATGAGACTTAGAAATATACCCGGCGCCAGAGAAGCCATCGCTGCCAACACCTACTGTATCCCGGAAGAAAACCCTGCCAAAGGCAGATGGGCAGAGATTTTCGGAAATGAAAATCCCATTCGCATTGAAGTTGGTATGGGAAAAGGGCAGTTTTTAACTGCGCAGGCACTGGCTCATCCGGACGTAAATTTTGTGGGAATCGAAAAATATTCCAGCGTTCTTCTCCGGGCACTGGAAAAGCTTAAGGAAAATCCCATTCCCAATATCCGATTTATCCGCATGGATGCGGAACATATCACCGAATGGTTCGCTCCCGGTGAAGTGGACCGGATCTACCTGAATTTTTCCGATCCGTGGCCCAAGGACCGCCACGCAAAACGACGTCTGACATCTCAGGAGTTTCTGCAGCGCTACGAGCAGATTTTAAAGGCGGAGGGTCTGCTGGAATTTAAAACGGACAATCAGGACCTGTTCACATTTTCTCTGGAACAGACAGAGCCTGCCGGCTGGACACTGCTGGCATCCACCAGAGATCTGCACAGAGACGTCGTGCTGAATAAGGACAATATCATGACGGAATATGAAGAAAAATTTTCTTCCGCTGGAAATCCGATCTGTAAGATGATATTAACCCGGAGATAATAGATATAAGGAGACATACATATCATGAACAAAAAAGAAATATCCGAGATACGCCGACAGTTTCACCCGGATCGCTGTTCCATTACGCGTATCTGCGGTTGTTATGTGGATCACGAAAAGGAAAAAAAACTGGAATTTAAAAATGCGTTTCTTTCGCTGCCGGAAGAGGAGGAATTTAAATATTTTGATATTTTCAAACAGACCTTATCCGGTACTCTTGGCAAGCATCTGATTCACTTTGATTTTCCGCTGGAGCAGGAAATGCCCGGCGGCACCCAGCAGTTTTTGCTGAAATTGCGGGACAGCAGGCTGACCGATGACGCACTGATCACTGAGTTCTATGATAAGATCATAGAACACCTTGCCTATGCGGAAAATTACTATATCATCTTAATCCATGCTGCCTATGACGTGCCCGGCAAATCCACGGACGGACTGGAAATGTTTGATGCTTCCGATGAGGTATACGAGCATATTCTGTGCAGCATCTGCCCGGTAAATATGTCAAAGGCAAGCCTTGCTTATAATGCGGAGCACAACAGCATTGAGGACCGCATCCGCGATTGGGTGGTAGAGCCCCCCATGAAAGGATTTCTCTTCCCGGTTTTCAATGACCGGAGCAGTGACATACATAGTGTATTGTATTATTCCAAAAATCCCGAGGATGAACAGCCGGGGCTGATTGAAAATGTGTTCGGCGCCGCCCCGGGTCTGACCCCGAAAAATCAGAAAATCGCTTTCCAGACCATAGTGGAAGAGACCCTGGGGGAAGATGCAGAATATGAAATGATGCGAAATATCCACGATAATCTCAACGAAATGATTGAGGAAACCAAAGAAAATCCCGCTCCTCTGATTCTGGACAGCTTTGATGTGAAGCATCTGCTTGAGGAGAGCGGCGTTCCCGAAAAAAATCTGGAAATTTTTGATAAAACTTATGAGGCGGTTGCCGGGGAAAAGGCGACCCTCGTAGCTGCCAATGTGACAAATGCAAGAAAATTTCAGGTAGAAACACCGGATATTCTGGTAAAGGTAAATCCGGAACGGGCAGATTTGATTGAAACCCGCATCATAGACGGAAGACGCTGTCTGGTCATCGCCATTGACGATCATCTGGAAGTAAACGGAATGTCCGTACACATGATAAACGATTCCTGTGAAGAATAAAAGAGATCCGGCAGACTCTGCCGGATCTTCTCTTTCATATACCACGCTTTAATATACCACAACTGCGGTTCCTTCTTCCACGGTCTCATAAATAATCTTTGCGTTTTCTGTAGGTGTGTTCACACAGCCATGGGAACCGCCATATTCATAAATATTACCGCCATAGCTGCTCCTCCATCCGTCTGCATCGTGGATACCCACATTCCCGTTAAAGGGGAGCCAGTAGGTCACCGGTGTACTGTATCCGTTCTTCTCAATGGTTCCCAAAACTGCCGGAGACTGTTTGTAATCAATATCCCACACACCGCCTGCCGGAGTTCCATCTCCGTTGTTCGGGTTTCCCGTTACAACCGGCGTATCCACCACACACTCTCCATCGACATAAAGCCACATCTCCTGATCCTCTATGCTGACCTCCACATATATATCGCCCAGATCATTTTCATTCCTGGATTTTGCAGTGTGAATATAGTCCACTTCTAACTCGCCCGTTTCACCGGCTCCTATTGCATCATACAACCGCTGGGCTGTCTCTTCCTGATTCATCTCCCAGCCATAATCTCCCTGATCCAGTGTCACTTCTTCTCCCGAATGTGTCCTGAAAATTCTCTCTTTTCCTCTGGTATCATACTTATCCGCAAGCTTTGCGACATAATTCCACACAGACTCTTTACTCAGCGAATATTCCCCGTCTTCATTTTCCAGAATCCATGACTGAATCACATCCGCATCCACTACCTCTGTGCGGTCACCGAAATCAAACGTCAGTTCAGCGCCTAAAAATGCATTTAACTCCTCACATTCTTCTAAAAGCGATGCATCCTCTTTTGTGATATCCGGTGTGACGTAACAGTCATTATCCTCCAGATTTACAGTGTCCGCACCGCTCTTTAAAGCTTTTTCCACTGTCTTTAACGTCTTATCCTCCCGGATCTGTGTACCATCCTCCTCCGGTACGATCTCAAACTGCCCGTTTCCATAACGTATGTAAGCATTTTCAGGCTTAAAAGAATAGGACTCATCAAAAAATGTTCTTTGAGCCAGATTCTCCTGCAAAAGTCCCTCGTTATAAGAAATCTCTATCTTTTGCTCCGTACCCTTTCCCGCCGAAAAAAACAAAGACGGCCACAAAAACGGTGACTGCTCGTCCATCAGGCGCTCAAGCATACCGTTGTCCACATACTGCATCCCGATCTCTTCCCCGGTCAGTATCTCTTCCCCGTTTCGGGTTTCAATATCCAGCTTATAACCGGCAATCTTTTTCTCAATCTTTTTCTGAAGGGATTTTGTCGTTTGGCCAAACATATTTACCCCGAATACAGTTCCCCTCTGATAGAAATGACTGGAGAAAAATGCTGCGCCAACAAGATATATCACTATTACAGCCCCTGCCACAACATACAGCGGCTTCACCTTATGTTTTTTTTGCGCCGGTCGTCTGTTTCTGCGCAAATCAAACAGTTGTAACTCATAAATCTCTTCTGTATTTCGCATTGTCATTCCAACCTTGTAAATCAGCTTTCGTAATACAACAATATTAACCTTTGTGATTGCGGATTTCAACCGACTTAATACAAAAAAAAAACTTTTTACACATTATTTTGATTTTTTTTACAATTTGGACACAATATGCAGTGGTTTATCCACCCCAAAGGAAATCTGCGGCTAATCCTCCCACGGACGGATACGATAAACAGCTCCCAGATCGTGACAGATCTTCCGGCACTCTTCCTCCTCCTCATGGGAAATCGTTGTTGATACGGTTGTCAGCACGACATTCGGCACATATTTTGTACAGCTTTTCGCAAATTTCAGCATGGCGTCAA
Source organism: uncultured Lachnospiraceae bacterium (assembly GCA_964428795.1). Lineage (GTDB taxonomy): Bacteria > Bacillota > Clostridia > Lachnospirales > Lachnospiraceae > CAYRZL01. The sequence goes on along the minus strand of CAYRZL010000001.1, from coordinate 107,502 downwards.
AAGAAATATCTCCGAATTTTGAACGTACCAGCTCATGGTACTCCTGCGGATGCGGATTATTCAGGCTGATGGATACCGTGTCGATCAGACCTTCAAACAGCGGTGCGATCTCGATTCCATTGACAAGATCGCCAAGACCGTTGGTATTGATCCGGATCGGTTTTCCGTAGGTTTTTTTCACAAAATCTGCCACCTCGAGCAGTACATGAAGCGCCTCCGTAGGCTCGCCAAACCCGCAAAATACGATCTCGTCAAAAAGTTCCACATCAAATTTTGCAAACTCGGCCTTCACTTCCTGCGCCGTAGGCTCACGTTCCAGCCACAGGCTGCCGGATTCCCCTATACGGTCCATATTCTGGCGCAGACAGAAGGTGCAGGCGCAGGGACATCTATTTGTAAGATTTACATACAGATTGTTGTGTACTTTATATAAGATTTCCATATCACTATCTCCTATAATTTTTTCAGAAACTCCTCAAAGCAGACGCCATCCGTCAACGGGATTTCAAGTTCAACGGAACGCACGATACATTTTTTTACAAAATTTGAAGCCCGCTTTACGGACCTCTCAAATTCCACTCCCTTCACCGCATCTCCTGCAATAATGGACGCAAAAATGTCTCCTGTGCCGGAACGCTGGGTACCTGCCTTCAGGGTGCGAAGGATTACCGGTTCTTTTCCCGTTTCATAGCAGTGATTTGCAATATATCCACCCTGGGGTATCCCCGTTATGACGATCTTGTCCGGTCCCATGGCGTGAAGCTTTTCCGCCATCGCTGCCAGCTCCTTCTTCTTCCACCGGTCCTGATAGGGAGTGTCTGTCAGAATGCAGGCCTCCGTCAGATTAGGGGTGAGAATATCCGCATATTTTACCAGTCTTTTCATCTTCTGACAAAGTGCTCCGGTATAAGTGGCATATACTTTTCCGTAATCACCCATGACAGGATCCACAATGACCAGATTATCTTCTGTCTTAAAGTATTCCAGAAAACGGATCACCAGATCGATCTGCCGCACAGAACCCAAAAAGCCTGTACAGATTCCGGAAAAACGCAAATTCAGCTTTTTCCACTCTTCCATATAGGGTTCCATTTTTTCCGTATAATCATCAAAGAAAAAACTGTCAAATCCGGTATGATTGGAAAACACGGACGTGGGCAGCGGACAGCACTGTATCCCCATCGCCGAGATGATCGGCAGGGATACTGCCAATGAACACCGCCCAAATCCGGACAGATCGTTGATAACCGCTATTTTTTTCTGATGATTGTGATTCTCACTCATATTGGCACCGCTCTTTTTGTTTCTGTTTCTCTTATTGTCCAAAACCGGCATTTTAAAGCAGGTTCCGAACAACTGATATATTTTCAGATGTTCTACAGTATAAGCACACACTGTCCATATAAAAAGTGGCAGTTTTAATCTTTTAGACCAGTCCAGTTTTCATCCCGTTTTTCCAGTCTCGGCGCATCCCAGCGGGAACCGTTCAATTTATGCACGGAACGATCTCGTAAGCTGGTATAAACACGCTCCTCCACGGTACTCTTATACGCCGGACGGATGATTTTATCCATAGTCACAAGCTCCTCTAAGCGGTGGGCACTCCAGCCGACCACACGGGCAATGGCAAAGATCGGTGTAAATAATTCCACCGGAATATCAAGCATCTTATACACAAATCCACTGTAAAAGTCCACGTTTGCACTGACGCCTTTATAAATATTTCTGCCGCCCGCAATCACCTGAGGCGCAATACGCTCGATCCGGTCATACAATTCAAATTCTTCCTGCAGACCCTTCTCCTCCGCCAGATTCTGCACAAATGCCTTAAAGCTGACAGCTCTCGGATCAGAAATGGAATAAACAGCATGACCCATTCCATAAATCAATCCCTTGTGATCAAATACCTGTCCCTGCAAAATTTTTGTGAGATATGCACGCAGTTCATCCTCATCTTCATAATCTTTCAGATGATCTTTAATATCCTCCATCATATCCATAACCTTCAGATTTGCTCCGCCATGTCTCGGACCCTTCAGGGAAGAGAGCGCTGCAGCCATCACCGCATAAGTGTCTGACCCCGAGGATGTGACTACGCGGGCGGTAAATGTAGAATTATTCCCGCCGCCATGTTCCATATGCAAAATAAGCGCAGCATCCAGAACGCCCGCTTCGATCTTTGTAAATTTCATATCGGGGCGCAGAATCCGAAGTATATTTTCCGCCATTGAGAGGTCCGGATCAGGACGATGGATATACATACTCTGATTGCAGGAATAATGATTGTACGCATGATAGCCATACACTGCCAGCATAGGAAAGACACTGATAAGTGTCAGACACTGGCGAAGCACGTTCTCCAAAGACAAATCGGTCAGATTACGGTCATAAGATGACAGGGTCAGCACACTTTTCGTCAGCGAGTTCATAATATCCGAGCTTGGCGCTTTCATAATGACATCTCTCGTAAAATTGGTCGGAAGATGTCTGACCTTCACAAGTATTTCTTTAAAATAATCCAGTTCCTCCTTTGTGGGAAGGTCACCGAACAACAGCAGATACGCAGCCTCCTCCGCGCCAAGCCGCCGGTCCGCCCGAAGTCCCCTCAGCAGGTCCTTCACATCATAACCGCGATACAGCAGCTTACCGTCACATGGTACGGTCTTTCCATCCACCTCTTTCGATGACTGTATAAGCGATATATTCGTCAATCCGGTAACAACGCCTTTTCCGTTGATGTCACGCAGCCCGCGCTTCACATCGTATTTGTCATACAACTCCCGTTCAAAGCTGCTTTTCTCTCTTATCATATCCGTGTACCTTTTAATAATTTCCCTTGATGTCTCCATGTTACATTCCTCCTTACAGAAAACCCGTTGAAATGTATTTATTTCCTCCGGTCACGACAGGTTGCTGTTTTGCTGCTGCTAAGATCGGCTGTTTTTTCTGACTTGCTCCGAAATATGGATAATCTTTTTTGTCAGACGCAGGTATTCCTTTCGCTCCTCCTCCTCCAACTGAGAGAAAACAAGACAGATATTTTCCAATGTCTCCTTCTTCTTTTTCTCCACATAAGCTCTTCCCTGCTCTGTAATACGAATATGGATGCGCCGCTTATCCGATGCATCCGGTTCCTTTACAACAAACTCTTTTTCCTCCAAAACATGCAGGGCAGAAGAAATTCTCGCCTTGCTGACCTCCATATTGATACAAAGCTCTCCCGGCAGGCTCCTTCCATCATGCTGGATCAGATAATTCAATACGAATATTTCTCCTCTTGCCAGAGAGTTCATGTGTGCGTTCGTGGATATCCGGTTCATATCCTGCAAGCTTTCCATCAATTCCTGAAAAATATCATCATTTGTTATATCCATTTTTCTTCGACGCCAGGTTTTTCATCTCCTGTGCGGCCTCCTCACGCAGCAGATATAGTTAATACTGTTAACTATATCTGCTTTTATGTAAACTGTCAACTATATAGTAAGAGAAATATTATAAAAATTTAATAAATATGCAAAAAGAGCATCTCTCAGGTTATTTCCCGAGAGACACTCTCCGGCATTTGTCAATGTCTTTCTAATCGTGCCCTAAAAATTTATTATAATCAATCTGAGACACAAATATCATGGATACCACACATGCTATAATCAATCCGATATATGCTCCTGCATACTGCTGTCCGAAAACATCACTCATGTATTTTGTAAAGAATCCGACAAACGCAAATGCCATTGTCCGTATCACACTAAATATAGGATAGATTACACCATAAGCCGCATCGAAATCCCGCCTTCCGAATATTTTTGTCGTCATGGAAACCAGAAAGTTAGCTGTTCCTCCCAAATCTCCTCCAATCATAACAATGGATATCCAAAGCGTTATCGTATTATTCGGTATCAAATTCATAATAACAGATACAATAAACCACGCCAGCATAACAAACGAAGCTTTTTTTGTTCCGATCTTCGTATCCAGCCAGCCCCACGCAACACTCAAAATAATTCCACAGACAGATGCTACAGAAAACATCAGTGTTGCCATGGATGTACCGAACCCTTTGTCAATCGTAATACGGGGAACCAGCTGACTGATTACTCCCGTATTTGCCAGCATCATAAATCCATAAGCACAGGCAATACACCAAACTGTTTTATTTTTGAGCAGTTTTTTCATTGTCCATGGGCTCACATAATTTGCCTCATCCTCTTTCATCTTTCTCAGTGCTTCCGGATCAATGGGCATATTATCCGGAGCCATTCCCACTTCTTCCGGTGTATTCTTGATGGAAACCGCACCGATAATTCCAAGGGCGATGGTCATGACACCCGTAATGGCGATTCCCATCTGAAAACCGGCGGTCCCAATCAACCAGTTCAGAAGATACAGATATGTAGCAGATGCCAAAGGCATAAATGCGGTGACATATCCCATTACAATACCGCGCTTTCTCGGAAACCAGTTTGCGATGATTGGTCCTGTCGCCTGAAAACTATACACATATGCAAACCCGCTGGCAAAACAGAGCGTTATCAGATACATCCCCATAGACGAAGAATACCCATACAAAATAAATGCCGCTCCTGCAATAATACAGGATAGTACGATTACCAGCTTTGCCCCCTTCTTTGTAATCAGACGCGCCGTAAAAAAGGCAATGACCATCCACCGGATATGGAACGGAACTGGATGAGATCAGCACGATTCTACCGTTATCATTCATTCGTTTTCCACATTCCTTCACACAAAAATACGTCCCTTTAAAATTCACACCACACACTCTGTCAAAGTCCTCCTCGGTGTGCTCCAAAATAGGTTTTCTCGGAATATTTGCACCGGCATTGGCTATAAATATATCTACTTTTCCTAATGTCCCCTCACAAAAATCGAACATTTCCTCAATTTCAGATATTCTTGATATATCCACGTGGTACCCCTGCACCCGGACGCCGCATTCTGTCGCTATAGCCCGCAGCTCCTCCAATGCCGGATCTGCTTCCTCCTCTGTTTCAAAATAAGCGGCTAAAACAGATGCACCTTCACTCATAAGTTCTTCTGTTATACCTCGTCCGATGCCTCTGATTCCGCCAGTCACAATCGCAACTTTTTTTCTTAAAACCATACTTTCCTCCTCTATTTTTGGGGATAACATTCCTCCGGCGGTAATGGCTGAAAGTCATCCGGTCTATCATTTAGTTCTATGATACATCCCAACTCAGCAGTCAGATCATAATAGGCAAATTCCTGTCCCATTGGATCACTTCCGCCCTGTATATGCGCTATATTATTTTTTTCTAACTGCCTTTTTACTTCTGTAAATCCCCCATGCGGTGTTACCATGGCAATGTGATGCAACCCCGGTCCATGCTCCCTCAAAAACTCGGCATATGCACTGCGTTCATCCCTGGGTGCAATCAGTTCTATCTCTATATTGTCATACATGTTACACAGAGCAATATCCATTGCATACGCCTCCTCGTTCCCATGAACCGTCATGTTCGTCATATTTTCTTCCGTAAAATGTAAAAAATGCCATGGACCAATTCCATAATCATCATTCCATCGTTTTGCATATGCCAGAACATCATCCACAATCATGCTGATCTGCCCAATCTGTCCAAACATCGGTTTCATAATACATCTTCCTCCTTATACACGGCTTCGCAGCACATAAATCCCATCATGAAATGTATCAATAAAAATATTTCCCCTGTTATCGACAATCACATCTTCCGTTGTCGCCAGATTCGGTCCCGGATATGTGTTCTCAAAACACCACTTTTTGGGTTTTGGCGGTATAAAATATGCAATTTCTTTTGGAACATACGGGTCTGAAATATCATAGATCCGAAGCCCTGCGTGAAAATAACAGCAATATAATCTATCATTACGATCCTCCAATGCCGGATGATCATGGGGCTCATGGATATTATGCGGTCCAAACGGGCCTTGGCATCCCAGTCCGCAGTCGTTAAAATTTTTATACGGAAAATCTTCGGGAACTTCAGGATATGGAAATACTGCGATCAGAGTAGGGTCTGTCACATCATGACAATCAACCATTCCAAGCACATTTAGCGGCTGCGCCTGATTCTTTATAACTTCCTTCGACAAACAGGGAAAACGCTCCCCTTCATTTGTAAAGATCGCATACGGTCTTTTGGAAAGAGGCAGCACAGTGTGACATCTTGCCCCCGAAAATTTTCCTCCGAATACCGGATAGGTTTTCAGCTGTCCCACAATCTGAGGAAGATGAATGTCTGAAATATCCAGTATTACCATACCGGCTCCATTATAACCACAATATACATGATTGCCCTTTACATATGGCGGTCCGTGGAGTCCCGCATAATCCATGGGAAATGTAGTATCCGGTTTATCCTTTTGTAAAATACCTCTTTCCCACTGTTCCGGCATCCACCATCGTCCAATCTCCACGGGTTTTGTCGGATCCTCAATGTCTAAAATCCGATATATCATATTGGAAAAACCGTCGCAGGTTGCTGCCAGATGAACATAGCGTCCCCCATTATAAAAGAAACGATGCACGCCCAGACAGATATTATCACAGGGCTGTGCCTCCCCAGCTTTCCATGTAGACAATAATCTCGGATTTTCCGGATCTGTTTTTACATCAAAAATCTGAAGGCCGGCAATATACGGATCGTCCCATCCGATATTATGCAAAAAAGGGATTCCCGTTCCCAATGCACAGATCATCAGTCCATCCGCCACCTGTATTTTATTCATCAACTGACCGGATAGCTCTGGTCCTTCCATATACCGGACAAATCTTGGATTTTCCGGATCCGTCACTTCCAGAATCGTGGTTCCCGAATGACGAAAATGTGAAATATACATATAGTATTTTCCATCTGCCTCCTGCATTGCCATTTGGAATCCCGGTCTGTCTTTTAAATCGTGATAACCAATAAGATCAACATTTTTACTGTACGATTTATTATCACACAAGTCCTCCACCTCTTTCTCAACATATTATTTCAAGCGCTCTCCATAACTTTATGATAATATCCGTCTTATTGTTTGTCCAATCGCAATAAGGGCAACCGCTTATAGCCCACAGGCTATAAGCGGTTGCCCTTATTTAAAATTGTTTTTTTCAAAAAATCATGCTATATTGATAATAGCAAACAGGACTATCTCATGTATCAGGTGATTTTATGAATTCATTACAAATCAGTTGTTTTTTGGCCATTGTAGAGCACGGAAGCTTTTCCAGGGCATCAAAAGAGCTGTATATATCTCAGCCGACCATAAGCAAACATATTCACAATCTGGAATCAGAACTGGGAACGATTCTTTTTGAGCGCAGCAAATCTCCTGTTGCGCTGACCCCCATCGGAGAAAAATATTTTCAGTTTTTCAAAAAAGCAGAAAATGAACTACTTCATTTATCCGGTTTATCAAAAAAATATCTTTCCTCGCTGGAAGGCAATATTAAAATCGGTATCCTGTCCGGTTGGAAAATTCCGTCTCATCTGAATTCAGCCCTTATGCATTTTATAGAACATCATCCGTATACCACACTTTTATTTGAAAACCACAATGTAAAAGAAATGATATCCAAATTATCAAAAGGGTTCATAGATGTTTCATTAAACCTGGTGGATTTTGTATCCGGACAGCCGGATTTGGATTATGAAACATTATTTGATATTCCAAAATACATGATCTACTCAAAAAAAATATTACCCGATGATCACTCCAATGTTTCCATCACTGACTTTCAGGATAAGATCTTCTTCTGTCTGGGAGCAGGAAACGAGGATCCTACTCACTCAAAAATAATTGAATACTGCAATTATTACAATTTTTATCCAACCATAAAAAGCTTTCCAAATATCGAATCTGTAATGTCCAATGTAGAATTTGGAAACGGTGTGACCATACTGGATTCCCTGACACAATTTAATGAATCGAAATGGATAAAAAAGATCGAATTGAAGCCATGCCATTCTGTATGTCTTGCCTGGAAAAAAAACAGCCAGAATCCACTCATCCACCTATTAAAGGATGAACTGCTGGCTGCTTATCCGCAATGCTCATCTACCTCCATGTAGATGTGTTAATATTTCTTTTTCCTCCCGGCACACCAGTTCCGCCAACTGCCTGGCCAATTCCTCCGCCTCGCAATCATATCTCACGCAATCCCCCTTCCAGGTTTGATGAGAATGATTGATATCATTCAGCAGCTTGATCCCTCTCGCTGTCTGGGACCAGCTCAATAAATTTCTCGTAAAATCATCCAACAGACAATCATCTGATCTGACGCCCCCCGGCACATACCGTCTCTTATCCGCACCATTTGGAATAAACAGACGGTGAGACCGGTCTATCTCCGGCAGATAACGTCTGACCCACGCAGTCTTTTCCTGCAATGCGTACTCACTGTCTATCAAATATGCAGACAACACAAACACCTCTATGGAATCCGCATCCTGTCGTACTATATTACGAACTGCCTGCACTACCTGCTCATGGGGCGCCAGATTTAAAAAATAACCTTCCCGATACAAATAATCCAGAGCCGGCACCTTTGTAAAAACTGCCAGCGTCCCATCCATATCCACAAACAAACGCCGTTTCATATCAAATTCCCTCAACCGCTGTATGTTTTCTAAACTTCATAATACATAAATTTCCTTCTGTCTCTCTCAGAAGAAGGAGTGTTTCTGCATTTTATCACCAAACATACGTTCCGTCAAGATTATCTTTGATACCCTGCTGCCTCCTGCGCCGAACAGCCCTTTTCACTGTACCTGGCTTTCTCATAAAGTTCATGAAACGATTCGTCCGGATTATTCAGGTCTGCTGCCTGCTCCAACTCCCGGGGCGTTTCGCTTCCCTTTGGTTTCTTCGCCAGTCCCCTTTCAATCGTCTTTTTATAAATCCTGCGGATCTTCTGATTCGGAGACCAGTAGCCTTCCTTTTTTCTGCCCCTGTCTCCTTTCGCACGTGATATCTGATCCTCCTTCTCTCTGCCCAGAAAGATAATCTCATCCTCCTCCGGCGCTCCATAGGAGCGCATCAGATTACGCACAAAACATATTACAAAGAAAATCACCACAAGAGCAATAAAAACTTCCACCAAAATCCCGGCAATACGCAGTAATTCCGTCAGCCACACAGGTGCAGGCTCTGTCTCACTCTGCAGCTTTAACAGAATATCCCCCATTCTGTTCCCGCTTGTCTGAACATGTGAACCCGCTCCCTCCAACCGGTGTTCCACCGAAGGAAGTTTCACCAGCGGCTCTTTACCGTAAATCACAGAAGGCAGAACAAACAATGCGAGCACAGCGATCATCACCACAAATACCGCTTTTCCAACCCGGCGTATGGTCTGAACCGGAAGATTTGAAATTTTCTGATTTTCCTCGATAAATGCATATTGATTTTCCAGATAGCCATATGCAAAACACACAAAAATCTCAAGCACAAATACCCAGAACATGGGCTTCAAATACGTGATCTGTCCGGTTGCGATGATTCCCACATAAAACACGCCAAAAAAGATCCACTGTAATACCCGGGGACTATCCAGAAAAATCCGTATGTCCCTCAATTCAGGAATGACCAATGCATCGTCCCTCCCCGGCATCTCTTCTGCCTGACGCCTGATGCGTCCCCGCACAACACGCGCATAACAGCGCACCAGAAAGATAAAGGCTGTCACCACACCGGAAAAAGGCAAGCCTGTGATTTTCCACATCAGGACCGTCATGACACCCCCGCTCAAAAGATACAGCCATATATTATTTACTTTACGCATACAAAGAAAACTTACCGCAACAGGCAGTATCGTCAAAAGTCCCTGTATCGGATAACGACTGCCATCCATACCATTCATATCCAGAATTCCTGCCGCCATCAGATAAAGCCCCTCAAACAGAAGCAGGCTATGTGCTAAAGACAGTATATGTAATGTATTTTTGGTTAGCTTTTCTGTTCTTTTCATATCTTTCACACTCCACGCTCTGTCAGACTCCGTCCTTATACCATGGCAAAATCTGCAAATTTGCTTCTTTGCACACCGTCGGCTGATTCCCCTGCAAAAGGGGAATAACCCACACCACAGAGCTGCCCCCTCGGCAAATATTCCGCACTGCGGCGCTCGTCTCTTCATCCTGATTTTTCGAGATCAGGATCACCGTTTGTCCCGCACTCATCTTTTCCGCCGCCCGATTCAGACTGTCACAGACAGGAGACACTCTCTTTCTTGTATTTACACATGCAATCTGACGGTAAAAGTCATGAAGCTGTCCCCCGTCTTTCAGATGCATTTGAAGAACCGTCTCTTCCAAGCCTATATGAGACATATCACAGATCCCGTTGCTTATGACTTTACACTCCATACGCTCCTTCACCAGCCTTGAAACGAGAGACGCCGCAATACGGATACTTTCCTCCTGCAGATCCTCCTGTTTCAAAATAGCCGCATCCTCCACATCCAAAAAAAGCATCAAACTGATATTTGTTGTGGAATCAAACTGATTTACCATCAGTTCACCCTCCGTGCTGCGGGCTGACGCCTTCCAGTTAATGTGACGCATAGGGTCCGTAGAGCGATACTCTCTGATGCCTGCAAACTCAAAAGGATCCGGATACAAACGGTTCTGCACCAGTATCTGCCCCGAAATCGCCCGGCAGATTATCTGAATCCGGCGCACATCAACCGGCTTAGGATACACATACATCCGGGTCTGCTGCGGAACTGTTTCATGGTACTCCTCCCGCAGCAGCAGATCACTGCCGATCAGTTCCATATCCTGCACCTGATAAAATCCCCTTTTTTCACACACAAAAGACAGGATACGTATGATTTTCTGATGCACGAACAGAGAAAAAATATCCCTTCGGTAATTTTTGTCCGTTACCGTTGCATTTTCTTTCGCCTCTCCCGTAAACCGGAGACTTCGATCCATAATAAGACGGACTTCCACCGCCGGTAAAGGGAGGATTTTGTCATTTGTGATCTCCTCTCTCAAATGAGAAATATCTCCCTCATATGCGTAGGAATCCTCAAAAGATACCTGCGCCTCAAGCCTGCGGTTCCAATATTTTTTATACAGAATTTTCTGTAGAAAAAATGCCAGTCCCACACATATCAATAATAAAATCAGCATTTTCTACCATTCCTCTGTCGGGAGCGCCACACTCTCCAAAATTTCCTGAATTATTTTTTTTGCGCTCTGACTGCCCTCTGACGACACGGACAGACTCAATCTGTGCGCCAGCACCGGAACTGCCACCGTTTTGATATCCTCCGGCACCACATAATCCCTGCCGGACACAAAGGCATACCCCTGAGCCGCCCGGACAAAAGCAATCGTTCCCCTTGGGCTGACTCCATGAGCCACCTTTTGGTGTTTTCTTGTGGCATGTATCACACGGATCATATACTGCATCAGTTCCTCTTTTACAAAGATTTTCCGACATTGTTCCTGCAGTCTCACCAGCTCTTCGGTGCTGCAAATGCCTGTCAGCTCTTCTAAGGGCTCCCCTGTCTGAAAACGATTTACCATGGCAAGCTCCTGCGTTTCTGTCAGCTCCTCCATGGATATCTGCATAAGAAAACGATCCATCTGGGCTTCCGGCAGCGGAAATGTACCTAACGTCTCCAACGGATTTTGTGTGGCAATGACCAGAAACGGTCGTTCCAGCTTTCTCGTATCACCATCCACTGTCACCTGCCCCTCCGCCATACATTCCAACAGACTGCTCTGAGTCTTTGGCGTAGCACGGTTGATCTCATCTGCCAACAGAATATTGCAGAAAACAGGCCCCCTGGAAAATACAAACTGCCCCTGTTTTGCATCAAAGTAATTCAGTCCCGTCACATCCGACGGCAGAAGATCCGGCGTAAACTGTACCCGTCCAAATTCCCCCTGCACGGATTTCGCCAGCGATTTTGCCAATACGGTTTTCCCCGTCCCCGGCACATCCTCAAGCAGCACATGTCCCCCTGCAAGCATGCAGGTGAGAATCAACTCTATCGTTCTCTCATTTCCGATCATCACTTTTCCGATGTTTTCTTTTATTTTTTTCAACATGTTCCTTCTCCTACATTTTTACCAGACATCTTTCTTCCATACAAAAATCAACTCATCCGACTCTGCCCCAAGCTTTTTTTTCAGTGCGGAAATCAACCGGCTGATAGCCGGTTGGAATATTCTATGTTTTTTTAACGCAACAGAAAAATTCTTGCATTCTACCGCATCTAAAAAGTATGTTATCTGTAAATTATTCATGTTTTAACTATAACATTTCTTTCATGTCTGTCAACACGCCTTTGATAATTTTCATATACTTTTTTCCTGAAAACAGCAGGTGTTGTGACTGTTTGTAACAAAAAAAGTTGCTTATTTTGTTCACACATGTTATTATAAATACAGGCATTTATATTGTAAGTTTCGACGCCGATGGCAATGTGTATGATTCCGAGATGCAAGGAGAACAAAAACCCGATCTTCCAAAGCGAAGTCGATATTATCAGGCGCTTTTAGATACGGGACTGTTGGAGCCGGGTATCCCAAACTACAATGTGCTAAACGATTCCTTTATTATTTTTATCATGCCCTTTGACCTGCTCGGATATGGAAAATATCGATATACTTTTACATCCAAATGTATGGAAGTACCCGATTTGCATCTTCCCGATGGTGCTACCAGAATTTTTCTGAACACCCGAGGGAAAAGCCTACAGGCTTCTGCGGATGAACTGGAAATGGATTGTAATGAGCTGAGAACCATTTATCAGACAGTACAACATCATCCGGAAAATTCTCCGGAAGATATTTTAAAACTCCTGAATACACTGACAGAAGAAAAAGAAACCGCTGCTTTATAGATGAATTATCATCTGCGAAGCAGCGGCTTCGTTTTTTTATTGCCATGCATGCAAAAAAAATCTCCGGCGGAGGTTTTTTTCGTCAGAAAATCCCTTCTATAAGGTAATATATAAATGAAACATATTTTGTGCACAAAAAATATGCCAAAGGAGGTAATACATGATTATTGCAGAAGATAATTTTATATCACAAATGAAATTAAAAAATGAATCTGCTTTGGTTTACTTTATAGATCATTACGGATGGATTATCAAAACCATGATTCAAAAGAAAATGATAAATTACCCGGCCGAATGGGATGCCTGTATGAACCAGATTTTCTTTGAAATATGGAAAAACATTGATTCTTATGATGAGAAAAAAGCCGGATTCAAAACATGGATCAGCGCTGTTACACATTACCAGATTTTAAAATATATCGCCGATATCAAATCATCCGATACGGTTAATATTGATGATCTTGAGCTTTTCGGCGAGGATAACATCAAAAGCCTGATCTTCTCTCAATCAGAAAGAAACGATTTCCGACAACTGCTGCACAGTTTAACCCCGGAGGATCAGGATATCTTTACCAAACTTTTCTGGGAAGAATTATCCTACAAAGAAGTGGCAGAAAGTATGGGAATGCCCATAGACCGGGTATACAGCAGAGTATCCAGAGGAAAAAAGAAACTTCGCAAGGACCAAAAACTGTTCCATGCATATAAAGCTAATTCGTAAAAGGAGGTTTTTATGAAAAAAATATATCGTATTTTAAATAACGTGAATGACAATCGTATCTCACCTGAAGATACCTGTAAAATCACTTTAACAGAGGAAGAAAAAAAACGTATTTTGAACTTTATTCACGCACGGGAATCTGAAACACATACCACTGAACAGGTATCCGTAAAAAACAACCGGTCATTTTTCCCCGGCAGAAAAGCGGCTTCCGCCGCTGTTTTAGCAGTCTGCCTTGCTGCTGCCGGTATCTCTGTTGGTGCAACTTCATTTCATTACATCAACCAAAATACTGCCACCGATTATAAGGAAACCGATCTGCCGGAAAACAATAGCACACAGGCAGAAGGTATTGACGGGGTGGACATCGAAGTAACCAGCATATCCAGAGTCGGAAATCATCTGTATTTTAATTTTGACTTTACATTTGAAAACGATATTACTGCCATGCAGGAAAGTCTTACCCAATGGTATCTGGTAGAGGGACGCAATGCCATCGCCAATGACTTTTTTGGCGCCACCGGCATCAATCTGGATGGCTACCGCATTATTTCAAACACTTATGACGGAGCAGAATGTTATGCAGATAATGTTGTTTTTGACGGACAGCACATGAGCTTTCGCATTGAAATTTATCTAAACGATGAACTGTCTGCCCAGAATCACCAATTGGATATCAATTTCAAGAATCTTGATATGGGAACCTATATTGCCGAAGGGGAATGGGGATTCACATACGATATCGATGGTGATAAATATGAGGGAGACATCGTAAAGGTGGATCTGGAGGAACCATTGATCGCTACGACCCCGGAAACAGACATGATGAACACACTTGAAATCGACCAATACGCAATCACGCCAAACGGACTGCACCTCTATGGTACATCCTCCATATGGTTTGACCGGGAGACAGACAATTCGATATCAAACGCTCTGAGGATTCTGGTATGGGATGATCTGGGCAATTATTATCTTATGTATCCCAGAACAACCGGACTCATCTCCGGTGATGAGAATGATCCCTATGACAAATATGTATATTCTGTCGAATGTGATCTATATGATGTATCGACGCTGGTGGATATTCAGGAAGAAGCCAATCTGGATGATACTCACTATGAAATAAACTGGAATCCGGATGCCGCCACCTTAACATTTGCAGTCGAAAACGTGGCAAGCCAGTGGGACGAGACCGGAAAAGAATTTCTGGGAGATAAATGTGAGCTAATATCTGACAGTGTCACAGTGACATTGAAATAAATTATGACAAGAGCTGTACCGGCTGATAAATCTGGTACAGCTTTTATTTTTTAATGAAATATTAAGATGTCATCACTTCTTATATTAAGGAGCCTTTGGTATAATGTGAACACAAATGAATGCATGCCGAAGGCGCAGCATGAATTTAGTAAACAGGATACAATCACAATAAGATTGTAAAATAGTTGCAGAGGTGACGATATGAAAAAGCTCAAAAAACTGGCAGCAATTCTATTTATTTTGCTGACGGTACAGTTCCTTGTTGTGCCCAGGATTGCGTATGCGGCACAAGCTCAGGACACGCAGACCGAAACAGAAGAAACGAACAGTAACTTAACCACAGATAATTTTCGGGTGCGGGCAGTTCCCGGACTGGACGGATATTACAAGATGGGCATTTCTGTCCCAATCACGATTTATCTGGAAAGTCTGAATGAAGATTTTGAGGGTATTGTCAGAATTATTGTTCCCGGCGGCGATTACTCCCAGGATGCAATCGCATATGAGAAAAATGTCATGCTGACAGCCGGTTCAGAAAAAGCGATCTCCATGTCCGTGGATACCGCTTACAGTATGTCCCCTTATAAACTGGAGCTGGAAAACACCTCTGGAAAAATAGTGCTGGAATATGATATTACACTAAAAAGCCAGGCAGATCAAAATGTACTAACCGGCATTCTCAGCGATGATTTTACAGCACTAAATTATTTTGACGGAAAGTTTCTGACATTAGGTTCCTATACAACGACCACACAGATCATTGAATTGAATCAGGATACGTTCCCGGATCAGGCTTCTGCACTGGAACCATTAGGCTACCTGATCATCAACAGCTTCGACACATCCGCACTGAATGAAAGTCAGTATGAGGCGCTGAAAAGCTGGGTGGAAGGCGGCGGTGTTCTGATCATCGGTACAGGAGCCGATTACAAACAGACATTATCCGGATTTCAGGATGGATTTATCAACGGCGATATCGGAGCTTTGCAGTCCGGCGATCTGACCCTTCAAACGGGTTCGGATCCGGTTGCTTTTTCAGAAGATGACGGTATTGTGGCTCTCTCTGTGGAGAAGGGAAATCCATTAGAAGGTGTACTGATGACACCGGAGCTGATCTGGACGCAGGAATACGGACAGGGACATGTGGTAATGACTGCGTTCAATCTCGGAATGGAGCCTGTCAGCAGTTGGGATGCAAAAAGTGAAATGGCAGAGCTTCTTTTAACCGCTTCCGCATCCGGCTACAGTGCACAGCGTATAGAAAATTTAAATTACGGAAGTTCTGTGGATATCTGGAATCTGGCAACCACATTAAACAGCCTGCCTGAAACTACCCCGCCGAACATGCCGCTTTTTATCGTTTTATTTGTAATATTTGTATTTTTTGCAGGTCCCGGATTATACCTGATCCTAAAAGCTGCAGATAAACGTGAATGGATATGGGCGATCGTGCCTGCATTATCCATCGTTGTCATGGCAGGTGTATTTTTACTGAGCCGGGATATGCGCATTTCGGCGCCGGAAGAATCATCTGTCACAGCCCTCTATTATGATTCCGAAAAGGATGCAGCTTCACAGAAAGTATATATGGGCATCCGGGTTCCGGGCGCGTCCGAAGAAAAAGTAACTCTGCAAAGCAATTTGATCAATTTGCAGCCCATGGAAAATTACAGCATGTATTCCTGGTTTGATTTCTATACAAATTCCGACGACAGCTATGCGTATAAAACAGCTGTCCGCGAATTGCCTGAGGGATATCTGCTGACCATCCGAAACGGGAGTACCTTTGAATCCTCCTATATGACCGCGGACGTCGTAGCGGATACTCAGAACATGTACAGTCTTGATACAGAGATAACAAGAAACATTTCCGGCATTCAGGGAACCGTGACCAACAATACCGGTTTTGATCTCATTGGGGTTTCTGTCTATACAAACAACCGAATGGTTGCCATTGGTAATTTAAAATCCGGAGAAAGCGTTTCTTTTGATGAGTCGGATAATGATTATTTTAATGCCGGATATGTAGATTTTTACTCTTATGATATGCCTGACATAGACGACCCTGAGCTTGAAGAAAAATATGCTAATGTGTGGAATCTGTTTTGCAGCGAATACCTATATTCCATGAAATCAGATGCGGCATATACCTTTGCCTACCTGCCTGAATATGAGGCGGACTATACCGTGGAAGACGATATAGAGGAGACAAATACCGCTATGCTGGTTCGATGTGATTCGGCGCCTTATAAAGATTATCCGGATGCAAAATCACTTTCTCTGTTCCAGTATACCGTAGGTTCTCCGCAAAATTGGGATATGGATGGCTGGATGCAGGAACAGGAAGTGGATGTATCCTTTGATGTAAGTACAGAACTGAATCATATCTATGCACTGATCCGTGCAGAGGACGATGCTTCCGTTTGGGGGAACTCAAAAAATGTGACAGTTTACGGATATAACTGCCAGACAGAAGAGTACGACGTATTATTTACAGATGGGTTGATCATGGAATTTGCTGATAACTGTCCGTATATTGATGAGACTGGCATTATACGAATGAAATTTACAAGCCCTCTGACAGATGGCGTTGACTATGCGCCGGAAATCACAGTGATTGGAGGTGGATACTAATGCTTACGATAGAACATTTGTATAAAAATTTCGGCAGCTTTTGTGCTGTGAATGATTTAAGTATGCATATCAGTCCGGGGGAGATCTTTGGTTTTGTAGGACATAACGGAGCCGGAAAAACTACTACCATGAAGATCACGGTGGGACTGCTGTCTGCCACCAGCGGAAATATTTACATTGACGGTACAGACGCTTTTAAGGAATACAGTAAGATAAAACGGAAAATAGGCTATATGCCGGACTTTTTCGGTGTATACGATAACTTAAAGGCATTAGAATATATGGAATTTTATGCCTCCCTGTACGGAATTGTGGGTAAACAGGCAACGGATACCTGCTTAGGACTGATGGATCTGGTAAATCTGTCAGACAAGACAGATTGTTATGTGGACAGCCTGTCCCGTGGAATGAAGCAGCGTTTATGCCTGGCACGCAGTCTCGTACACAACCCCGGCCTGCTGATTCTGGACGAACCTGCCTCCGGTCTGGATCCGAGAGCAAGATTTGAGATGAAGGAAATATTGAAAAATCTCGGTTCCATGGGAAAAACGGTAATCATCAGCTCTCACATTCTGCCTGAGCTGGCAGATATGTGCGATACCATCGGTATTATGCAGCACGGAAAACTGATCATGCATGGCACCGTGGACGACATACAAATGAGGGCAATGCACGCCCGTCCCCTTCACGTCCGGGTGCTGGAGCGTCAGGAGGAAGCGGTTCGGATCTTAAAGGAGGATCCCCATTCCCGAAGAGTCTCTGTGCGGGAGGATTACCTTGTATCAGACTATACCGGGGACGAGGCAGACAGCGCCGCACTTTTAAAACGTCTGATGCTGGCGGATATTCCGGTAGAAAGCTTTTACAAGGAAAAGGGAAATCTGGAATCCCTGTTCCTGGAACTGACCAGCGAAGAGCATTCCGAGGCTGAACCGGTATCACAGGAGCCTCAGGCAGAAAGACAGGGAGGAAATGAGCAATGAAAGTAAATCCGATTTTGAAAAAAGAATTGATCCTGGGCTCCCGAAGCATAAAATTTCCGGTGGCGCTGATGTGTTACAGCGGCTGTATGGCTCTGATCGCCCTTGCCTTTTTAGCCACGGCAAGTTTCGGTTATCTGGGCAGCATAGATTTTCAAATGATGACAAATATATTTCTCATTCTTGCATTTATTCAGCTTGCTGCCATCTGCATTATCATTCCGGTGCTTACAGCCGGAAGTATCGCCGGGGAACGGGAACGGCAGACGCTGGATCTGCTATTGACAGCTCCGGTAAAATCCGTAACCGTTGTAACGGGAAAGCTGCTGTCCGCTCTGTGTAATATCATCCTGTTTGTCATCAGCAGTCTGCCTGCTATGGCACTGGCATTTATATATGGAGGCATTCAGTGGAAGTTTTTATTCGTCTTTCTCGTTGCCATATTAGTAACAGCATTTTTCTGCGGCGCTATCGGCATCTGGTGTGCCTCCGTATTTAAGAAAACCATCTTGTCTATTATTATGACTTTGGTTGTGGAAATGGCATTTTTCTTTGGAACCGCAGCAGTTGTAGCCGGCGCCTATGCCGGTAAATACGCTTTGCTGATCAGAGTAGCTAACGGTACAATAAGCGGATCCATAACCGTTCATATGGATTGGATCCCTGCGGTTCTGTTTTTGAATCCGGCAACCGGATTTGTGGACAGTATTCTGCATACCTACACCGGAATCAGCTTTATTCAGGAATTTCTGAATTCCGGTTCTCTTGGAACGGTGGCGCCGGGACTGATAAATCTGTCCGCACACTGGTATGTGATCTGTTTTATTGTTACTGCGGCACTTGGAGTACTCTTTATCTTTCTGGCTGCAAGACGTCTGGACGCAGTGCGAAAGAAAGATAAATTCCTGCAGCCTGTAAAAAAGAAACAACGTAAAGGTTGATGCTATGAATCCAAATCAGGAACTCAAAACATTTTTACGCCGCCTGCACCGATGGGTCATCTGGCGGCACCTGATAAATAAGCTGATGTGGTGTGTGCCGACCGGCATTTTAGCCGCCGCCATTCTGGAGCTGACCGCATATTTTATTCCCTGGTATCATGTCCATCTCTGGGCCCTTGGAGCGGCAGCAGCTTCTGTGGCCGCCGCATGGATCTGGGGGATTATCACCCGCCCCGGCATGCGCGATGCCGCTCTTCTACTGGATGAAACCGGATTAAAGGAGCGGACGGTCACTGCCTGGGAGCTGCTCGGTGATGACAGCTTCTTTGCCAATATGCAAAAACAGGATACATGGAACCATTTATCAAAAATAACCGTGAGAAAAAAGCTGCCCGTTCAAACGGGCTGGAAGCGTCCTGTCCTTCTCGCTGCAATGGCTGCATTTTTTCTCATCATCTATATAGCGCCCTCCCCTGCAAAGCAGGAGGCAAAAAAACAGCATCTTGTCGCCGAACAGGCAGAAGAAGAGGAGGCAAAAATCGAGCAGGTCAGTGAAGAATTGAAGGACGAGAATCTGACCGCCGAAGAATATGACGAATATACAGAGCTTCTGGAACAGATCCGGCAGGAGCTTGGCGAAGCAAAAACACAGGAGGAACTGGATAAGGCGCTGGAGCGGGCCGGATATAAGCTGTCCGAGATGGCGGAGCATGAACAGGACAAATCCGTAAAAGAAAAGATGCAGCAATTATCCGCCTCCCTCAGCGGAAACGGTCAGGATTCTCCTACGGACGAGCAGCAGAGCTCACAGACAGCGGCGGATGTAGAACAGCTGTCCCGGGAGGCAGAAGAATTACTTGAAAAACTGGAAGAAGCCGGAGATATCAGTGAACTGTCCGAGGAAGAGCTGAATGCCCTGCAGGAAGCGCTGGAACAACTGGCTGCGGCTGCATCGGACAGTGATACGACCGATCTGCTCCAAAGTGCTGCATCCCAGATTTCCTCCGGCAGTCTGAGTTCGTCACAGCTTGCGTCCGCACAGACAACGGTCAGCGCCATGAATCAGCAGGCGCAGACACAGATCGCCCAGGGACAGGGTTCCCAACAGACGGGCGGCGGTAACAGCGGCAATTCAGGCGGAACTGACAGCAATTCCGGCAATGGTAACGGAAATGGCAGCGGCAACGGTAACGGAAATGGCTCCGGTAATGGCTCTGGTAATGGTAACGGTTCCGGCAACGGTAATGGCTCCGGGTCCGGCACCGGCTGGAATTACGGTGGAAAAAACGGAAAAGAACAGGAAACATCCTACAATGGCGAACTGGTCTCTGTTCCAAACGGGGAGGGTGATGATGATAATCTGACCGGCTCTGCCGGGGAAGGAACCTCCTACTCCTCCCAGGGCGGCCCGTCTCTTACCTGGTCCGGTGAGCAGGTTTCCTATGAGCAGGTCCTGGGCTCCTACAGCGAACAGGCAATGTCAAAAATACAGGGCTCCGATTATCCTGCCAGTATGCAGGATATTGTGAAATCCTATTTTGAGGAGTTGAATCAATAACTGACGTACACATCGACGCACAACATGCTGAAATGCAAAAGCGATAAAGACATGTTATAAATATTTCATATTGTAAATATGAGAAAGGAAATAAACCACATGAAAGAAATCAGTGAACAGGAAATAAAAGAACTGGTCGCACAGGTCAATGCCTGCGAGGCGGAAATCGGGAAAGCGATCATCGGTCAGAAGGATGTCATAAGACAGTTGATACTGTCCATCCTTGCAGACGGAAATGTCCTTCTGGAGGGTGTTCCGGGACTTGGCAAAACAGAGCTGGTAAAAGCAATCTCCCGTGTATTTCAGATGAGCTTTTCCAGAATCCAGTTTACCCCGGATCTGATGCCTGCAGATGTGACAGGTACGAATCTGATCTTAAAAGAGGAGGAACGCAATGTCTTTCAGTTTGAGCCGGGTCCGGTCTTTGCACAACTGATACTGGCAGACGAGATCAACCGGGCCACCCCGAAAACCCAGGCTGCGCTTTTGGAGGCAATGCAGGAAAAAACGGTAACCGCCGGCCGGAAAACCTATGACCTTCCAAGTCCCTTTCTTGTTCTGGCAACCCAGAATCCCATCGAGAACGAGGGGACCTATCCTTTGCCTGAAGCACAGATGGACCGTTTTCTGTTTAAATTATATGTGGAATTTCCAACCAAGGATGAACTGAAGGAAATATTGCAAATTACCGTGGGCAGTGAGCGTCCTGCGTTGACCCCGGTCATCTCCGGTGATGAGATCCTTCACATGCGGGAGATCATCTGTCAGATGCCGATTTCCGACGCGGTCATGGATTATGCCCTTTCTATCGTGGTAGCAACCCATCCGGAGGTGGCAGGTGCATCGGAACAGGTATGTAAATATGTGACTGCAGGCGCCAGCCCCAGAGCTGCCCAGGCGATCATCAAGACTGCCCGTGCAAGAGCATGGATGGAGGGACGTTATAATGTGGCATTTGAGGATGTGGATTATGTGGCTCATCCCGCACTGCGCCACAGACTGATCACAAATTTCGAGGCAATCGCAGACGGTGTCAGCGTAGATGATCTGATCAGCGGGATCATTTCTGATGTCCGCACGAAATCAAAATGATCTGATATTTCATAAAAAATGGAAACGCTTCAAGCCACGCAAGTTCAGGAAAGACAATGAGTGAATTATTTGATACGGAATTTTTTAATAAATTGAATCATTTAAAGCTTGCTTCTCATATCCGTGTGGAGCAGGGACAAAGCGGCGGTCGAAAATCCTCAGCCAAGGGATCTTCCGTGGAATTTTCGGATTTCCGGGAATATCTGCCCGGGGACGATATCCGCCGGATCGACTGGAATGTATACGGACGTCTGGATAAACTGTATATCAAGCAGTTTATGGAGGAAAAAGAGGCATGGTACCATATTTTTCTGGATGCCAGCGGTTCCATGGAATACGGCGGACAGAAAAAATCTGTCATGGCAAGACGTCTGGCAGCCGTATTTGTATGGCTGGTGCTGGCACAGCTCGACCGGGTGGAGCTACTAACCTTTCAGGACGGCAGGCTGGGAAAGACCGCTCCCATCGTCGGGCGCAGCAGCTTCCAGAATCATCTGCGGGAGCTGGAACAGATTTCCTTTGGCGGCACGTCCCAAATCCACGAATCGGTGCGCCGCAGTAATCTGCATGGAAGGGGCACCTGTATTCTGATCTCCGATTTTCTGGAGGATACCGAACTGGAGGATGCTCTGCGTTATCTGACTTACAAGCGTCAGGAAATATATCTGATCCAGGTGCTGGCAAGAGAGGAAGTTGATTTTGATGATGAGGGCACACTGGAGCTTGTTGATATGGAAGATGCCGGAAGTGTACGCATCACCATGAACCGCCAGTCCATCCGCATGTATCAGGAAGCACTGAAGCGTCACAATTTTCATCTGCAGCGGCTTGCAAAGCGTTATGGCTGTGTCTATCAGCAGGTACCCTCGGATGAGGATCTGGAAAAAATTGTATTTGAGGCATTAAAACAGAAAGGACTGTTCGGATAAGTGGGCGTACATGTATGGTGGCCGCTGGCGTTTCTTGCGCTGGTGCCGATAATAATCCTGCTTTACTTTTTAAAGCAGAATGTCAAAAAGAAAGATTTTTCTGCCATTATGCTGTGGCGGGAGGTCTACCGCACGACGGAAGCGACAAGACCATGGGAAAAGCTGCGCAATAATCTGCTTTTGATCCTGCAGATCATTACGATCCTGCTTTTTATTCTTGCCCTTATGGGTCCCTGGTTATCTTCTCTCGGAAAGGAAGGAACGCTCACCGTTCTGGTTCTGGACAACAGCGCCAGCATGGGAACGCTCTATGACGACGACCGGACCCGCCTGGAAGCGGCAAAAGCCGCAGCCTGTGACTATGTGGACAGCCTTGCAGAGAAAAGCACGATCTATGTGATCAGCGGCAATCAGCAGGCTGTACTGGAATTTTCGGGCAGCCAGGATAAGGCAGACGCAAAAAAATGTATTCAGAATATCGAACAGACCTTTCTTGCCGGGGATCTCTCCTCCTCTCTCGGTCTGGTTCAATCCTGTGCAAGCCAGGCAGAGGAAGCACAGATTGTATTTTTTACCGATACTGCATTTGACAAAGGTGATTTAGACGCACAGGTAGAAAGCTTTTACAACGAAGCTGAGAACTGTTCTCTGGACAGTGTCAGCTACAGCGAAAGGGAGGACACTCTGCTGGTGCTGGCGCAGGTGACAAATTACAGCGAGGATGCTCTGGACAGAGAGATCAATCTCTATGGCAGAAATAGCCAGGGGGAGGAAACCCTTCTGGATATTGCCGAAGTACAGATATCCGCAAAAGAAACAGCTTCTGTCTATTTTGAGCTGGATTCCGGCAATATACCGGAATCCGTGACCTCCCTGCGGGCGCAGATCAATGAGGATGACGCCCTTGCCGGCGATAATGAGGCATGGTGTGTGCTGGAGGAAGAACATACAAGTCGGATTCTTCTGGTCACCGACTCCAATCTGTTTGTGGAAAAGGCTTTTTCCAATCTGACGGGGACGACCGTTTACCGCACCTCCGATCTGGGCGTGTTTGATACCGCCGACGGAGACGGATATGACCTGTACATTTTTGACGGAATGCTCCCGGAGGAATTACCCCGGACAGGCAACTATCTGTTTTTCCGATGCTCTGATGCATCGCTCTTTCAGACCTCCGGCAATGTGCAGTCAACCAGGCTGAGTCTTCTTTCCAGTGCTGTGACAAACTATACGACAGACGCCTCTTTTGGCGTCAATTCCTGTGACATCTATGATGTTCCGTCCTGGGGCACCGTATTTTTGCAGGCAGGCGACCAAGCGGCCGGTTTTTACGGAACCTATAACGGACACCGCATGGCTACCCTGGGCTTTGACCTGCACGAGACGGATTTCGGTCTGCAGGCGGAATTTCCCATACTGATCTCTGAGTTGTCCGGCTATCTGCTGGATGGCGGATTGACGGAAAAAACGTCCTATGTTGCCGGAGAGAGCATCCTTCTGTACGGAAACAGCAGCGGATCGGATCTGACGGTCCTCAGCCCGGACGGAAGTACGGAAATCATCCCAGCAGAGGAAGCGGCAGGAACTTATCTGGAAAAACAGCAGCCCGGTGTATATCAGGTCTCCCAGATGCAGAATGAGGTGCAAAAGGAGCAGCGGTTTGCGATCCAGTTTCCCAGCGGTTCAGAGTCCATGGTGGATTCCGCCCGGAGTATGATATCAGAGGGTGACAGCGCGCCGGGCACGGAACGTGTCGGCGCCAGAGAGTTTCGAAATCTGTTCTTGATCGTACTTTTGATCCTCATGGGCGCTGAGTGGGCTGTCTATGTGAGAAGATCATAATGATAAAGGAGTAACGGCATGTATTTGGAATTTGCCCGTCCATGGGCGCTCATACTGCTGCCGGTTGCGGCAGCATTTATCATATGGCTTGCAAAATATATGCGGAGCCGCTCGTTCAGCCGCCGTGTGGGAATGACCGCCCTGCGGTGCCTGATTCTGGCGCTGGCAATCTTTGCGCTGTCCGGGGTGAGCATCCGCAAAAACAATGACGTGACTACAACGATCTTCCTTGTGGATCTGTCTGACAGTACCAGAAACATACAGGGAACGGAAGAAGAATTTGTGCGGCAGGCAATCGCAGATATGCCCTCAGATAATCAGGCGGGCATCGTTGCCTTTGGATCGGATACCCAGATCGAGCAGTTTGTCAGTGATAAAAAAATATTTACCGCTTTCCAGTCAACCGTTCTGGGAACCGCAACAAATCTGGAACAGGCGGTACAGACTGCACTTGCGCTTTTCCCGGAGGACAGCGCCCGCAGACTGGTACTTCTGACAGACGGAGCGGAAAATGAAGGCTCCGTTTTAGATACCGTCGGCTCCTTTGCGGGAAGTGATGTGGAATTTAAGGTCGTCGCCTATGAGAGCTCTGTCCGGAAGGAAGTTTATGTCAGTGATGTTACCCTTCCTGACACGATCCGTCAGGGAGATGCCTTTCAGGTACAGGTGGAAATCTATGCCACGGAAAGCGGTAATGCCACGGTAACGCTGTACTCCGGACGGACACTGAAGGGACAGAAGGATGTAGTATTGCAGAAGGGCTATAATCAGCTTCTGTTTGCCGATGAAGGGGTAGAGGGCGGCTTAAAGAGCTACCGTGTCACAGTGGAAGCAGAAAATGATACGATAACCACGAACAATACCTACAGCGCTTTTACCACGGTGGAGGCAAGGGCAAAGCTGCTTCTTGTGGAAGGCGTAAGCGGTCAGGGCGAACCGTTTACCAAAATACTGGATGCCTGCAATTATAATTATGACGTGGTAACGCCCTCCGGCGTACCGGTGCAGATTGCGGATATGAACCAGTATCAGTCCATCGTGCTGCTGGATGTGTATGCGGACGATTTAAGAGACGGTTTTTCGGATGTTCTGGAAACCTGGGTAAAGGATTATGCGGGCGGTCTGATCGCCATCGGCGGAAGCAACAGCTTTGCCCTGGGTAATTATAAGAACACGCCCTTAGAAACGGTACTTCCGGTATCTATGGATCTGGAAGGGGAAAAGGAAATTCCGAAGCTTGCCATGGCAATGGTCATCGACCATTCCGACAGTATGTCTTCTCCATCCACGGACCGAAGCAATATTACCTGCATGGACATTGCAAAGCAGGCAGCTGTCAATGCGCTGGATTCCCTGCGGGAGATCGATGAAGTGGGTGTCCTCGCCTTTGATGACACCTATACATGGTCTGTCCCCCTGCAGGCTGCCACAGATACAGACGAAATCATATCTAAAATCTCCGGGATTCAGGCAAATGGCGGTACAAACATTTATCCCGCTCTGGCAGAAGCTGTATCGAAACTGAAAGGCTCGGATGCCACATTGAAACATATTGTTCTGCTGACAGACGGACAGGACGGTTATCACGGATACGATGACGTCCTGCAGGACATGGCAGACAACGGTATTACACTCTCCACCGTTGCGGTTGGCACCGGTGCGGACAGCAGCACATTACAATGGCTGGCGGAGGAAGGCGGCGGACGATACTATTATTCCGATGCCGGAACCTCTCTCCCCCGTATCTTTGCCCAGGAGGTGTATCTGTCCTCGGAAAGCTATCTGATCAACGAGGAATTTGTTCCCTCCATCGTAAATTCCCACGAAATTCTTGAGGGGATATTTGATGAGGGAAGCCCCAGTCTGCTTGGCTATATTGCGGCAACTCCGAAACCGGCATCCACCGTCCTCCTCGAATCGGACCGGGAGGATCCCATATTGACCGTATGGCAGTATGGTCTGGGCAGAAGTGTTGCCTGGAACAGTGACGGAACAAATGAATGGACGGGAAACTTCGCCGGATGGGACAACTACGCCGCACTGTGGCGCAACATCATCGACTGGACGATCTCGGATTCTGACCTGGGAAGTGACGTGCTGAACGTAACCCAGGAGAGATCCTCCATTATTATAGATTATGAGACGGATGAGTACACCACCGACACAGAAATCTCGGCGGTACTCACCGATGAAAACGGAAATCAACAGGACGTCACACTGCGTGCAGTTTCTCCCGGAAAATACCAGGCAAAGGCGGACGCATCGGAGATCGGCGTCTACAGCATCAACGTCCGAAAACAGGACGGGGAAGAGATCGTAAAAAATGTGAACACCGCAGCAGCTCTGCAGTATTCCCAGGAATACCGTTATGCAGAGATCAGCAATAATCTGGATGGCTTTGTAAAACAGACCGGCGGCAGATACATTACGGAGCCAAAGGAGGTCTTTGACACCGATCTGGAAGGCGCTGTTTCCAAAAAGGACATCACCCAGGCTCTGCTGATTCTGGCAATCCTGCTTTTTACACTGGACATCGTCGTAAGAAGGCTGCATCTGGATTGGCTGGCTCCTGTGGGAAACGCAGTGCTTTGGCTGAACTTAAAGCTGCTCAGCCTGCGGGCAGAAAAAAAGGTGAAAAACAGCAGGCAGCAACAGCCTGATGTCTCCAAAGATAAAAGCCCTGAAATCAAATCCCCGGCAGACAAAATCTCCGCAGATAAAGCTTCCACAGATAAGACTTTCACAGATAACCCCCCTGCCGCCAACAAGAACAAAAAAACAAAGGCTGCCGATCCGGGGGTGATCGATACGGCAGCGCTGTTGAAAAAGAAACAGGAACGGGATCTGTAAAAAACGGATGCTGAAAGGCACAGTCTTCGGACTAATAATTCCGTGGCTGTGCCTATCTTTTAGCCTCTACTACATCTTCAATTCAATAACCAATCTGCCACATCCACAATTCTAACGCCCTCATATTGATATTCGGGATTTCTTGTTCTTGCTATTACCATTTTGGGATAGGCATCTCTAATCTTAGGCAGAGGGTCTACCTCTCGCTTAAAAGTATCGGGATGGGTTATGTTGTCCGAAACCTGAATATAGATTTTCTCGTTTCTTTTGAGTGCTACAAAATCAATCTCTTTTTTATACAAGACACCGACATATACTTCATATCCACGTCTAAGCAGTTCCATTGCAACAATGTTTTCAATTACTCTGCCGTTATCCAGATTTTTAGTACCGAGCTTGGCATAACGGAAGGTGTGGTCGCTCAAATAATACTTATCGTTAGAAGCAAGATACTTTTTTCCTTTAATATCATATCTACGGAACTTATAGAAGGCAAAAGCATTGCAAAGATAATTCAGGTAGTTACCAACCGTTTTATGATTGATCCTATCCTTATTTGATGTGAGAGTATCTGTAATACTTCTTGCGGAAGTTAAATTAGATACATTATCCATTAAGAACTGTGATATTCTATCCATTAAAACAAGGTTTTTAATTTTATACTTTTGCCTTATATCTCTTAAAATTAAGGTATCAAAAACACTTTCTATATAATCGTATTTGTCTTCCTGCTCTTTATAAAGATAAGAGCCGGACATACCACCTTCAAGCAAATAGTTATCGAAAGCGGTATATTTGTCTACCAAACCGAAGTAATGAACATACTCAGCAAAGGAAAACGGATATACTTTGATTTCAAATGTTCTGCCGGTAAACAGTGTTGCCAAGTCTGAGCTGAGCAGGAAAGCATTAGAACCCGTGATATAAATATCGTACATCTCGGTTGCGTGCAGATTGTTTATACACAACTCAAAATCGGTACACATTTGAATTTCGTCAATTAAAACGAAATTGTCCTTGCCTTCTATATAACTGTTTTCGATATATTCATTAAGCGATTTGTATTCTTTAAGGCTATCATATTTAGACAGGTTAAAATTGATATGAATAGTATTAGCGTTAGGGATATTTTTCTGCACATAGGATTTAAACGCTTTATTGTTTTCTTTCAATCAGTTTCATCGAAAATCACCTCGCAAAATTATTATACCAAATTTATTTCCCAAAATCAATTTCTTTTCAATATTGGGAAGTTATGTTTTGGGAAAGTTGTTACTGTTCAGACAGTTCCTGAATATTTGCATCCCTGCAAAAAAATCCACTGCTATCGTTCTGCAAAATAATTCACCAGTTCTTCTTTTATAATCTGGACACCTGCCATCTCTGATTTTGCTCTCCACGCAAGACATACCGGATGGTAGGAGTCCATTTCCTGATATTTCATGCCGGGACTGTTTATGTTCTGTCCCCATTTGTCTAACAGAGCCACCCCAAGACCATTTTCCACACTGGCAATCACCGTTGCCATATTGGATACCGTTTTTAATTTTGGCACAAAGTGGTAGGGCTGAAAATACTCTTCGATCTCCCGGCTGAGGTGGTTCAACCGGGGATCATCTACCAGGAAAAAATCATATGGATAAAAATCCGCCGGACTGGAAATCTGTTCATGTGAAGCCAGACGCTCAGAATAAATTATGATGCGCTGTGTGGTCGTAACACGTTCACTCTCAATTTTTGACAAATGTTCCGGATAATTTTCCAGCGTAAGAATCGCATCCAATCTGTTATCGGACAGACTGTCCAATAGATCATGAAATCCCATGCACTCAATAGATATGGAAAAATCATCATATTTATTTTTGCAGTTTGCAATCACCTCCGGGAGAAAAGAAGAAATATTCCATCCGATATTATATCCCAGCCGCAGCGGTCTCAAAGGCATGTTGATCCGCTTTTTTGTATTTTGAAATTCTATCATAAACCGCTGAAACATATTGAAATAGGATTTTCCATGCTCGGAAAGATATATTTTCCGGTTATTTTCCCTTATAAAAAGCTCTGTTCCAAGCTCTGATTCCAGACCTGCAATGTAGCGGCTGACTGCCGGCTGGGGCAGATACAGATTCTCTGCGGCCTTCGTAAAATTCAGTTCTCTGGCTGTCTCTAAAAAGCATTCAATCTGACGACTGTTCATCTGTGCATTTCTTCTCCTTTTCAAAATCAAAACGAGTTTTCCGCTCGCACTAAGTTCATGCTTCACCTGCGGCTCGCATTCACTAAGTGCTCATATTATATCATACTCACAAGCATTTTATAACAAATATGTTATAAAAAAATAAAAATACTGGCATTTTACACAATAAATATATCTATCTTATAATCAAAATAAAAAAAGAACCCATTTTATGAGAGGAAAAACTATGACGAATAAATTTTATGCAAAAAGTCCCGGAAATGAGGGCTACATAAAAAACATGGAGGTCATCGGCTTTCATGATGCAGATAAACATTATCTGTTTCAAACCCAGCTCTACAAAACAGAGACCGGAAAATACTATCTCTATGGCGGCTGTTATTTTGGTACCGGAGTGGAAATCATTGACGTGACCGATCCAAAAGCGCCCCGCACGATCCAATATATGGATGTATTAGACCCAAACGTGTATTCCTACATGTCTACACCGAAAATCCAGATCTGCGATGATCTGATGATCGTTTCCATCGGTAACTGTCTCCCGTTTTTACACGGACCTGCACCAAAACACTACCTGCCGGCGCCCGGTGGAGTGGCAATCTACAGTTTAAGGGAGGATCCTGAGCATCCGAAAAAGCTGTCCTTCTGGTCCACCGGTTGTAAGGACATGCCGGGAGACGGGGTTCATCGTTTTTGTTATAACGGTGGAAAATATATGCATCTGTCTGCCACTGCTCCCGGATTTCTGGGATACATCTATCGTATCGTAGATATATCTGATCCGAAACATCCGAAGGAAGCCGGACGCTGGTGGAATCCCGGACAATTTCTCGGCAATCAGACAAAAACAGCCCGGGAAAAAAATATCCACGGATGGAATGGAAACGACCTGTATCCCGGGTATGTTCACTGTGTCTATGCAACAGACGATAATAAGGCTTATGTAAGCTGCGTGGGAGCGGGCTTTAAAATTCTGGATATATCCGATCCGGAGGTTCCGCAGGTACTTGGTGAAATATCCATGTGTCCCCCCTTTGCCACAAAATTTGGCGGAGCCCTGTGTCACACCTTTCTTCCGATCCTGGGAACGGACTATGCAGTGGGATTACAGGAAGGGGAACGGTTCTGGCTTATGACAGAGGAGCTTCAGAAACAGTTTGGTATTCAATCCATGTGCGGAATCGAAATGTTTGATGTATCTGATCCGGAAGATCCTGTCATGATCGCAGTATTCCCATACCCGGAAGTTCCGAAGGATTTTCCTTACAGAAACTTTAACTATTGCGGTCTGAAAATGCCCGGTCCCTTTGGTCCCCATAATCTCCACGAACCCATGAGCAATAAGACATGGATCGAAAATAATCCGAATCGTGTGTATGATTGTTATTTTCACGCAGGACTTCGCGTATACGATATTTCAGATCCGTATGTGCCGAAGGAGATCGCATATTTCATTCCGCCAAATCCAGAAGAACTCTGTTTTGAACTGGAAATGGCAAATCCTCCCCTGGGGACTGCCGAAGACTGCGTGGTGGATGACAGAGGGTATATCTATGTAAATACCATGCATGACGGGGTATATATCTTAAAATGTCTGGTTTAACCAGCATCATTTACGCGTACCTTTAGTGACCGTGCGGTCACTGATAAATAGAAAAAAGAAAAGGAGAAAAAAATGAAGATTTTAGGTATTTCGGCAGGCACAAAAAACGGAAGTAATGACTGTATGTGCAAGGAAGCTCTGATGGGAGCACAGGGTGCCGGTGCAGATGTGGAATTTATCAATTTATTTGATCTGAACATTCAGCACTGCACCGGATGTGTTGCATGCGTCAATGCGGTTTTTACAAAAGGCAGAAAGGTATGTACTATCAAAGATGATTTTGCATGGCTTCTCGAAAAAATGCTGGAAGCAGACGGGATTATCTTTGCGATACCTATTTTTGAAAAAGGAGCCCCCGGCATCTTTCACACGATCATGGACCGCTTTGGTCCGAGCACGGACCGGGGTATCCTGACAGCAGCAACAGAAATCGCAAAAAAAATGGGAACCACTCCTCCGGATCAGAGATGGCTGCAGGACAAGGTTGTCTCCTACATGGGAATCGGAGGATCTGACTGGATGACCAGAGTACAATGTGACTGTGCGATGCAGGCAATGTCTCCGAAATGGACAGTCATTGACAACGACGTGTTTATGTGGTCTTTAGGCATTCTGGAGGATGACAAAAAGATTGCCCGTGCTCATCAGATCGGTGTCAACATTGCCCATGCAGCAAAAGATATCGCCCATGCAGCGTATCAGGGCGAGCCGGGTGTATGTCCGCACTGTCACTCCAGAGAGTTTTATTTTCATCCGGATAACAGGGTGGAATGCTGTCTGTGCGGCATCCGCGGAAAGATAATAATGGATGGAGAAAACTATAAATTTGACTTTCCTGAGGAGGAGCTGACCCATGCACATGACACAATGTCCGGTAAAATGATCCATTCCGATGATATTCAGAGAAATAACGGACATGCAAACGAATACAGAAGAACGGAAGACTATAAAGTAAAAGTTCAAAAATATAAAGCATTTATCACCGGTAGCAAACCGGAATAAAAATGAATATAAGGAGGAATATATCATGGCATTTGATTTTAAGATTATGCGGAGTCTGATCTATGTAGGACTGGCAAAGGAAGAATACCGTCCAAAGCTGATGGACTGGCTGTACCGTCATCATATTCCGGACAGCATCAGTAATTTTGCCCCATACTGCCCAAAATATGCATTCTATCAGTCCTATCCCACGCCACCGGAAGGAAAACGCTTCGGCGCAAGGGAAATGCAGCTTACAGAGCATTACTGGCTGGTAGATGAGCATATGCCGGAAATGGCACATCGGGCGATGACAGAGTTTATGCCCATGGATGTGCTGCGCTGGCAGGGATGTATTCCCGATGTGGCCGGCGAGACAGCTTCCATGAATGCAGCATCCGGAGATGCCGGTCGTGCCGCAGGCGGCGGTGACTATCCCCCATTTATCTTTGCTTTTGTTCCCATCAACTGGGAAGAAGATTTCAAAGGGGCAGGACGCACCGTGGAGGATGGTCCTAATTATCGTTGGCAATTCCTGATCCAATATCCGGAAGGGGTATCCAAAGAAGACGGGGAAAAATGGTTTCATGAACAGGTTGTTCCCTATTTTACAGAAAGCCCCTATGTAAACCGTTTTATCAGCAGTAAAGTTGTCATCAATTACGGTGCTCCCAGCGCACAGTTTGACCGGGTCGCCGAGCTCTGGTTTGAAGGCGAAGAGGAATGGTACAAGACCGCCGTGGAAGGTGCCGGAGCCATTGCAAAACCTCAGTGGGCACAGCAGGATGCCTTTCCTTATCTGAAACCGCAGCATAATATTGCCTCCATCTTTACCGGAGATATGGCTACCATGGACGCCTACTCCCAGTATCATGGCTATATTACCATGAGATAATAATACTGCGCTTTCATCAATCCGGCATGAAGCACACTTTTGCCGCACCGGTTGCATATTGCAAAGCAAAAAAACATCCCCGTAAGAATCCGGTAACTGGTAAAACGCTGATTCTTACAGGGATGTTGTTATGATGGAGAAACAACTATTAAGAAATTGACTATTTTATTCTTCCGGCGGAATAATCTCATCAGCCTGTTCTCCAAGTTCTGCTTCAGAACCGGGATACTGATAAACAGCCACCATATGTGTGGTCATTTCAGGACCGTTTACGGTTCCATGCTCAAGATTCGCAGGAATCCTTACAAAATCTCCCGGCTGCATCAGCTCAGAAATTCTTGTACCGTCCTCAAGAATGATGTACTGCTCGCAGTCTTTACCATCGATCATATAGAGAAGCTCATCACAGGTATGACTATACTTCATAACCGCATCCATACATTTTATTGCGGCACCGACACAAATGATGACGGTACCTTACTTACCTATATCTCCACAAAACTGGTCGAGAGAGAAAGTACTTAATAATCAATCTACAGATTCATAAAACGCAAAAAAGATACCCCAAAGGATCTCAAAGGGTATCTTTTTTGATGCGCATAATTTTATAATGCACACGGTGATTTTTCATTATTATTCCGGCATCAATTTTGCCATTCGCTCCTTCTTCTCCGCCTTTGCAGTTTGAATAAGCGAATATGCCGAAAAGGTAAATACACACAGCAATGCAATTCCCGTCACGATCTTCTGTGCCGAACTGGAAGCTCCCATTGCGATCAATCCCTGTGCAATAATTTTGATAGAAACCTCACCAATAAATACGCCATATGTCAGCTTACAGTATTTTTCAAGAGCAAGACCGACCGTAACTCCCATCATCGGGGAGAAGATTGCATCCATTGTGGAAAAGTTTGATTTTGCCGCAGAAGTCCCTCCATAGCAAAGATAAGCAATGGAAGCCACGCTGATAATTGAACCGCCCGCAACAAAACACAGAAACTTGATCTTAGCCGGATTTATCCCCACAGTTTTTGCCACACCTGCGCCATGCCCCACAGCTTTCACATTATGTCCGAACACGGTATGATTGTACAAAATTTCAAACAGCACTCCGCCTATCGCAAGCAAAATGAAGATAAACGGAAACGCACCCAGCTTTTGGATAGAAGATGGTACAGTGATCGGCATACCCGAATGATACAGCGTCGTGAACATCTCATACACAAGCAGCATACCAATTGTTGTGATCAACGTCGGAATCCTTAAAATCTTGTAAACCAGACCTGTTAAAATTTCGCATCCCCATGTCACCGCAACTGCTGCCACGATCAGACCAACGATGCCAAAATGCGTGGACGCATCTGCCGCCACACAGCCGGCCAGTGCAATAGCTGCTCCCGCACTGAAATCCCATGTCCCTACTACCAGATTAAAACATACGCCCCATCCGATCAATGTATAAACACTGGCAGACACAAGAATTACCCGCAAACCGGTCAGACTTACAAAGTTATGCGGCGCAAGAATTGCAAAAAGCACATATAATGCAACCGGAAGAATCAGTGTCTTTACAATATCCATTACTTTAATTTCTTTTTTCATCGTACCGTCTCCCGAATAAATATGATTATTTTGCTCCTTTTAATTCCATAATATAATCCAAGCTGTACGCCTTTACCGCTTCTACAAACTCAGATGTTGTCAGCTCCGGATTATTGGAAACAAGCAGGTTTTTCAAAGCTGTCTCATCATAAGCATAGCTTCCGTCATCCGGCAGACAGTATGTATAGTAGTTGTCCAAATCCTGTGCACTGTGCAACTCAATGTAATTCATTGTTGCAACAAGAGGTTCTCCATTCTCCTTCAGAGAGTTTCCTTCTATTGCATTCAAAACCTGAAGTGTAGAAAACATCGCTGTCGGATATGTTCCTCCGAATGCACAGAGAATGGTACCATCCTCCAATGCTTCCTGCATGGAATCCATAAAATCAACCGTAATCAGCTTCACTTTTCCTCCCGACAAGCCAAGAGACTGCAATGCACTGATACACCCCTCGCCGCGGGAATCAGATGCACTGATACAATAAATGGCCTCTACATCCGGGTGGCTTGCACAGATATTTGAAACAGCATCTGTTGCTGCTGTAGCATCCGTCACATCACGAACATCCGCTACGACTTCAATTCCATAGTCTGCAGCATTTTCCTGGAAATAATTATCTCTTGTATCTGTAGACGTATCACCGGTAGCCGGTCCCACGATCGCCACTTTTGTGATGCCATTCTCTTTGCACACCTCAAGAGATCGCTGTGCCACATACGTTTCATCAACGAATGTTCTTCCACAGTAATATTCGCTGCCTGCCAACAGCTCCTGAATCTCTGGATTGCTGACATCCCTGTCATACTGCGCCCAATAAACACCATTCTCCTCGCACATAGCCGCAATCTTCGGAAGACAGTCTTCGGTGAAGTTTACAAATACAATTCCTTTTGCCCCTGCGGAAATAACATTCTGCACACTGGTAATCTGATCTTCCGGAGCGGTTGCGCCGATATCTGTAATCACGGTATCGCCCGCTGCCTGAACAGCATCCTCAAATATACCATAGGCAGGGCCGAATACACTCCCTGATACCGACAGATTTACGAACGCTACCACATCACCATCCGTACCCGGCGCCTGTTCTTCAACTGCTGATTTGTCCGCCGTATCCCCCGTTGCCGCACTCTGCGCTGTATCATCTGTTGTACCACCCCCGGTACCGCATCCTGCAAGCATGGAAACCGCCATTGCTCCGCCTAATAATAATGCCATTACTTTTTTCTTCATTGTTTCGTTTCCTTTCTTTCTAAATCTTTTTATTCAATAACAGCCTGGTTAGATCTGTCATATGACAATGCAAGAATCAGGATCAGTACGATACCTTTAATGCCCTGCTGTAAACTGGCATTTACACCGCATAGTACCAGACCATTCTCAAGCATTGCTAATGAAATTGCGCCTATCACTGCTGCTTTGATCTTTGCTTTTGAACCACCTGAGAGTGGCATACCGCCTAATGTCAGTGCGATCAATACATCACACTCAAACATCTGTCCTGTTGTTGTATAAGATGTTCCCGCTTTGATCAGGCTCAATAGACCTGCCAGTCCGGCGAACATACCTGATAACATAAAGGCAATCATCTTGATCTTTTTCACAGAAATTCCGGACTGGTAAGCAGATACCTCGTTAGATCCCACTGCCTTGGCATAGCTTCCAAGCTTTGTAAACCTGAAAAGAATGATAAATAACGTCAATACAACAGCAGACACAATGATTTTAAATGTCAGGGTATCATATTTGTACATTGACAATGGCAGTGCTGTTGATCCGTTTCCATTTAACACCCATGTGAGCCCTCGAAAAGCAAACATAATGGTTACGGATACAATAAACGGATTCAGATTAAACAGATTGTGGAACAGTGCGATCACCGTTCCCGTTCCGGCTCCTACCGCCAGAGAGATCAAAATACATACAAACAGATTTCCGCCTCCCTGAGCGAGCAACGCACTTAATGTGGCCGTCACCCCCACAAGACTTCCCAAAGAGAAATCCAGATTGCCGGTTGCATATACAAAACTGGTTCCGAGTGCTCCTATCATAAAGATGTACATGGAACTGAAGATCAGAAGCAGATTGCTCACGGTCAGGAATTTTCCTCTCGCCAGACAGGAAAATATAATAAAAATTGCGACAAGACCCAGATACGGAATAATTGTTTTTACATTTAGTTTTTTCATTATCTTCGGCCTCCTAGATCATGTACTTGATAATATCCTGCTCTGTTAAATTCGGGGATCTGTCAAATGACTTCGCAATTTTTCCGTCCTTCATAATCAGAATACGATCACTCATGCCGATCAGCTCCGGCATTTCCTCAGATATCATCAGAATAGCTTTATTTTCTGCTTTTAACCGTTCCATTAACCGATAAATGGATGCTTTTACTCCAATATCAATTCCCCTGGTCGGGCAATCCAGTATTAAAATCTCCGAGTCATTTGCAAGCCATTTTGCGATAACAACCTTCTGCTTATTTCCACCGCTTAGAGAAGCCACCTGACTGGTCACACTTTCCATTTTCACTTCCATCTGTTTTGCCTTTTTAAGTGCATGCTGTTTATGCTTTGACGGAGAAATCAGAAATCCGTTTTTTACACTATCCAGAGATGCGAGCATGATATTTTCTTCAATTGTCGAATTGATCATCAATGATTCCTGATCTCTGTTTTTAGATAGGTATGCCATCTTGTGAGCCACCGCAACTTTTGGA
Organism: uncultured Lachnospiraceae bacterium; assembly: GCA_964428795.1. GTDB lineage: Bacteria > Bacillota > Clostridia > Lachnospirales > Lachnospiraceae > CAYRZL01. The sequence continues at coordinate 69,829 of CAYRZL010000001.1, read as the reverse complement.
TTTTTTATTTCAGTCTCACCGTCTGCTATAATCGCTCTGCCGCTGTCCGGCTTATCTATCCCGAATATCAGACGCCCAAGCTGATGCATACCGCTGTCCGTCAGACCGCCGATTCCCAGAATCTCACCCCTGTGCAATTCCAGTGACACATGCCTTACCTCTCTCTCAAAGCATATATCCTCCACCCAAATCGCTACCTGATCATTCCCCGGGAGATCATAATCATCTCTGTAATAATGATCATCCATTTCCCTTCCGATCATAAGAGACTTGAGCAGATTTTCATCCAGCTCTTCTTTCCCCACGGTACGAATAAAATGACCGTCTCTCAGAACCGACACGGCATCCGCATACCGCATCAGCTCGTCAATATCATGAGAAATCAAAATCACGCATTTCTTTTCTGCCGCCAATTTCACCATGATCTGATACATAATGTTTCTTCCCCGCTGCGATAAGGCGGTTGTCGTCTCATCCACGATCAGAATATCCGGCTGCTGGTACATTGCACGTCCAACTTCAACCAGCTTACGATCCTCAAAGGACAGTCCGTTAATGCACATCGCCGGATTTACATCTCCCAGCTCAACCATTTTCAGCACTTGCTTTGCTCTGTCATTCATAGCTTTTTTATCAACAATTCCGCCTTTTGCAAAATCTCTTTCCGACCCAAGGAAAATGTTCTCTGCTACAGTAAGATTGTTTATTGTCGCCATCTCCTGAACAACCATACAAATGCGCTTTGAAATTGCATCCATCATATTCGAAGGCGCATACGCCTGTTCCTTATAGCTAAGCGTTCCGCTATTCGGCTGATGAACACCCATTACGACGTTCGATACGGTTGATTTACCCGAGCCATTCTCTCCGATCAGACCATGGATCTGTCCCGGATAAAAATCGATGCTCACATCTGTCAGAGCTTTTGTCGCGCCAAATGTTTTTGTAATATTTTTAACGCTTAATATCGGTTTCCCTTCCATAAATTCCCCCATAAATTTCAGCTTTTGACTTTCTCTATCCTACATAAATTATAACTGCCCCATAAATACAAATACCAGTCCGCAGAAAGAAAGGCATTTCTCATAACCGCAAAAATTCCTCCGGCGGAAATTTGTTTCTCATTCAGAAACCTTTATAGTTATAGTAAAAAGAGATACGATCCTCCTAAATAACATATTGTCTCATATATTTACCGGAAAGCTTCAAAGCGTCTAACACCTTCTTTTGACTTCCCTCAAAGAATTTATCCTCTACTTCGATACAGGTATATCCATCGTATCCGATATCTGTCAGGGCGGACACATATCTGCCCCAGTCTACATCGCCATAGCCCGGAAGCTTCGGAGACATAAAATCCAACGGATATCCCATGATTCCGACCTCCTGCAATTTTTCAGGATATACCTTGATATCCTTATAATGAACATGAAAAATTTTGTCCTTAAACTCATAAATCGGCTTAATATAATCAATCATCTGCCATACAAAGTGGGAAGGATCGTAATTGATCCCCAGGTTTTCACTTGGAAGAAGCTGAAATACTTTTCTCCAGTTTTCCGGGGTGGTCATCAGATTCTGACCGCCCGGCCACTGATCGATACCAAAAAGCATCGGACAGTTCTCGATGGCTATTTTCACACCTTCCTCCTCTGCGAGCTTTATGATCGGAGGCCATACATACTTTACGATTTCCAGATTATCTTCTACCGTCTTTGTCTGGTCACGACCGATAAATGTGGTCACCATACCTATACCAAGCTTTGCACTTGCTTTAATCAATATCTTCAAATGCTCCACTGCCGCAGTCCTTTTTTTCAGATCCGGATTCAATGTGTTCGGATAAAATGCCATGGATGAAATCTGTATCCCTCTCTGTGCAGCATACTCTTTGATATGCTTTGCATAAGCATCATCATCTAGTACACGCTGTGCATCAATATGACTGACACCTGCATATCTTCGTTCTGCCTCTCCCCGGGGCCAGCATGCCACCTCCACACACGTAAAACCAAGATCACCGGCAATGTCTATCACCTCTTCATAACTACTTTGATCCAGAATAGCACTTACAAATCCCAGCTTCATTTTTTCTCCTCTTTCAGATATATCTCCCTGCCCTGTTTGTCAGATTCATATATTGCTTCCAAAATCTGCGTTACAACAAATGCTTGCTCCGCTTTTACAAGGGGCTCCGTATCATTTATAATCGCTTCTATCCACTGTTTTGCCTCCTCATAGCCGGGCTCACCGGCGCCGCCTTCAAAGTATGCGACATTTCCTTTCGGACTGATTTTTTCTTCCATCAACTGACCGTTTTTACCCCGATTATAAATAAGTTCATCTACCGGATAACTCATTCCGGAACGTACTTCTGCTCCCGCTTTTGTTCCGCAGAGTGTTGTAGACGCCTCCCGCGCATCAAGCATATTGATCGCCCATGCCGCTTCCAGATTGATAACGGAACCATCCTGCATCTTAATAAATCCCATTGCCGAATCTTCTACTTCATAGTTGTTCGGATCCCATGGTCCAAATTCATTTCCTTCGGTTGCCTGCGCAAGGTGTCCGAGCTTATAAAATACCTTACCGGTAACGCTGACCGGCTCATAATTATCCATCGTCCAAAGAGTAATATCCAATGCATGTGTCCCAATATCAATCAGCGGTCCGCCTCCCTGCAGCGCTTTATTCGGGAATACGCCCCATGTCGGCACAGCCCTTCTTCTTACCGCATGAGCCTTTCCATAGTAAATTTCTCCCAATTCACCGTCTTCACATGCTTTTTTTAAATTCTGTATCTCCGGTCTGAACCGGTTTTGATACCCTATTGTGAATTTCTTTCCGGATTTTCTCCACGCATCCAGCATTTTCTGTGCATCTTTTGTACAATGTGCCATTGGTTTTTCACAAAGCACATGCTTTCCTGCCTCGAAAGCAGCAACTGTAACCGGACAATGCACAACATTTGGTGTCAACACATGAACCACATCTATTTCCGGATCTTTTAACATTTCATTATAATCTGTATATACTTTCGCATCTGCAGTCCCATATTCTTTTGCTGCTTTTACAGCGCGTTCCTCGATAATGTCGCAGAATGCAACCATCTCACATACATCGTCCAGCTTGCGAAGTGATGGCATATGCTTGTTGTTAGCTATTCCGCCGCATCCCACAAGACCAATCTGAATTTTCCCGTTTTTCACTATTTTCTTCCTCCCATCCACAACATTATGAAGCTAAAATCTTCTCATTCATCTTCACAAAATGAGCCAGTTGCTCCTCCGAATCAATCGTTTCATCAAAATGGTGCCCCTCATACTCGCTGGCAATATAGCCCTCGTATCCCAGATCACGAATGGTCGTCACAATTTCCTCAAACGGAATGCAATCATCATGAACGTCATTTTCCAGATAATAAAACTTTCCGTGAATATAAAAGGCACAGTCTATGATATCTTTTAATTGCTCAATTTTTGCGGGAGCGCTGAATTTCACAAACATCTCCTCCGCTGTACGTTTTTCAATATCATTGAAATCTCCATTTAATACTACGCCGATATCCGCTCCCTGTTTATGTAATGCGACAATCTCATCCAGTTTATCCGGGCGGCAGCCAAATTCAATCGCCTGATTCAGATATAACTTATGGGGACAAGTCTGGAAAATACTGAAATCCGGCACAAACCCGAGGATTCCTTTTCCCTCATTCTTCATGATCTCAAAATACTCTTTCCATACAGGAACTTCCGGATGATGCGGATGATGCATCTCAATCGTCAATTTCATACCAAGTTCTCTGCAAAACGGGATCATTTTCCGGAAAATATCAGGAGATATGGCATGCTGCGTACGCACCATCGGAAAACCTGCCTTTTTCGCATAAATCAGATCATTTACCGTAAACTGGATGATTTCTTCTTCCGTGAGATCCCGGTCGCTTCTGATACCCATATCAATATATGCACTCCAGCATACCGGCTCCAGCTCATATTTTTTCAGCAAGTCCTTAAGATATGCCAGCCACTCATCTGTCGGATATGGATAATCCGGAACCATCTGAGCTGCCACCAGCTCAATTCCTTTGTATCCCATATTTTTTGCCTTCTGTAATATCCCCTCTAAATCAAGTTTTTCATGAATATACTCCGTAGAAAAACTGTAAAGAGAGATACCAAGCTTTATCTTCTGATCCATTTCACATATTCCTTTCCAATCATAAAACCGCATTTTTACATTCTGTCACGTCACTATCAAGAACAAGGTACTGTCCAAAATATCCCGTGTATGGCACTCTGTGCTTCATAAAGACCCTCAACCTGTGTTCACCTTCCTTAATTCCACCCGGCTTTCTGACACGGATAGTCGCTTTATCCCTGACAAACCAGTATTCTTTGAAACACTGCGGCAGCTCTTCGACCAGAAAATCTTTGCCATTCAGCCGGAACGTAACTGCCGTTTCTGGAATTTCCTGCCCATCCAGATAAAATTTCAGCTCTTCAATACAGCTTAAGAATGCACCTCTGTAGGACGGATATTTTATTTTAAATTCATATCCGATCACTTTATTTTGCACCTTCACATTTTCAATATCATCCTTGCAGATTAAAATCTTGTTATACGCCTGAAAATCCATAATCACACCTCTTATTCTAATTTAACTGCCTGATGGGTCTTTGCCGATTCTCTGACAGCATCCATAAGGCAAAGTACGTTTCTTACTTCCGATAATTTAACTGCATCTTCCTCCAACCCTTTGCGCGCATTGATATAATGTATAAAATAGTCCCTGTGGGCTGTATGAATTTCCGGCAAAGGTTCTTCCACCAAAAGTCCCGGCTCCGGCTCACCAAAGCTTCTGGTCGGACCGGCAGATGTCATCGTCAATTTGCCCGGCACACTTTCCAGCAAATGTGTTGTCCTGATAATCTTTCCCTCTGTATTTCCCTGTGCGCGGAACGTACCGTCAATCACAGCGCTTCCCGTTGTTCCGCCGATAAACCATGCTCTCTTCGGCGTCAGATAATAGGTTCCCAATTCAATCTCCGCCGTCACCCCGTTTTCATATTCAAATATGATCTTGAAATAATCGTCCACATTTGCATTGATCACATTTTTCATGTCGGCATACACAAAAACAGGTTTTGAATCGATCATCTGAACCATCTGGTCGATCAGGTGGACTCCCCAGTCATAAAGCATTCCTCCACCCATCTCGGGATAAACGTGCCAGTCATGCATGTTTCCGTTAAATCCATAGAGCTGCGATTTAACGAGATATACGTCCCCAAGCAGCTTCCGGTCATAGACTGCCTTCATCGTACGGTAATCCACATCCCATCGTCTCTGCTGATGAACCGTCATATGTACACCCTCAGTTTCAACAATTTTCACCATCTCATCAAATTCAGATACTGTCATTGCCGCCGGTTTTTCACAAATGATATTTTTCTTTGCCTCTGCACACTTTTTTACCATTTCAAAATGAAGAGGATTCGGAACGGAAATGATCACCGTATCGATATCTGCTCCTTTTAACATGCTGTCGATATCTTTATATGTCTGAACACCTTCCGGCGCATCCTTCAACTGTTCTCCATCTATATCACACACTGCTTTCAATTCAATCTCATCCATGGTCTGCATCATATTCGCATGCTCATGCCCCATGAATCCAAAGCCAACGATGCCAAGCTTAATTTTCATAACATCCCTCCTGCATCAACCTTCATAATGACGGTTGATATATACCGTCTCTCCTGTTTTGGAAGACTCATAAACAGCCTCTATGATCTGAACAACGGGAATACCATCCTTCCCCTGAACAAACGGTTCATGATCATTCAGGATCGCATCTACCCAATCTGCCATCTGCGCATCGCTTGCCTGTGCTTCACCGATATAAGGCTCCGTATTCGGCATATCCGGATACTCCGGACTAAAAGTTACCATTTTATCGTTCACAATCGTATTGATGCGCGCTGTCCCGTTCGGTCCCTGTAAATCCGCTCCTGCCTTTGTTCCGGCAATCAGTGAAGAATTTGCAATACCCAGCATATTGATCGCCCACGCTGCCTCCAGATAAATAATCGCACCGTTTTTCATCGTAATAATGGCAAATCCCGTGTCTTCCACATTACAGACTGCCGGATCCCACGGTCCCCACGGATTTCCTGCGGTCTCACCATTCATTTTGCTGAATGCTTTTCCCTGAACGGCCGCCGGTTCAAAATTATTCATCATATACATGGTCAGATCCAGCGAATGAGGTGCTCCATCAAAGAGAATACCCCCTCCATTTTCTTCCTTTCTCATATAAGCTCCCCATGTAGGCACACCTCGTCTGCGGGCATCGAGAGCTTTTCCGAAATACACTTCTCCCAGCTCCCCGTTATCCACCATCGTTCGGATGTACTGTACCGCAGTACCGAATCTTCTCTGATGACCGAGAGCCAGCTTTACGCCTGCTTTTTTTGCAGCTTCCACCATCTCGAATGCATCATCCGAAGTGGTTGCAAGGGGCTTTTCACAAAATACATGTTTTTTTAATTTAATTGCGCACATAGCCATATCGTGATGATATACATTTGGAGTACAGATATGTACCGCTTCAACCTCAGGGTCTTCACACAGCGCTCTATAATCCGTATATCGTTTTATACCTTTTAATCCAAATTCTTCTTCCACTTTATCCAGCACAGCCTCATCTATATCGCAGATAGCAACCAGTTCTGCATCCTGTGCTTTTACCAGATAAGAAATATGCTTTAACTGTCCGATCCAGCCGCATCCAATTACACCACATTTTAATTTTTTCATTGTTCTTCCCCTTTCCATTAAACCAGAATCTTATTTTTTGCTTCCACCAATCCCTCCACCGGATCATAAGGAACCATGTACTCTAAACCGATATAATGCTCATAGGATAAATTTTTGATTGCCTGAAAAACATTTTTATAATGGATCTCTCCTTTTGTAATTTCATTCCGTCCGGGATTTCCCGCAGCATGAAAATGTCCGATTTTCTGAATGTTATCGGTAATATTCTGAATCAAATTTCCTTCTGTGATCTGCTGATGATAAATATCAAACAATATTTTCACATGATCACTGCCGATACGATCAATCACATCAAAGGAATCCTCTGATGTCGAAAGATGATAGCCGGGATGATTTACCAGCGTATTCAAAGGCTCGATCACAAGGGTCATATTTTCTTTCTCCATGATTGCCGCCGCCTTCTGCATCGTATCGATCAAACACCTTCTGTGCTGATTCCGGGTAATTTCTTTTGCAAAACTGTCGAACTCCCATCCTGCCTGCGCAATCAAAGTATCGCATTCCAGTCTCTTTGCCGCCTCAATACTCTCCCTCAATCCTGTTATATATTCCTGCTGCAGATCAGGATCCCCGGGATTGATAAATTTTGTGCAAAAGGCAGCTATTTCCAGACCAAGCTCTTTCTTCTTCTTTTCCATCAACATGATATCTTTGTCCCACCATGTCCAAAATTCAATTGCCTGATATCCGGCATGCTTTACTTTTTCCATGGCCTCGGTAAAGCTGCCCTTGTTCATAAACAGTGCGTCTATACAAACGGAATACTTCATAAATTATGTTTCCTCCCTCTCTTTTGATGTTTTAAGTGTAGCACGAAGTGTTAAAATCTCAGTCGCCTCGAAAACACATTTGTTTGCATCCTGAAAAGTTGTTTCTCTCCGAGAAACTAATTTTCTTCAGACATCTGACAACCAAAGGGAACCTCCGCCGGCTGCTTTCTTTCGCTTATCCGCAATAAAAAAGCTCCATGTGTATCATTACACATGAAGCAAAACAACTCTGTATCATCTATTCATATATTGCATGTTTTTCTTCTGAATATAACGACGGTAGTATCGATGCCAGATGCGCCATCTCATAAGCGTTGTGCGCCGCCAGTCCATACAGCGAATCTATTGTCTCCCGCGGAGTATGGGACCCCATAGCGTCAAACAAGCCATTCTCGCCGACCTGATATCCTTTCCAGAATCGACTTCTCAGTTCTATTCCGCTTCCATCCGCCATCTCGCGCACAAAATGACAGACCACGCCGGGAACCGGAGCCGAAAACGGATTAGCATCCACCCGCTTTGATATTACATTGCCTCCATCGGCCCACAAAAGAGATGAGGCTTTTGCTTTCTCCTCAGAAATTCCCAGATTCTTTATCTCTAACGTCTCCAGAAAAACAAGATCCTCTATGTGATCCCCGATCAATTCGTTTGTCCAGCGAAATCCGGCCATATAATGATCTCTTGGATTCCATATGCGATATCGCAATGCCGCATCCGGCGCACTTGACCACCAATTACACCAAAACTGATACATTTCAAATGTTACTCCCGGCATCTTATTATGCATCGCTATATAGCCACCGCCATTCGGCAGTGTACAGTACCCGCATTCACATTCCATATATCCGTCATTCAGAATCTCATCCATATTATTATTCTCAGGCAGCAAAGCATATTTTGAATCTATCATTTTCTTTCTGTTCAAAAATCGGAGAATTTCATCCGACGGTTTTGTCAATTCCAAATCTGCATACTTTGCATATGGTCTGCTCATATAAATTTCATCAATATCCGGTCTTATCATTTTTTATCCCTCTATATTCTTTCATTTTTTCGGTATATAAAAATTATAAGCCCCGTACCCGATGAAATGCCATCTCTAAAAAAGAAACCTGCGTCCAGCGCAGGCAATCTTTTCCTTTCCCGGAAAATAATTTCTCATACGGAAAGCTTTCTTTATTCGGTTATAAACAGTTCTCTATATCTCATAGAAAGCAAATTGATATACATTGCAAATTGATAATCATCTACCATCCCAAGAATACCCTCAAATGAATAGAGATAATCCACATATTTTTGATAGATGGGATACTTTACGTCCGTCAGCATTAAGATTTTTGCACCTCTGTCTTTGATACCGGACAGAATTTTTTTCGTCTCTATCGCATCATTTACTGACGGAAGTGTGATAATGACAATATCCTTCTCCGACAATTCCGGAATATCCTCCATCTGTTCCGTCGGTGACATTTTTATCTCACACGAATGTCCTGTCATAATAAGGTCACACTGAAAACGTCCCTCCGCAAAAAGAATACCATTTGTATAAAAATTAACCTTATTGGCATCATGGATGACCTGTGCAAGCTCTGTCAACTGACCTACATCAAGCTCCGCTTTCATACGATTGATCTGTCTGCTCATTGACTGCATATAGGCAGTGGTGGAATCTTCATATTTTGCAACTTCCGCAAATGACACATATCTGTTTAAATATGCATAATTTTCTTTCGCAGAAATAAGCTGACTCTTCATATCCTGAAAACCCGAATATCCCAGCTTTTTACTCAATCGGCTGATCGTAGTAGGCGATACATAGCAAATATCTGCCACGTCATATATGGTACTGTCCTTTAAACAATCTATATTCTTTAAAATATTTCCCACTACTTCTCTGTAAATATCAGATTTGTTATTTGTATTATAGTACGCCTGTAATTTCTCTATCGCATGCATGATCAGTCTCCCATTTGAACCAAAAAATCTATCAATAACCAAACACTTCAAAGTCACTCTCAAATGAATTATTACTATTATACACAATTTTCCGTACAATGGACAGGTAATTTTTGTATTAAGCATTGCCAGAAACGCAACGGAGAACAAACCAACTACCGAATAAAAACCAGGTTCGAGGACTTCTAAATAATACAAAAAGAGATACTGTTCGGTATCTCTTCAGTGCGCCTTCAGGGACTCGAACCCTGGACAAATAGATTAAGAGTCTACTGCTCTACCAACTGAGCTAAAGGCGCATATTATTTAACGCAAGGGTTATTATAACCTATGCGTTTCCCAAATGCAAGCATATTTTTCCCTTTTAAGCAAAAAAATGAAGATTTTTTCTTGTAAACCGGACATCCTGTGGATATAATGATGTTCGGAACTTTTATTTATCATACATATAGCTATCTTTTACACACGCTACACGGAGAATCTGTCTATGAAACAGCTTATCATCGCCTGTTCCATGCTGGAGGACGAACTGAAACAAGTTTACAGTGAACTGGACTGCCGGATTCCGGTCATCTGGATGGAACGGGGATATCACGATACCCCGGAGCTGCTGCGGGAAAAATTACAGCAGACCATAAACGAACATCAGGATGTGGACGAAATTTTGCTGGTATATTGTCTTTGCGGAAATGGCACACAAGGCATTTACAGTCCGGGCACAAGACTGGTTCTGCCCCGCTTTGACGACTGTATCAATCTGATGCTCTGTACCGGAGCAAGAAATACAAGAGCGCTTACCAAAGCAGGCACCATGTATCTGACCCACGGATGGTCTCTCAGCGAAAAGTCCATGGTACAGCAATACGAACAGATGGTAGAAGAATACGACGAGGAAACCGCTGAGGATCTTGTAGAAATGATGTATGGACATTACACCGATATTGCCCTCATCGACACAGGCTGTTATGATATGGAACAGACAACAGCTTATGCAAAAAAAGCCGGGGAGGTACTTCATCTTGACGTAACTACGGTTCCGGGTTCCACAAAAATTCTTCGGGAATTATTAACGGGTGTGCGAAACAACCATTTTGTGGTATGCAAACCGGGCGAAGCAATTTCCCCTGACATGTTTGACATATTATACTGATTCCTGTTTTCGCAGCCTGTATATTACAGGATTAAATTTTTTAAAGGACTATTATCATTATGGAAATCATGCTTACCCTCTTTAAGCAGATCATCCTTATGTTTATCTACATGATGATCGGATTTGCTTTATATAAAAAAAAACTGGTGACCAAACAAGGCAGCAAAGAACTCGGGACACTGCTCCTGTATATCATTCTGCCTATGGCAATCATCAAGCCATATATGATCGACTTTTCCATGGAAATGCTGCGAGGACTTTGGATGTCATTTCTGGTATCTGTCGTAGCACTTGGTCTGTCCATTCTGGTGTCCCGCATCGCCTTTGGCGGACAATACCCGATGGAACACTTTTGTGCCGCCTTTTCCAATGCGGGTTTTATCGGCATTCCACTGGTACAGATGACACTGGGAGACACCGCTGTATTTTATATCGCAATATTTATTGCACTGCTTACCACCCTGCAATGGACCTACGGAGTTATGGTCATTACCGGAGATAAATCTGCGGTATCCGTCAAAAAAATAGTGACAAACCCTATCGTAATCGGAACCGTTGCAGGTATTATCCTCTTTTTACTGCCGGTACATATACCGGCTCTGGCAACCACCGCAGTAAGCGCTCTGGCAGCGCTGAATGCACCGATTGCCATGATCGTGCTTGGAATTTATCTGGCACAGACAAAAATACTGGAACTGTTCACCACACCCATTGTCTATGTATCCACCCTGATCCGCCTGGCAGTCATTCCACTATTGACAATCGCAGTACTTTCCCTGTTTCCGGCAGGTTTTCAGGATGTGCGGCTGGCAATTCTCATTTCCGCCTCCGCACCGATCGGAACGAATGTTGCGATCCTGGCACAGATCAACAATATGGACTACACGCAGGCAGTAAAAAACATCTGTCTGAGCACCCTGCTTTCAATTATCGCGGTTCCGCTTGTCATTGGTTTTGCCAACATCATATGGACATGATCTGTAACCGTTCAGCCCGCGCCATTCGCAAAGCCGCACCTACGGTGCTTTCCCACTGCTTCGCAGCTAACTTTGCTCATAATCTGGCGCTCCGCTCATAGCATATCGCACATTCTCATTCATACAAGCATGATTCGTCTGTGCGATACGCTATGGCTGAACTAATACCAAAAAATAACGAATGCGGTGATTTTTTCCTTGAAATTTTATGTGAAAGAGTTACAATAGAAAGTGAATGGGAATCTTCCCGAAAACCAACTATGGAGGACACAATACATGTTTCAAAAATTGATTAACAAATTAAAAGCTGATCCAAAAACAATCGTTTTTACCGAAGGAACCGACCCACGTATCCTGGAGGCAGCTTCCCGCCTTCTTGCAGGTACATTCTTAAAACCGATTCTGATCGGTAATGTAGATGAAGTTAAAGCTGCCGGTGAGGAGGCAGGATACAACATCAACGGTGCCGAAATTATCGATCCTGCTACATACGAAGGTATGGACGAGATGGTTGACACAATGGTTGAGCTCAGAAAAGGAAAAATGACACCGGAGCAGTGCCGCGAAGCGCTTTCCAAAGGAAACTACTTTGGAACCATGCTGGTAAAGATCGGCAAGGCTGACTGCCTGCTTGGTGGTGCTACATATTCAACCGCAGATACGGTTCGCCCGGCTCTGCAGTTGATCAAAACAAAACCCGGCAACAAGATCGTATCTTCCTGCTTCATTCTGGTTCGTCCGGCTGCTACAGGAGAGAACGAGGTTCTGGCTATGGGTGACTGTGCGATCAACATCAAACCGACCGAGGATGATCTGGTTGAGATCGCTCTGGAGACCGCTGAGTGCGCTAAAATCTTTGGTATTGATCCGAAGGTTGCATTCTTAAGCTACTCTACACTTGGTTCCGGCAAAGGCGAGGATGTAGATAAAATGCGCAATGCTGCTGCGAAAGCAAAAGCTGCTGCACCTGATCTTCCAATCGAAGGCGAATTGCAGTTCGATGCTTCCGTATCTCCGGCTGTTGCAAAGACGAAATGCCCGAACAACCCGGTTGCCGGACAGGCAAACACCTTTATCTTCCCGGATATCAACGCCGGTAACATTGGTTACAAGATTGCTCAGCGCTTGGGCGGATTCGATGCATATGGTCCGATTCTTCTTGGTCTGAATGCCCCGATCAACGATCTGTCCCGCGGCTGCAACGCACTGGAAGTATATTCCATGGCAATTATTACTGCAGCATTAAGTTAATAGAAATACAATTCATCATAATAAGAGCCGGAATGTCAGATCCCGGCTCTTATATTTATGCATATGTAAACATAATATATTTATACTTCTTTTCCAATACATTTATTTTTTAATGCCAACGCAAGAACTGCTGCAATGGCTGATAAAACCGCACAGAGGATAAATGCATTTCTGTATTCTGCATTCACATTTTCTCCCGCTGCCGCAAGCATAACAGGAACTACCAGGAATGTGAAAGAACGGATGCCGATAACTGTCGACATAATAATTTTGTTTGCCTGAGCAAAATCATAACGCCCGAACACCTGAATGATCGACGATGGCATCAGATTCATCATTCCGCCTATCTTCTGATCGATAAAGCCCCAAATAACGCTGGCAGGAATCCCGATCACAGATGCAATCGTCAGCCACAGAATTGCCATATTCTGTTCAATTCCCACCGCCATAAGACGCGGAATCATCTGAGAAACATTTGCTACCAACCCCAGCGCCACAAATCCCCACATAAGGGCAAGCATATACATCGCTTTTGTTTTGAAAAGCTTTCCGATCGTAAATTCGCTCCTGTAATCCGTGATGAGCTCCATAATTTTCGCTCTCTCTTCCTCAGACATGGGTTCATTATCCGGATATGCGCCTGCCTCCTCCGGATATGCCTTAAACCATACAATCATAACAATCGCTATAATAACAATGATAACAGTCATCAGATTGTATGGTGCGCTGATTCCCTTTCCAAATAAACCCTGAAAAACAGCTACCATAATAGTGGATGAGAAACAGGTACCCATCGTGGTCCAACCTAAGGCAATGCCTTTCTTACGGGGAAACCAATTACTCATAATCTGCTGCGTAGAAACAAGATTCAGTGTGTTTGCAAAAGCTGTAAGCAAATTTCGTTAAATTGCATAAGCGTTTTAACAATCTTATCCTTCCCGTGACCGCATTCTGCTATACCAATTAAAACTTTTCTGTCATTCCCCCAAAAAACATCCCGGGCTTTATCAACAGCGCTTCGATATTCTACGATCAGATCTTTCCATTTCTCATATAAAATTACTCCTGATTCCGTCAACATGACGCCGCTCCTTGTACGCTGAAGCAGAGGGAATCCCAATTCCTGCTCCATCGCCTTTATCTGTCTGCTTATAGTCTGCTGACTTATATACAAATTTGAGCCTGCCCTGCTAAAGCTTCCTGTCTTTCCCGCCTCTACAAAACATTCCACCTGTGTAAAAGTCATGAAAATACCCCTTTTCTATGTTAAATCTGCCCACACAATTTATATTTCACCACTGCCATCGCTTCCCTGAGATAATTGGTTGGTACTGTCAGCAGACTGCTTTTTGCCCCCAGTCCTTCCACCTGGGTCAGTCCCTGCTTTTTGCAGATTCCCACCGCACGATATATATGAAAGGCATTGCTGACAACCACAACCGAATCCGCATTGCTATCCATAAATGCTCTGCTGAAGGCGATATTCTGATCCGTATTCACAGACTTATCCTCCATACAGATTCTCTCTGCATCAATTCCTTTCGCCACCAGATATTCCTGCATTGCCTGTGCCTCGGATATATCCTCTCCCGTGCCCTGTCCTCCGGAAACAATGACAACCGTGTCCTCATTTTCCACCAGATAGTCATATGCTGCATCCAAACGATATTTTAACAGCAAAGAAACCCTCGTCCCTTTGACCTGACCGCCCAGCACGATCATATATGCCGCATCCTGCTGAGGTTTTGCATGACCGTTGGCAATAATGATTGCTTCCACCCACACAAAAACGATTGCCGCCGCAATACAGATTCCCACAAAAATTACCGTTACCGCCTTTGGAATCTGTATCACACCTGCATGATTCATACCGACCAGCTTACCAAACGCCAGAAGAAAAATTCCACCTGCCAGCCAGATAAAATGATATTTGGATGCCAGCCCGGTATAAAATGCCAGGACAACAAAATATACGATACATATCACTGCCAGAATATACATAATCATACTTCCCATATATATGCTATGTTCCTTTCTCATCTCATGCCTCATCATCTTTATCGTTCTTTACAATAACACTGCTCTTCCACATTTTGTTCCAAAGAATATTGAATTTTCATATTCGATTATATATAATCATATCAGATTTTTTGCATAAAGGAAATCTAACAATGCAACTTCATAAAATACTAAGATATGATAATTTTTAAAATGTAACTGACATTAGGGAGGAATACTTTGAACAACTTTAAACAGGGGGTGAAAGACAGCCTGCCCATTGCCATGGGCTATTTTTCTGTCAGCTTCAGCTTTGGTATCCTGGCTCTTCAAAAAGGCTTTCTGGTCATTCAGGCTATATTAACCAGCTTGACCAACGTGACCAGCGCCGGACAATTTGCCGGACTGCAAATTATCGTGGCAGGAGGAACCATAGCAGAGCTGATCTTAACCCAGATCATTATCAATCTGCGATATGCCCTGATGAGCCTGTCTATATCCCAGAAGCTTTCCGAAAAAATGACATTGAAGCAGCGTCTGATCACATCCTTTGCCATTACGGATGAGGTTTTCGCAGTTGCCATGGCGCACACAAAACAACTGACCTTCCCTTATATGATCGGTTTGCAGGTGCTCCCCATTGCTGCATGGACAGCAGGAACCGCAGTAGGCGCACTTGCCGCAAACGTTTTGCCCCATGCATTGATGAGCGCGCTGGGCGTTGCACTCTATGGTATGTTTATTGCCATCGTAATTCCGGCTGCGAAAAAATCCCGTCCGGTTACCTTCACCGTGCTACTGGCTTTGACACTCAGCAGTATTATATATTATGTGCCCGCTTTTCATTTTATTTCCACAGGCATGTCCATTATTATATGTACGCTGGCGGCATCCGTCGTGTCTGCTGTTTTATTTCCGCTTTCTGACCGGGAATTACAAGGGGAGTAGAAATTATTATGATTTACATATGCATTACGGTCATGGCACTGGTCACCTACCTGATTCGGGCCATACCGCTCACTGTTTTCCGTAAAAAAATAGAGAACCGATATATCCGGTCCTTCTTATATTATGTGCCCTATGCCTGTCTGACCGCTATGACCTTTCCCGCCATTCTCTATGCTACCGAAAGTATCTGGAGTGCGCTGGCCGGTTTCGCCGCAGCGATTATACTGGCACTATGCAGACAAAAGCTGATCGTAGTTGCAGCTTTTGCCTGCCTTGCCGTATTTATCGTGGAGCGGCTGCCCCTTCCATGATTTTATAACATGTTATCACCAAATCACATTCTGTAAACCTTCGTCTCATAAGGCGCCAGTGTCACTTCACCGCCGGCATCTTTTTCTTCATAGCAATCGTACATGGTATGGTGCAGCGTGATACGCTGCTCTGTACCTGCATAGTTCAGTACAAACAAATACTTCTCCTCTTCTCCTGCACGCACTGCAACCTCGCACATCTGCGGCAACGTCACGCAGGATCCGTAAGTCTCAGCCAGGCCGAGCTTCTCCAAAAATACTTTTGCAGTATCCTCTGAAAATGCCCCGCCAAAATAATAGGTCTCGCCCTTTCCATATTTATGACGGATCAATGCGGGTTCTCCCGCATAATAGCTGTCTGCATAAGTTCCCACAACCTCGGCTTCCTCATTCAGCGGAGCCAGAATATCATTAAATACCGCAGCCTCCACCTGCATTCCGTCCCAGTCTACCATTACTTTTCCTTCATCCGGAGCCACAAAGGAATACTCCGGAATATCCGTTGCGGTCAGCTTCTGTGCCAGCCCCGGCAGATAATCCATCACACATTTTCCGGTCATATCTTTATATCCGGTACGGCATCCCATCACCAGACAACCACCGTTCTTTACATAAGCATCCAGTACGTCCATGCGCTCTTTTGTCAGAATCACCGCATGCGGATAGAATACAACCTTATATTTTGCCAGATCGCCCGCTGTCAACTGATCTGTCATATACACATAGTCCATTGGGGTATGCGTCAACTGTGCAGCCTGAAACAGCCCCTTCTGACTGACATTTTCCACTCTTCCGTGCCATACATCCAACTGAGAATCAAAAATATTATCATAATCCTTCAATACAGCTACATTCGCTTCATAGGTCGTACCACTGATACCGGACAGCTTTTTGAACTTTTCATATACCTGACGCACCTCGCGAAGTCTGCGATTTTCCCGGCTGGAATAATCCAAAATACCATGCCAGTAAATTTCCGTTCCCATGGTGCAGGTTCTCCAGCGGAAATAACTGATGTAATCCGCCCCATGCGCCACACTCTGCATCGTCCACAGGGTCAACTGACCAGGTCTCGGTGTCGGAGCTTCCATATGCGTGTTCCATCCGTTTGCGCCTGACTGCTGCTCCATAATGCCAAAATTCGATGAAATAGCACGAACCTCCGTCAGATTGCGGCTCCATTTACGATCATTGAGGTCGGTGGAATGCAGCGGATCTTCCACCAGACAATAAGCAAAATTCGGATAGGAATCATAAGTGATAAAATCCAGACTCTCATCCCTCATGCGCTGGTAATCCAGTTTATTAAAGATACCGTTTGTAGTGACAAAATCCCCCGGCTTC
Organism: uncultured Lachnospiraceae bacterium; assembly: GCA_964428795.1. Lineage (GTDB taxonomy): Bacteria > Bacillota > Clostridia > Lachnospirales > Lachnospiraceae > CAYRZL01. The sequence goes on along the minus strand of CAYRZL010000001.1, from coordinate 52,278 downwards.
GTATATCTTCTGACAATATCACTCTGCATTTTTGCAAAACGGCATGCACTGTCAGAGACAAAGCGGTAATAATCCAGCACTTCATGGGGATTTGTGGAATTGCTCAACGTAGTACGAGGAACATACACCTCATCCCACGCAGTATAAGTCTGATTCCAGAATGCGGTTCCCCATGCCTGATTCAGAGCATCCAATGTCCCGTATTTTTCCTGCAAAAATCTGCGAAAAGCAACCGTGTCACTCTCAGAATAAAACTCATCCTTCTCACAGTTGATCTCATTGTCGATCTGCCATCCGATAATATTCGGGTGGGAAGCATAGTGAGCTGCGGATTTCTCACAGATTCTTGCACACAATTCCAGATATTTGGGTGAATTATAATTATAATGGCGGCGGGCACCATGGCGATAGAGCACGCCATCCATGGTAGCATTGAGCGCCTCAGGATATTTGTGTGTCAGCCATGCCGGAGGTGTGGCTGTGGGCGTACAGAAAATGACCTTTGTGCCGACCTTTTTTGCCACTTCCAGAAACCTGTCATAAAATTCATAAGTAAACATACCCTCTACCGGTTCGATCTTGCTCCATGCAAACTCTGCAATGCGGATAATCTCAATACCGTTTTCCTTCATCCGCAAAAGATCCTCCTCCCACAGCTCCTCACTCCAGTGCTCCGGATAATAACAGGTTCCAAGCACCAGTCTGTTATCCACAAAATCAAGCTTTGTTTTCATTAAAACCCCTCGCTTTCTCTTTTTTTCTGCCACAAAGCATCTACCAAAGACATATAATCCTCATGTCTGGTGGCTTTGCGGATCTTCTTTAAAATCTTTGGCATATCAGGAATATCCTCAAACATCCCCTGCATGTGATTCCACAGCTCCTTCATGTGGAACAGTGCAGGAGCATCTCCGTAAGTGGCTTCCCGATACCCAAAATAAATATCATCATGAAAACATTTTAACTTTTCCCAGTCATAATCATCTCTGCACGAAGTATCCTCCTGCTGCACGCCCCATCCTGCACTCTGTAAGTCTGCTCCCTGCAATTCTGCCAGTAAGTCAGGATTTCGCAAAAATCCTCTGCCGATCATCGTTGCAGAGACACCCGGAAACATCTGATATATACGCCGCTCACCTGCCCTCTCACAGATATCTCCGTTGTAGCATACCGGCATCTTTGCCTGTTCCATGACCAGTAAAAACGTCTCCAGACGAGGCTGACCCTTATAAAAATCCTGCTCCTTTGGATTCATAATACAATCCGGCGTAGGGGACATAAACGGAGCAAAGTACTTATCTACTCCGGGGTAATATTTGTGATGAATCCGCCGATATATGTAACCGGTAACTCCCTCCATGGGGGCAAAATAATGAATCGACATGGTTGTTTTTCTCCTGCATTTCCTACTGCTATCAATATAACGTAACCTCCTTGTTTTTACAAGACAATTTTGTCTTGTGTTTTGTACACAGATGTGATATGTTTTTTCTGAGCTAAGAACTGCGCAGATAAAGGAGAGACACATTTCTATGTACCAGAAGTTCATAAATAAAAAGATACGCTGCATAGCGCTGGATCTGGATCACACCACCCTGCGCTCAGACAAAACCTTATCTCCGGCCACCAAAGCCGCATTGGAGCATGCCCTTGCAGCCGGGATCACCGTTTTACCCGTCAGCGGCAGGGCATACAGCACATTTCCGGAATCTATTCTGGAAATCAAAGGGCTTACCTATTCCATTACATCAAACGGCGCCGCCATCTATGACCTACGCACCGGAACACGCATGCACGGCTGGCTTTTGACCGCCCGGGACGTCCGTTCTATTCTGCAATGTATGGGATATTATTTTATGGAGGGAAATGTGACTTACGAAGCATTTGTGGATGGCATCGCTTACGGTGCCGCTGACTATGTAAATTATCCACAGAAATACGGTGTTCCTGCTCCGTCTGTGGACTATGTCAGAGAAACCCGCAAATCTGTGGATTATATTATAGATTTTATCTTTCAGAATGCTGCCCGTCTGGACAGTCTTGACCTGATTTTAAAAAATAATTATTTATACAACATGATGCGAAAACAAATTGAGCGGAATGCAAAAGATATCTATATCACATCTGCCGCTCCTTACCGCATGGAAATCTCCCACAAAGATTCCGGCAAGACCGCCGGTCTGCAATATGTGCTGGAGCTTCTGAGCCTGACACCGGATTCTGTTCTGGCTTTCGGAGACGGAGACAATGATGCGGACATGCTCACCTACGCCGGAATGGGCGTGGCTGTCAAAAATGCTACCGCTGCCTGTCTGGAACATGCTGATTTTGTATGCGAAAGCAACGACGATGACGGCGTCGCAAAAGTCATCGAACAATATTGCTCTACGCTTCACCCCTCATATTCTTTCGGTACTCAGAAGGACTGACTCCGTATGCGGCACGAAAAGCATCCACAAATCTTCTTACATTGTTATAGCCTACATGTTCACCGATCTCATAGCTGCGCATATCTGTCTCCATCACCAGACGCATGGCTTCCGCCATACGGATGGAAGTCAGATATGCCTTATAATTTTCTCCTGTTTCTTTTTTAAATAACGCACTGAAATAGTTTGGACTGACACATGCCACTTCCGCCAGCTCCCGAATGGACAGATCCTTATTATAATTTTCCTGAATATAATTTTTCACGTCCTCGATGAGCATCGTATCTTTTGATTTTACCGTGCGGTAAATCTCCTGAAGAAGCTGCTCATAATGCCGCATGATACAATCCTTCAATTCTTCAAAGGTGCAAAGGCTCTCCACCTTTTTTTGCAGTGCGTCCTGCATCACATAAAAATCCCCGTCCAACATGTGATAGCGGTACAGCTTCATACCCAAATCTCCGGTAAAATGCATCGTGCGCGCCCTTACCGCATATTTATTTCCATAATGAATCCTGGCTATCATATCCATAACCCGATCGATGCACTTCATCACCTGCCCATCCTTCGCAACAATAGACTTAAACACCGCCTCGCACCCTTCGGTATAATCATCAAAAGAAATCGTATAGTCCTTATGAATATCCATAAAATCAATGATCGGCCTTTTCTCAAAGAAATATAAATTATACGCCAGATCCGCTGTCTTGTATGTATTTTTCAAAAGAGCTGCATCCGTACCCGGCATACCGATTCCCACACACAGGCGCACTCCATGCTCCTGCTCGATCAGTGCTTTCAGGGGAATGACCACGCTCTCCAGATAAATGTCCCTCTCACCCTTTGGATACAGCCCCATAATGTGCACCCGGTCCTCCTCCTTGCGGATACAAAAACCCTGTTTTTCATCCCGAAACCAGCCACAAATATGATTGTATGTGGAAAACCGGATCAAATTCTGTTTTTCCACGGAAAAATCCCGAAATTCTTCTCCCTGCTTTTCCATCAGCCCAAAGGTAAGCCCCTGAAACTCCTTTCCCTCACAATCTATATTCATTCGTGAGAACATGGCATACATATCACTGCTTGCATATTCCTGTCCGTCATTGATCTGTTCAAACAGCTTCTGAATTTCTGTCTTTTCTTCCTGAAATATTTCCACCGTAGACTCATTCTGAATCTGTCCGATAGCCTTTTTTACAGACTGTTCCAGGGCTTTGCGCGACACCGGCTTTAACAGATAATCTACTGCACCTCTGCTCAACGCCTCTTTTGCATAAGCAAACTCCTGATACCCACTGATAAAAATAAATTTAGGCTTCACATTGATTTCTTCCAGTGCGGCAATCACCTCCAACCCTGTCATGCCGGGCATCATAATATCCGATATGACAAGATCCGGCTTCCTCTCTTCAATCAACTGCAGCTGCGTCTTTCCGTTTGTGGCTTCCCCCACAATTTCTATCCCCAGTTTTTCCCAGTCGATCAATTTTTTCAATCCGTTCAAAATAATTTTTTCATCATCCGCTATGATCACCCGATACATGCGTCTCACTTCCTTCCCAGACCGGCAGACGGAACGTAACGATCGTTCCCGCACCTTTGATGCTCGTAATCTCGTATCCATATTGTTTTCCACAATTGATCCTGATTCTGTCGTACACGTTTTTCATTCCAACGCTGACCCATCCGGTCTCATCCAGATAGCCAATTTCCTTGCTTTGTAAAATATCCCGGATTCGCTCTACCTGCTCCGGTTCCATTCCCACTCCGTCATCCATGACTACGATTTCCAGAACATCCCCTTTTCGCACCACATTCACAGACACCATCCCGGCGCCCTCTTTTTCCCGAAGTCCGTGCTTGATGGCGTTTTCCACCATAGGCTGCAGCATCATCTTTAAAATATAAAGATCCTGATCCTCATCCGCCACATGAATCGTCAGACCAAACCGGTTTTCATACCGGACTTTTGTAATGACAAAATAGGTGCGAAGCATATCCAGCTCCTGCCTTATAGTCACCCGGTCATCATGGTGTCCTATAACATAATGAAGCTGTGCTGCCAAAGCTTCCAGAAGCTCCGCTGTCAGCTCATCCTCCTGCTCCAACGCGGTCATACGGATCACATCCAGCGTATTATACAAATAGTGAGGCTGAATCTGCATTTTCAATGCATCCAGCTCCGCTTCTCTCGCATAGATCTGAGCGATCAACACCTTCTCAATATTATGCTGCAAATCCTCCGCCATCTGGTTAAAGCCTTCACAGAGGTACTCCATTTCATCTCCGGTTTTTACCACCTCCACTCTTGCATCCATATTGCCTTCCTGAAGCTGCTCCATGGCAGTTTTCAGCTTTACATGAGGCTCGCTCATTCTTCTGGAAAACATCATATAAAATGCCAGCAGCGTAAAACAGGAAAACGCAAGTACTAATATGAAGAACACCTGATTCTGAAAAAGAAGGCTGCGGACCATTGCCTGATCCACCAGCAAAATGGCATATTGACTACTGTCATCTATCTGCTGGTAAAACATCCATTTACCGTCTATCTGTACGTCACCGCTTTCTCCCTGCAATTTATCCGCATAGAGAAATGGCTCCGAGGGAGCTTCCGCATAATGCTCCGCCCCGCTGCTGTATATATATCCCGCAAACTCAGCATCATACACATACACTTCTGCGTTCTGATTCAGTTTTATCCCCTCTATTATCTCATGGATGGTTTCTACATTTATCCCCACATACATGGTAGCCAGCGGATGATGATACACCGTTTCCACACTGCTGGTATCCATAACATTGCGTACCAGATCAAACACATAATCATCAGAATTCACACAGTATTTCGTCTCCTCCACAGCCGGAAGCATCAGCAGTGTCCTCAGATTTTCTTCCTCAAAAGGAGAAAAGCGGGTAAATTCTTCCGATTGTGACCGCAGCGTTTTTCCCTGACCGGAAAACACACCGTATACGTCCCCATTCTCTGTCACCATACGCACAGAGGTAATATATTCACTCTGCTCCATCACATGCTCCAACACCTGATGAATATACACACTTTGCTCTGTCCCGCTTATATTCTTATCCAGTAAAATATCTGTCAGATCGCCCTTCTCTTCCATACCATAATCGTAGACACTTCCCATGGCAACATCCGCTGATTCGATGATACTCCCTACATTTTTTCCGATAAAGCTGTCGATCTGCCGATAGTTTGTCACCGTCACAGACTGGATACTGTTTGCGTAACGTACAAAAAACAATATACTGAGCACCAGAAGGGGCAGCACGCCCAAAAGCAGAAATGACATCGTCAGTTTTGCAAAGGAGGTTCGCATATGCATTTTTTTCATGTGCCTTCACCCCCGCTTTTTTGTCCCTGCATACAGGAATCCCACACTTCCTGTATCTGCACTGCCGCATCCTGCGGAGTAATCCGATTATTCATGATTTCCTTGACGATCAGAAGCATTTGTTCTTCAAATCCCTGAGGTGTATTGCTGTCTCCGATATATCCCGAAATAAAATCATCCGCATCACAAAAAGCCTCATATACCATTTCCCCGTTCCTTAACAGCTCCTCCGTAGCCTCGTCTTTGGCAGTGGAAAATCCATTCATCTCATTTAAGATCATTTCATAATTTTCATGGCTATAAAAATACTGCAAAAACTCCATGGCCGCATCATACGTTTCTTCATCCTCCCCGCAACTTTCCGTCACGGACCAGAATACATCCTTTGTATTTGCGGCATAAATATTCCCCTGCGTATCCGGCACATAGAACCACCCAAGCTCTAAATCGGGATTTAACTCACGAATCGAATTGATCATAAACGGACCTGCGTAAATCATGGCAACCTGCTGCTTAGACATTTGATAAACCAAACCGGATTCACTGATCGTACTCCAGTCTGAATTTTGATAACCTTGCCCAAACAGCTCCTGCATATGTTCAAGCATCGAAACCGCCTCATCATCCGTCCATGCAGTCTTTCCTGCCGCACAATCTGCCAGCCAGTTTTCTGACTGACTGAGCACATCCACCCGTAAAAAATGATTCATCCAGAATTCCAGGTGCCAAAGCTCGCTTCCGCTCAGACCGATGGGAGTCACGCCCCTCCATTCCAGATGATTGCAGATACGCAGAAAATCCTCATATGTGTCCGGCTCCGTCAGACCCGCATTCTCAAACATTTCTTTATTGTATATGATACCCGACGTACTTCCAAGAGCGCATACGCCATATACCTGTCCGTCCCTTTCATATACGGTATCTGTCAGCGCAGCTATATCCTCCCTCACAGGCACCAATGCCCCGCATGCCGCATAGGCATCCGGGGTCTTTAACTGCACAATATCACCCAGCTCATCTCTCGCAACGAGCTTGTTCAGGGCATCGTCATATAGCTTATCCTGATACTGCGTCTTTATATTTACTTTAATATCCGGATGTGCCTTTTCAAAGCCTTCCACCGTGGCAAGCACAGCATTATTCCATTGTTGGTTCTGATAAGCATAAACCAGCGTAAGCTCCACCTGCTGTTCTGTCTGATCCTGTTGATTTATGTCACTCTTTCCCGGTACGACCACATACAGAATATTGATCACGATACACAGGATCACAGCAACCAATGCTGTCCCGATGACCGCAACAATCCGTTTCTTTTTCATATCCCTGTCTCTTATTGTGCCGGCTGAATAATCTCTACCAGGACACCATTGCAGTCTCTTACAAACATAACAGACTCTCCGTCCATAGTCACCTCATGGGCGATATCCACACCATTTTCCAGAAAACGTGCTTTCACCGCCGCCATATCCAGCGTCTGCACCGCCAGATGCTTCGTTCCAACCGTCTGAAGATCCGTATTCGGCGTCTTTCTATCCTCCGGAATTGGTTTTGGTTCATCATACTCGAACAGCTCTATCTCAAAATCAATATCCTTATTTTTCATAAATACGATCTTTGCTCCAAGAGGCGGTACATAACCGTCATTTTTACAGATCTCAAAATCCAGATTTTTTTCATACCATGCGATAGATTCTTCCATATTATATACACTGATTCCCACATGGAGCGCTTTTGATAAAATTCCCATAGATCTTTCTCCAATCGTTGTATGCATATTCAGAGCTTAGCCTTCGCCAAGCTCTGAATCAATTTTATTGTATTACTTTCTTACCCTGTTGTCCAGATAATCATCACCGGAAACCCATAAATATCCATTCGAATTTTCCTGTTAAGCCTGAACGATCAGTTTGCCGCCGCTTGCCAGTGCATACTCACCGTTCTCAGCTCCGTGAGCAATAATGGTAACACCCTCTTTTGCATCTATCTGTGCCGGATCTACATCGGTCAGAAGACAGATTTCTGAATCTGCGGTCGCCTTCCATTTGCTTCCTGCATCGAAGGATACATTTGCGTTTTGGATGCAGCCGGTGATCTGGGAGGAGGAGAGTACAATCCACATATCACGTTCTGTATCCTCATGGATAAAATCACCGGTCACATCCATATCTGCCATAAATACGTTGACACCGTAAGGTGCGTCTCCCGGATTTGTTTTACACGGATCATCATTTAAAATTGTATGTACAATCACGCCAGACTCGGAAGCAATATCCACTTCACTCATATCCAGGCAAAGATTATGGCTCTTCACGAGAACAGCTTCCTTCTTTGTACGGATTTTTCCTCCGTTGATGGTCAGATCTGCAACTTCCTCTGCCCATCCGTTCACACAGTGGGTCAGTGCAAAATAGCTTCCGCAGTTCGCCTCACAATCATTGAAGGTCATATCACTGTTTCCAGCCAGAATAGCTGCCATGCGCGCCATATCCAGCCGGCAGTCATTGAAATAATCATGACAACCCGGATCCGCATACGCACCGTAACCATTCTTTGTACAGATAATATCGCAATTATTCGCTTCCAGATATACATATCCTTCCGAAGACTCTGTGGACAAAGCCGCCCATCCGTCACAAATGATGGTAGAATCATAGAAGTAGCTGGAAGAATTGGACATCGTGCAATGTGTACGCGTGTTACCGTCGATCTCAAGTGGCGGCGGCGGAGTGGACATAAGAGCACTTGGACGCTCGATGTCATCGCCATATGGTATCCCATGTGCGTAGAGCACGGAGTCATACACTTTTAATACAGAACCTTCCTCTGCTGCGGTAGCATATTTGGTTCTTCCGTTTGTATCAATGATTGCATTTTTGATCGTGAGCTTACCATTATATTTTACTGCTGCTGCACTGGCAGGACCGCCGATACCGGTTCCCTCGCCTGCTGTACTGATGACTGCCCCATCCAGTACCACGTCAGAGCCTGCTCCCTCTACATAGAGACCGCCCTCTTCCCCTTTGTAGGCAACAACCTTCAGATCCTTTACTTCACGATCTGTCACAGTTCCGCCAAATTTGACGGACTCATTTGACAGATCCGCGCGGTATTTACCGTCTTTGATATGTACAGCTGCCACTGCATCCTCTGCCGGAGCAAACCAGTTGATCGGCTCTTTGCCCGGATTCAACACAGAGTTTACGCCTACGATAATGTCAGCCATAGTCAGCATATTTTTGCACTCTTTTCTGGCTGGTTTTGCCTTTGGCGCGCCTTTTATCACTTTCGGTTCCATAATCTGTTTCCTTTCCATTCATTTTATTGTGTGTCAAAGTTTTGCGACGAAGCCCCGCTCAAAATCTTTGATTTTTCGCGGTTCGTTGCCTGTCGTTCCTACTTATCAGCATACATACGGTCAGCTGCGTTTGCATCCTTCATCTTCAGCATCGGGATTGTGGAAATCAGACCGACGATGATAACCACGATCAGGATCGCATATCCAACAGTTGCTTTTCCGGATGTAATCAGTACAGTCATCATCATTGCTGCCACCGCAGACGGGATCAACTGGATCGCCATGATAATACGGTTTGCGGACTGATACTCTTTACGTCCATATACATAGGATGTGATACACGGATGCATGGTCGGTACGCCGCCTGTCATACAAGCCACGCCAAATCCCCAAACAAGCATCAGCGGCACAGAACCACCCTCCGGCTGCATCATCAGAGCCAGAACCGGAATAAACTCACAGATTCCAAGTATGATAGAAGCCTTTACAGAACCAAACTTGTCATCCAGGAAACCAAATACATAGGACATCGGAATACCAAGGACAGCGCCGATTGCCAGATATTTTACCGCCGTATTGACCCACAGTTCCGTACCGCCCAGCGTAATAAAGCGAATTGCCATAGATCCCATACAAGCATTGATAATAAACTGGAATGCTCCAAAAGAAACGATCAACAACCATGCTTTTTTCTCTTTCAATACCTGACCTACTGTCAACTTCACTTCATCACTCTCTTCAGATTTCGGAGCATGATCTGCGCCATCCGGATACAGCCCTGCTTCTTCCGGGGTATCTTTTACAGCAAAACCAACAATCAGACAAATCACCACGATAATTACTGCTATTCCAATATAGAACGGTCTGTAATCTCCGCCAAATTTATTTAAGATCAGGTTTGACATAACGCCGGTTCCAACTACGGAGAAGATCGGGGAACCCATGGTTACAATACCCATGATTTGTCCGCGGTATTTGATAAACCAGTTTGCTACCAGCATGAAGCCTGCCATCTGAAGGATCATACAACCGCATCGAACAATCAACAAAGAAATAAAGAACAACGGATAATTACCGGATGCTGCGCCACCGTTGCAGTCCAGACCGTTTGCTGCCACAATGCCAAGGGTAGCGATTGCAGTAATGATCATAACTACGATCAGCGGTTTCTTTACGCCAAACTTGATAAACAAGGTTCCATAGATAAAGGTAAGAATAATACAAATAACATTACCTACCGTCATCGGGAGCTGCGTTGCATTTGCAGACCAGCCGCCGCCTTCTTTTGTAATAAACGACTGAATAATATTGATCTGGTCATTCTGAAGTCCTGAATACAGGAACATGAAAATGATACCCAGTACACATAACAGTATTCCATAACCTAAAAACTTTTTGCTTTTTGTTTGAGCCATTTCTCATTCTCCTCTCAACTACTTAAATTTTCTTTTGTTTATAAAACCCCTTTTATTCTTCAATCCAGGAAATCAGTCCGGCTGTCATGTTCGGATCCACATGCGGGAATACATGCTCAGCGTATGCTTCCGGAATCTCAGTATACTTAAACTCATGACTGATGAGCGGCGTGATATCCAGTCTGCCGTATTTGATCATATCAAGGAATACCTTGATATCCTCATCGCAGGTCCATACATCGGAATTCTGATATGGTTTCAGATTCTTTGCCATTACCGGCGGCCATGTACCGACAATCTCCAGATCGGCTCTTCTGAGTTTATATGGTTTTGAATTTACATATGTACCGATGAGACTTGCACCCTTCTGCATGATCGGATCATCGATCGGAGGCATTGCCTCTCCGTGCACCTGTGAGATCATAACCAGGCGGCCTCTCTCACCGATCAGCTCTGCAGCCTGCATCAAAGGTCCTCTTGCTCCTGTCGCCTCAAAGATAACCGGCAGTCCGTCCCTTCCCAATGCTTTTACTGCATTCTCAAGTCCGTCGGGATCATCCTTGCTGTTGATTGCAATATCAACACCCATGGTTCTTGCCGCTTCCAGACGGGCATCATCCAAATCCGTAACAATAACCGGGCAGGCGCCTGCCAGACGCGCACACTGTGCAGTCATTGCTCCCACAAATCCCTGGCCAAGAACAGCACAAGGCTCACCCATCTGTAAATTGGAACGACGAAGTGCATACATGCCTGTGTGTCCAAGGTTCCAGAAAGCTGCCTGCTTCAGATCAACACCTTCGGGACAAAGGGTACAATTCAGCTCAGATGTTACGACATACTGTGCATGTTCCACGGTTGCCACCACATGATCGCCAACCTTCAGCTCCCGAACACCCTCGCCTACTTCGATTACCTCGGCAGCCATTGCATAGCCGATGCTGGTTGGAAGCGGTACGATGTGCTCTCCCAGCAGACCGTTCTCCGTTCCGGGGCTCATGGCACTGTATTTACCTTTTAACAGTACCTCTCCCGGCCCCGGCGCCGGAATTTCTTTTTCCTTCAGCACAACCCTGCCCGGCTGTGCCTCTGCGTAGATTGTTCTCATAAAAAATCCTCCCTTTCTTCTGAAAACATTTACTTCGTGTTATTGTTGAGATTATTTTTTCACAGAAATTATCTTTTTTAAATGACATTTTCTATGAAGAAAGTGACGTTTTTTTCGAAATTTTTCCTTGTCTCATGGGAAGAAATGAAGTATGATGTGTTTGGGCTTGCATGGCAGCTAAAATAAAAGAGACGAGGAAAATAAAATGGGTGGATTCTTTGGTGTAGCATCAAAAGAAAATTGTAACTTTGATTTATTTTTCGGCACAGACTATCATTCTCATCTGGGAACAAGACGTGCAGGTATGGCAGTTTACGGAAAAAACGGTTTCAAAAAGTCGATTCATAGTATTGAAAATACCCAATTTAGAACTAAATTTGAAAAATCACTGGATAAGCTGGAAGGATATTACGGAATCGGATGTATCTCCGATTTTGAGGCGCAGCCTATTCTGGTTCGTTCTCATCACGGTACATTTGCCATTACTACTATCTGCAAGATCAACAACACAGACGAGATAGTAGAAGAAATCGTCAAAAACAAGACACACTTTTTTGAGATGAGCAATGGAGAGATCAACCCGACCGAGCTGGTGGCTTCCATGATCAACCAGAAGGATAACTTTATTGAGGGCATTAAATATGCACTGGATACCGTAGACGGTTCTTTATCCATGTTGATTCTGACAGAAAAAGGCATATATGCAGCAAGGGATAAAATGGGACGTACCCCTGTCATACTTGGGAAAAAAGAAGGCTCTATCTGTGCTGCTTTTGAAAGCCATTCCTATTTAAATCTGGGATATCAGGATTATAAAGAGCTGGGTCCCGGTGAGATCGTTGTATTTGATGCAGACAGCGTCAAGACATTACTGACACCTTATGACAAGATGAAGATCTGCACCTTCCTGTGGGTATACTACGGATATCCGTCCGCTTCCTATGAGGGTGTAAATGTGGAACAGATGCGTTATAACTGCGGAAAACTGCTTGCACGCAGAGACAGAAACGTGGACGCTGATGTGGTGGCAGGCGTTCCGGATTCCGGTACCGCACATGCAGTAGGATATGCGAATGAATCCGGTATCCCGTTCTCCAGACCGTTTATCAAATACACACCGACCTGGCCCCGTTCCTTCATGCCGACCATTCAGAAACAACGTAATCTGATCGCACACATGAAGCTGCTGCCGGTACATGATCTGATCAAAGATAAAAAACTGCTTCTCATCGACGATTCCATTGTCCGCGGAACCCAGTTGAGAGAGACTACAGAATTTTTATATGAGAGCGGAGCAAAAGCAGTTCACATTCGTCCTGCGTGTCCGCCTCTTCTGTTTGGATGTAAATATCTGAACTTCTCCCGTTCCTCCTCCGAGATGGAGCTGATCGCGCGAAGAGTGATCGCAGAGTTGGAGGACGGTGAAGTGACGGATGAGATTTTGCAGGAATATGCAGACCCGGATTCCGAAAAATATGAGGCAATGGTAGAAGGCATCAGAAAGAAGCTGAACTTTACCTCTCTGCGTTATCATCGTCTGGATGATATGCTGGAGTCTGTAGGCATCGACCCTGATAAGCTGTGTACCTATTGCTGGAATGGGAAAGAATAAGCTTGCATTTTTATGAAAAAGCTTCCGGGGAAGACGCTGCAGCCGGCATTTTTTTCGGAAGCTTTCTGATTTTAAGAAATATTTATAATAAAAAAGGCATCTTATGACCTTACATCCTGCCCTCTGTTTTTTCATAACGACTATTATAAATAACATATTTCATTTTTCATTTCATTCGATAAACATAGGAATTGTACTGAAATTATGTGGCAGAACGCCTCCAAATGGATAAAACATTAAGAATGCATATCTATCAACGCTTTTCATTCAATCTTTCTGCTATATTAATAAGCGCCAACAAATCCTTATCAGACATTTTTTTTACAGTAGAATATAATTGCGTCACAAGTATCGGTTCCTTTACATCTTTATCAAAAAACTCCCTTGGTGTAACGCCAAGATAATCACACATATATAAGAATTCTGAAAGCGATGGCAATGCCCTTCCCGACGTAATACTTTGAATATAGCTTTTGCTATGTCCCATATCGGTACTCATTCGATATTCAGAAACCCCTTTTTTCATTCGCAATTCAGTAATCCGGGTACGTACAAACTCTTCTGTCATCAATATCATACCTCCACTAAAATATTACTCTAATTTTATCGGTATAATTCCCGATTATATCAGTAATTGTTATTGAATTTTCATATTTTAAGCGGTATAATTATAAATCAGATGCATATGTAAAAATATGATCACAGGAATTTTTTCCTGTTTATGGGGGAGATGTTATATGACACCATTTTCAATTTTACTTTCTTCATATATAAAAAATAAAAATGTACGCACGCACCAGCTCGCACAATTCTGCGGTATAGATCGTTCCAATATGTATAAGGTTATCAGCGGAAAAAGAAATCCGGCCTCTGAACAGCTTGTACACAAAATAGCCGATTTTATTAAATTGACACCGGTAGAACGAAATGAATTCTGGGAGGCTTATAAAATAACGATTATCGGTCATGATACTTATTATCGCAGAAAACACACGCAGCAATTCATTACAAATTTTTCGAAACCTCCCATACATACTCCTGATCTTTTTTCAACAATCACCAGCGATTGGCAGAATATTGATAATCAGGAATTTCTTTCTATAAAAAACAAAGATGAAATATATCAGATTATTTATAATATATTGACTTCAGAAGCCCAGAATAGCGAAGGATTTATTCAACTGGTAATTCAACCGTCTTCCGGATATTTTATGAAATTGCTTTCTGCCGTCTGCCAAAGCAAGCCTAATCTCAGGATTGAGCATATAATATGTCTGAATAACGCTGCCGATATTACCACAAATAAGCTACATTACAACCTGCAATGCCTGCAGGAAATACTTCCAATGTACCGCTCCTGTCTATGCGATTATATGCCTTCATGTTATTATGACAGCATTATTTCGCACGACAGTATTTTTCATTTGTTTTCATCGATGGTAATTACATCCAAGCATGCACTTGTTTTTTCACCTAACCTGCAATATGGTACCCTGTTTTTAAGGGAAAGCACCGTCAAAAATTTTCAGGATGTTTTCTCCCGGCTAAAATCCCAAACATCCCCCATTGTCTGCCGAATAGATTCTGCATTTACTCAGCTTTCCTTTTTTAATGAGTTGGACATACACAGCAGTGCCGGATTTTCTTTTCAGCAGCAGCCTTGTATAATTCCGTTACTGCCTCCTTCACTTTTGGATAAATATATAATCCAAGAATTGCCAAACCGCACGGATTTTATAAACAGTATAACACCATATACAAACGAGAAATCTTCGGATTTTTTTGACCTCAATTCACAATTTATTTTCACGGAAAAAGGTGTTGCTGACATTTTTTACTCAGGTAGAATATTTGAATTTCCGGATACATTGTACCATCCCATTGAACCGAAAGACCGAAGCCTTATTATCCGCAATCTGATTACAGTCTGCAAAACCGGAAAATATAAAATGCTCCGTCCTGATTCTCCTATAGCGGAAAGCCAATTATGCATTTATACCAACGCCCAAAACGGTTATCTGATATTTTCTACCATAAACAAGCAGCTTGTCTACTTAAAGCTGGAGGAAGCAAGCCTATTGTATTCATTTTATGATTATTTGGAAAATATGGATCCCGGCTGGTTTTATTCACCGGAAGAAACCGTTGAAATATTAAAATCCATAACTCAATCAAAATCTGCCGGAAAATAATAAAAAGGATACATTGACCTCAACCAATGTATCCTTCATTTATTTACAAAATATATATTATGCGTCCTGCGCATCTGCTAAAACCATCTCCGCTCTGCCAGCTCTATGATCCTCAGCTCCGCACGATAAGTATTTTCCGCATTTCTTTTCAATACCAAAGCCGTTTGCTGCAAAGACTTTGCATGCTGGTAAATCAAGGAATTTAATCGTCTTCCTTTCCTTACATACAGGCTTCCGCTCTCTCCTGCCCAGCTACATTCCAGCACTTCCATATCCCCTTCTATTTCATCATTAGACAACGCCATCATCTGCTCTGCCAGACGCTCTAAATCCTTTGCCTGATTTAATGTTTTCTGATAATTTATCCTCAACTGTGTTTTCGACCACACCATGTTCCTTCCTCCTTTTCCCGGAACGATCTGTCTGAAAGTGATCTGTGTACTATCCTCTTCCATATCCTACAATAAATTTTGTTTGTCCAATCTGTAACATGTCCCCATTGTTCAGGACCTGTGTTCCATCTATTCTTTTATCATTTACAAACGTTCCGTTCTTTGAATTTAAATCCTCCACAAACAACTGATTTGCAGCCTCAAATATACTGCAGTGTTTTTTTGAAATCATAGGATCACCCGGAACTGCAAATACACTCTCTTCGCCATTTGTCGGCATTCTTCCGATGAAGATCCGACTCCGGAAGCGTGACTGAAATACCTCCCCGGTTGTTGCATCCCGAAAAGTAATTCTCCAAAAAGGTTCGCTCAACTGCTTCACCACATATGTATCATACTCTTTCAACGATCCGGTAAAATAGGAGCCTTTATCCGAGCCAACTACCTGCCCCTTAATATCTACCCCTCTTTTTACAACAACCTTCTTTTCTCTCTGGTATCCTTTTCTGTCCATGACTCTTTACTCCCGCTATTTTACTTATATGTGCGCTTTTCTGAAATTTCTTCTGCTGCGCACTCAGCAGCCTCCATTCTTCTGTATGCTTCTTCCATCTTTGTCCGGGCTTTTTCCAACAAAGCTGACGTATGCCTCATCCGCTCCTCCTGATGCCGCAGCTTATTCTGAAACTTTGCTGCAGTTTCACCTTCCCACGCTGTTTTCAAACTCTGCATCGTATCTGCATACTCCCCGCAAATCAATTCTTCCAGCAGGGTTCTGACTTCTCTTGTGCACTCCTCCTGCATTTTTACTGTGTGAAAATCAAATTGTATCGGCAGCATCCTTATCCCTCTTCATCTCGTTCTATTTCGCCCAATCTATTCCGATCATTCTATATAATCACATCCACCGGAAGATCTGAACTGATTTCTGCGGCAGCCTTTTCTGCCTCCTGATATACACCGGCAATCTTCCGCAAATCTGTCACATTTTCCCGGAATCTTGCAAGAATTTCATCAATGTCATCCTGATACTCCTGAAATTCCCGAATATGGGCATCATTTGCATCACCTTCCCAATAATTCTTTGAATTTTTTACGATCTGATCTATCTTTTCAAAATGTGACTGGACACACTGAATTTTCTGCTCCGCAAAATCCGCCCGCTCTTCCAACACGCTTGTTTCTACCCGAATCCGCACCTGCTCCATATTACTCTCCATTCCATTACTCATTTTACGATCTTCCCATCGCAGACTTTTTATATACGAATACTGCTTATCAGTTGCTCTACGGTGTTTTCGCACTTCTTATACTCATTTTCAGCATACTCGATATGCTGCAGGTATCCACCGATCTGAACACAAATTTCTTTCATTCTCTCTGAATCCGAAGCGACCTGATTTTGAAAGGTCTGCCATGCGGGACCTTCCCACGTTCCCCCTAGGGACTGCATTCCCCTAATAAGCTCCTCCACGGAAGCGGTAATCCCTTCCATTTCACGCTGAATGAGATCTCTGTCTGCCCGAATTTGCTGCGTTGAAACCTTAATATATTCTGCCATCTTGTTTTCTCCCTGACTATTTCCCATTCTCAAAATAGAATAATATCTGCAAAATCATCCAGATCCGTCAAATCACTTACGCCATAATCTGTATCCGGATAGATTATCTGTTCCAAATCATACATTTGTACAATATTTTCTTCTGACTTTTTGCAAACCGCACAAATAGAAGCAAGACATTCCGCCATACTTTGATGTCCCCAAACTTCGTCTTCCAGCTCCCTTCTGCTTTGGTCCAACAGATACCGCGTCTCATCCATCAATGACATTCCCTGAAGCTTTTGCTCTATTTCCCTGATATTTTCTATTGCGGTTTTTAATATAAAAACTTGTTCAAGCAGCCTCTCACGGACTGCCTGAACACTTCTTATGTTTATATATTTCATTATACGATCACATCCGCTGACAGACTATTTGCCTCCTCCGCATTTGCATTATCGGCTTCTGTATAAATCCGCGCCATCTCTTCTAAATCAGCGCTATGTTCCTGCACCATTCGAACCATTTTCTGAATATCATCCTCCAGACCTTTGAACTTTGTAATGTACGCAGTCGCCGCTTCACCTTCCCATGTAGATGCCACGCCGGTAATCAAATTGACCATTTCACTTGTCAAATTACTTATTGTAGATCCTTCATTGCCAAATTCCGAAGCTGTGCTCGTTAATAACTGTGGTGATACTTTAATAATTCCTTCCATAATACGTTCTCCTTTTTATCCTGGTTCATTTCCTGTTTTCATGATTTTGAAAAAATCTGATTTGGCTGTTTCTACTGATACGTTCTTGTTGACGCAATATCAATATTGGTTGATTCCGCCTGTGCATATCTCGCCGCGATTGCCTCCAGACGAGCCGCATATACTTCTACCGCATTGTAGAAATTATTCATCTGAATCTTATCACTCTCAAAAGCATTGTGAAAAGTCTCTCTTGCCTGACCCTCCCACATTCCATTCAGATTGCTCTCTGTTCCTGCCAGTTCTTCTACCTGACCTTTAAACTGTCCGTTCAACTGTCTCAGAGAATCAACTTTTGTCTTTAAATCATTGATTGATACTGTAAAATCTGCCATTTCTTATGTCCTCCATTTCTTTGATGATCCCATCATACCACGAACCTTTCTTCCCGGGTTTATCTGAGGATAAACGACCTGTATTTCCAGACGAACGACCCTTTTTGAAACTTGCGCTGCCACAGCTGCCCCCTCAAACAAGGATTATCCTGCTGCCTGTCACCAATCCATTCTCTTCTGCCGAATATTCCCGAATCAACCGCCTGCCGGTTCTTGCATCCCATAAAAGCAATCTGCCTCTATCCCCCTTTAATTCGCACTGCTCCTTGCGGCATATCATTTCAGTGATCTCCTCCTTCACCTCATTGAGAGGAATATTTTCATCAATTTGAAAATCGAAGCTTCTCCCCAGCATCGGCACTTCAATATCCACTATAATCATTCTTTACCTTCTCCTTCCATACTTCAAATTCGTCCAATGATAACATCCGAATTTTTACGGTGTCCTTCCGTCTCCAATACCGCTCACTGACTACCGCCCGCTTCTCCTTAAAATAGCAAAAAAATTCCGGGAATTTCTGTACAATATCTTCCTCATCCCATGGCTTCCATACCGTTACATATTCCGGCTCTCCGATGATTTTTAGCATTTCCCGGTATCGATCCATAATCCTGAATTTCTCATCATATGCTTCAATTACTCCCATTTCCGACAAATGATACAAAACCTGCACAATATCATCCTTTGAATATGGCTTCTTTGGCAATAGGATTCCCTGCACCTTCCGATATCCGCAGGCATACAATAGAATTTTCAATTCGTCAAAATAAAACAGGCTCCCCTGATCGATCACTTCCGCCATATTATTTTACCCCTTCTTTTCTCGCTATCAGAAACTCTTTTATTGCCGGTTTATAAGAACGGGACAGAGGTATCTCAAATTCACTCTTTAAAACCAGACGATTCTGTGATAAAAAAACCCGTTCAATCTTACTTTTATTTACAAGAAAGCTTCTGTGACATCTCAAAAATGTATCTGAGAGACGCTCCTCCAATTGCTCCAGAGTGTCATAAAACCCATACGATTCTGCATCCGTATTTAAAAAAACCCGTTTTTCCCTTGATTCAAAAAAGTAAATATTTTCATAATCGATCAACTCTCTGCCTCCCTTCGTCTCCAGTACAAAAACTTTCTTTTCATCCGGCGCATAAAATCGTTTGATATATGTTTGTATCGCCTCCGCAAACACTTCCTGTATCTGTTTTTCGCTTAGAGGTTTTAACATCAGTGATTCCGCTCCTATTGTGGGACGCATATATGTAGTCGGAAGTATATGTGTACTGGCAATCAAAATAATATATGCGGAAGGGGAAAGCAAACGCAGCTCCTTTGTCAGCTCCAACGCCCCCTTCATCGTAATATCTATACAAAGAATATCCGCTTTTTTTCCCTCTGCCGCAAAGGATTGCAATTCCTTAAAGGAAGCACACGAAAGCATTTTCCAGTATTCTTCCGTCCAAAGCCCTGCCAGCTCCTTTGCATAACGTACCATATAGCTTCGTTCCCGTTCCGATTCATCCGAAATCAACATCACGATCATAAACTGTTCTTTGCCATAGGAATAACAACCTCCACTCCTATGCTTTCCTCCTCTTCATCCGGCACATAGCCAATCCCTCTTTTTAATACCTTTGATTGCTGTGCGTAATTGAGATTTTGAAACTGAAAAATCTTCTGTGCCTGGAAATTTCCACCTAAATGAATTCCTGTCTTATAAGAAGTAAATAATGTATATCCCCGATACATGGGAAGCGTGCCCTCATCCTCCGCCTTTAAGCAGGCAATAAAATAAATATTATGGAGGCTGCCCTTTTCTAAAATATTTTCCACAAACCCGGACATATTTCCGATTCCCTCACCCGGTTTATAAACCATCTTACAAAAAGCTTCCATATCCGCCACAAAAATAAAAATCGGCAAAAATTCTTTCATCTGTTCAAAAATTTCCTGTTCATCCAGCCCATGCGCCAACAGCTCCTGTTTCCGTTTATTCCTTACAGAAAATTCCGGCAGCAGCTTTTCAAAATAAGAAAACAATTCGCCAGCATTTTCCACATAACATGCATCCATTTCCTTTGCCATTGTTTTTAATTCGTTCGTGTCATTTTCAATAACACATAGCTGTCCTTCCTTTTGAAAGGCATGACAAAGCAGCACCTTCAATGCGTTCGTCTTTCCGGTACGTTTCTTTCCGGAAATGAAATAACAGTATGTTTTTGCCAAAGATATTCCATACACAGATGCATCCTCCATCCGATATCCAAAAGGAAGCATGTTCTTTGACCGAACCATTTCCCTGTACCCATCCGTATTATGCAGATCCTCCAATACAGGCTTCTCCGGTATTTCCGGTATCGATCTGGCACATGCACCCATCCAATGCCGGCTCATATCTTCACAACAACGTTCGATCTTTAATCCCCGTTCAAAACCATCCTCGGCAGGCACACAAAGAGCTGTTTGAAATTCCAATACCTCGCCATCCACCAACGCAAGACCTCTTCCTCTTACATCTACTTCCGGCAGAATCGGAACCCTTGTCATACGCAAAACTTCCATATATTTAAATTTATCCGCCTGCTCTAAAGAAATAACTGTGCGTATATTATCTGCAATTCTTGACGGAATTTCCGAAATACCAAATCCGGCGGCGGAAACGATCAAATATATGCCATATCCCACGCCCTCTCTCGCCAAACGAAGTAAAATATCGTCATATTTGTTTTTGGTTTTCTCCCGGAAAGAAGCCACGTTGTCAATAACAACCATAATCGCCGGCATACGGATACCATATGCCTGAACATACTGGCTGTAATTTCCTCCCTGCAGCGTAAATTTGCGCTCCTCCATCATCCGAACCAGCATAAACATAAATTTCGCCAAACGTTCCTCCTGATTGTCAAACACAATTCCTCCTACATGCGGGGCACCCTCAAAGGGCGCCAGCATGCGGCTGCTGAAATCCAAAAGATACATCTGCAAAACCTCCGGCGTATACTTCTGAAGGAACGAGTATACCAGTGTCTGCAAAAATGTACTTTTTCCGCTTACAACAGATCCGCAGATGGCAGTATGTCCACCGTTTGACAGACTGACGGTCAATGGCTTCTGCATCTGACGCTTTGGATCATCACATAATCCGATCATGGTCTCCAGACTCCATTTTTTGGGCATGGCATTCCATATGCCATTGTGATAACAGGATTTTTCGTATCCTTCCAGCTCCGCCAAATATATCTCTTTTTCCAGCACCGGAAGCCAAAGCTGCATGGATTTGGCATACCCGTTTTCCGCCGCGCTTTTCTGCAGGTGCGCAATAACAGCTTCCAGCTGAGTCGTCTTTTTCCCTCCCTGCAAATACGTTTCAGCCCCCCGTCTGCTTCCTACCAGCTCCGCTTTTCCTGTTCGCGTCAACAACGCTGCCGCATTATGTATCTTCTCATCCTTTTTCTGATAGATGGCTCCGCTGTAGCCTGACTGGAACAGCTCATAGATTTCATCATTTCCTACCTGCATGTAACAGCGGCCTGCCTGCGTAATAAATGCCGCGTCCGGCTTGTGCAGCATATCATTACTGTCCTGTCTGTCCTGTACCCGCAGACACAGACGAAATCTGGAATTGCTCCATATATTATCGTCTACCGTGCCGCTGGGCTTTTGCGTTGCAAGAATCAAATGTACACCCAGGCTTCGTCCCACCTGCGCCACACTGATCAGCTCGCGCATAAAGTCCGGTTCCTCCCGTTTTAATTCGGCAAATTCATCAATTATAATAAACAAATGAGGAACCGGCAGACGGGCTTCGTGATTTTTATACAATCTGGTGTACAAATTAATGTTGTTTACGCCATGCTCCGAAAAGATCCTCTGTCTCCTTTGATTTTCGCTTTTTATTGATATCATGGCGCGATGTACCTGATTTCCCGACAGGTTAGAAATTTGTCCGCTCAGATGCGGTAAATTTGAAAACAAATTTGCCATTCCGCCGCCTTTAAAGTCGATAATAAAAAAACTGACGTCTTCAGGGCTAAAATTGACCGCCAGTGACAATATGTATGTTTGTAATGTTTCACTTTTTCCGGAACCGGTGGTACCGGCCACTAAGCCATGAGGTCCGTGGAATTTCTCATGAATATCCAGATAACAGTCCGCATTTCCCGCTTTTTTTCCAATCAACGCGCGCATACTATTATAAGTACGGTTTTTCCGCCATCGTTCTGCAATCTGCAGCTCCTCCAAAGAATTCACGCCATACATCTGCAGGAAATCCAGTGCGGACGGAATCTCACTGCTGCTCTCGATCTCATTTACACGAATATTTGCAAGCACCTGTCCGAATCGTTCCAGCGCATTACATTCCACCTGATCCGGTATAAACGTCTTTTTGGGCACATCCGTATTCATCAAATTATAGACGCCATGAAAAAGCCGATGATTCTCAATAACCTCCTCACAGGTGTTCGGAAGCTGCTCCACAGATTCAACCATTAAAAAAGTTGTGATTCCATATTCAGGTCTGGCATCATAAATATATTTTGTCAAAATCTCTCCCTCAAGAAGTGCGGGATCTGATATGAACATTACATAGTGAGGCTTTGTAAATCTCTTTTTCCCCTGGCTAAAAGAATTTTCTTCCTGACTTCTCGCCCGAATAACATTCGATAATTCAAAAAAGATGTCCCCCATTTCAATTTCATCTGACGCCATATACCTGGTTCGCTTATCCTCTGACCAGACATGAGGAAACCACCGCATACATTCCCATTTCATTTGCCGCTCTCTGTCATACTCCCGATAAATAAATACCAGCTTTACATCTGTATAACTGTGGGCAGCGGCGATGCCTGCCACGAGAGTATGCATCATCTCTATGGCTCCCTCTTTGTTCTCTCCGCCTACCAATCCGATGAGACGATGCTCCATAAGAGAGATTCCGACGGGAACTTCCTTCAACGTCTGAAATTCCTCTTTTATCATTTTTGGCTTTTCCGTCAAAGAATCATTGATCAACGTAAACTTATCCTTTGGGATCATTATATCCACCTGAAACGGCTGTTCCCCATTTCCCAGCCTTTGATACAGAAAATCTTCATGGTTATGATTACGGTTCCAAAGGGAACTGCTATTTCTGTTGTAGGAAAGCACTTGTGCTGTCAAAGGATAAATCTCATTCATCGCAGCCGCATTATGCCGATACATTCTCCTGAGCTTTTCTGTCATCTGCATCAGATAATTACTGTAGGCATTATACCGTTGATTTTCTTCTTCCCTGTTTTCCTTCCGCGCATAATTCATATTCAAAAACGCCCACACTACACCTATAAGTGCCGATCCAATCGCCGTCACCAAACCGGTATACATGAATGCGCTGGACGTATAACCGGAAAGCCGACTTCCAAATATCGCAAAACCACAACCGAGCATCATGGGGATTGCCATCGTAAATGCCGGTCCAATCGTCAGATAAATTGGCTTTTGACGAAGATTTTTTGGGTTTGGAGGTGCCTCAATTTCCACAGATTCCTTATAAATAGTCGGAAGGTTTCTTGGAGAACGGTTAAAAAAGCGCTCCTGCCCCTTCATCCTCTTTTCACCCTTTTCAGATAAGACCTCTGCTATTTCCACCGGCTTTAATATATCTTCCTTCACTGTAAGCTCACCGTAAAAGGTTTCTACTGCCAGAATCGTATCCAAAAACAGCACATGCAATCCAAATATCTCGATATGATCCCCGAACCGGAGCTTTTTTACCCCCTGAATTCGTCTGTCACTCAAAAATAAACCGTTGCTGCTCAAATCCCTCAGATACCATCCATCCTGATGCCGCTCCAGGGTTCCGTGAAAGGATGATACCAGCTCCATAAAATTGTACCGAATGAGATTTCCCTCGCTTTTTCCAATGGAGATTTCCTTCATCCTGCTGATGTCATATTTTTCCGCCACCGGAAAACAAAACATATCATCCACAACAATAAGCTGTAAAAACTCTCCTCCATATGTCTTAATTTCCAGAATTTCCTTATCACACAGCAGATGTCTTTCTTCTCTCATCCTCTGATATTTCACATAATAAGTATCACTGCTGAGAATTTC
Source organism: uncultured Lachnospiraceae bacterium (assembly GCA_964428795.1). Classification (GTDB taxonomy): domain Bacteria; phylum Bacillota; class Clostridia; order Lachnospirales; family Lachnospiraceae; genus CAYRZL01. The sequence continues at coordinate 27,746 of CAYRZL010000001.1, read as the reverse complement.
CCACCCCCTGACGGAATTTGTAAGCTGAATTTCCAGACTTTGCTGTAATCCGAACACCTCCCGGTACAGGATGATCTGATAATCTACGTCATGTAAATTCGGCAGCAAAAACTCCTTACAGACCTGTCTGTTATATGCCATCAATATCATTGCCGTTTCTCCTTATCCTCTTGTGTTTACAGTGCCGCATCAAATATAAGCCATATCAAACAGGAAGATCTTTACCTTAATCTTCATACTCCCTACTATAATGCAGTCTCCCGAATACAAATGCTCTGCCTCCAAAACGAGATGTTTGAAACTGCCCCTCTTAATCCATGTTCCATTTGCAGAATCGCAGTCCTGAATGGCAGGACGTCCGCTCGACAGATATAAAATGCACTGATGAGCGGATACAGTTTCTTCCCGGACACAGATTTCATTCTCTTCCGGAATGCGCCCAATGCGCACGCCCTGCTCCGGATTAAATACGAACCCCTGTTTTCCATCGTCCTTCCAGCTCAGATAAAACATGATCTTTTTTCCGCCGCAGACACTGCCGCTTTTATTTTTTATGGCATTATTCAAGCACTCTTCCTTCAATATCTTGTGCGCCGCATCATAATATTTCTGTACCTCTGTAAGCTTTTGATTTCTCACCATGTACAGTATTACCATGCAAACAGCCGCTCCAAGCCCTATGATTATTCCGATCAGCATTTATACACTTCCTTATTTATCGATCTCGGAAAGATTATCATCCGCAGGAGCCGAATTTAAAATTTTCAGCTCTCCATGATCGATCTCACATACATTCCACACGTTTTCCACACCTGCACCCGGATCAATCGTAATGGTCTCCGGAGCTTTCCCCGGCAGATACACCTTGACCGTTGCTCCATACTGCTGCAGGGTATACGTCACTCGATAATCTACAACGGTATATTGATATACGCCATTCAGATCGTTGATCGTAATGGTCTCCGGTCCATATCCATTGGTATCATCCAGATCAAGCTCTGCTATCACGTTCCCATCGGACTTTACCTGTTTTTGGGTCCAATTTACAAATACGTCTGTGCCGCTGTCTGTTTCCCCAATCAGATAAGAGTCCAGATCCTGCGGTTCCGCATTCCATTCAAGTACGATTCTCGCTGATCCGCTTGCAAGCTTTGGAGAGATTACAAACGTTTCTCCGCTGTAATTTTTTCCCTCCTCCATTACGAATATAAATTCTTCAGAGATATAGTCAGATGCCGTGACAGTAACCGCATATTCATCCGCCTCCAACTCAGCAGAGAATGTTCCGTCTCCGGATGTAGTGACTGTTTCGGTTTCCAAAGAAGTGTTTTTCGGTTTAAAGGTAATTTTTGCATTGTTTACCCCATCTCCCGTCACTGCATCCACAACAATTCCGGAAATCGTTCCTGCTTTCGTATCGATTTTATTTGCATTCAGAAGAACAACCTCATTCCATGCATTCGGCGATATGATATTTCCATTCTCATCTGTCTCAATACGAATAATGCAATCTTCCATTATCGCTTCTATGTAGGTCATATCCCCCGCCTTTTGCGGCTCTACGCGCTCTCCGATCAACATCTGTAAACGTTCCAGACTTGCTCCGCCTTCAAAATTGCGAAATAAACTATCCAGCGAATGGAAAGAAATTTTTTCCGGCATACCTTCTGCGGCAGGCAGCTTTCTGTTTTCATCAACAATGTTCTTGTTTTCATTTGTGTTCCGGTAATAACAGATTCCATCCAAACCACTGTGCTCAACTTCCAGATATCCCTCATCATCCATTTTGGCGGACGCTACCATACCAAACTCATTCTTATAATCATCAAAACAGAATACCTCTGCTTTTTGCATCAGGGATGTATTCCACCCCATATTCGCAGAAGCCGTACTCAAATCAATATCCGCATCCTCCACATTTTTTGATACCAGATCCGACGTCTCAAAGGTCTGGTTCGTCAAACGATTCAACATCAGCTCTATTTTTGCGGATCCGGTCAGCTCAAATCCTTTTTTCAAAATAGATCTTGCCTTGGAAGGGGCCTCCTGCTCTACATATATATCCGCCAATGCAAGATACGCCTCCTCATCCTTCGGATTAACAGAAATTGCTTTTTTATACTGGACAATGGCATCTTCATAATTATTATCTGCCAGATACTTTTCTCCATTTGAGATCGCTTCCTTATAGCTTTTCTCCTTCATCTGTCCGTTAACCAGAATAACCGCCCCAACTGCCACGACAGCCACAAGGATACCGGTTAAAATAATAAGTAACATTTTCTTTTTTCCCTGCTGCATTTGTGTTCTCCTCCTCTTTTATAAATACAGTTCATACAATTCTTCACGAATATATTTTTTCTTCTTATATAACAGCCACACGAAAATTCCGCAAAAAACGGTACCTCCAATCAATATCCCGATGCCTAACATCATGTAATTCATTCCGGACATATATCATTTTCCTTTCTTTTGCACTTCCAATTCCTCCATGATTTCGATCAGTTCCTCCATGTCGCCATCACGGATCCCCTGTAAATCATACATATGCTTACATGACCCGTATTGGTAGATTAAATCCTCCCAAACCTCTTCATAGCTATTCTCTTCTTTTGCAATGCTCAGGTAATTGTAGCAGCGCCACATGGGAATCCGGTAATCCTCCGGATAAGAAATCGCCATCCTCTGCAGTAAATTATTGCTTTCTTCATAATTGCCAAGAGCCTGCTTGACAAGCGCCAGATTTAGTTTATCTTCATAGCTTGAATCTGTATTTTCATTCAATCTGTCATAGCATTCCAACGCCCGCTTAAGACAGGTATTTCTATCAGTCTCATTTTCACAATCATCTGCCGCCTTTACCGAAACCTGTCCCAACCGGCGAAGCAGATTCCTGTCGCCATTTGCCGTTATCGCCTCTTCTAAAACCTGCATGGCTTTTTCATATTGCCCCTGCTCTTCATATATATCCGCCTGCAGCATTCTGCCCTGCATAAGAATATCCGTGTCTGTTATAATTTCAGCAGAAAACATCTCCTCCAGATATTTTTCCGCTTCATCCTCCCCGCCTCTCATCCATGCGATCTCCGCTTGTATCAACTTCTGTTCTCCGGCAGAAAGTCCCCGCAATCCCTCTGCCGACGTGATGATCTGAGAAGCCTTTGTAATCTGATTATTCCGCACCAATGCTATGACATAATCCATACAGTATCCACCGGTCTCCTGCGAAAGCTCCCATGCCTCTTTATAGTAAGAAACAGATTCCCGATAATTTGCCTGTCTGAAATAACTGTCTCCCAAAATATGCAGTACCTCCGCCCGCTTCCCCGGATTCTTTTTCAAATATCCCTTATAGACGCTCTCGTTTAATATCTCCGTTCCCTTAGAAATGATTTCCGCTTCATCCTGAATCTCCGTGCTCACATACAACTCCCGATATGCCCGCTGCCAGTTTTCAACTCCGTTTTTCCAATTCCCATAGTAGATAAACATTATGCCGGCAATTATGCACATGCACCAGAGCAAACATACTGCCGCCTGAACATGCCCCATTCTCTTATAAACCGGATCCATTTTCCCAATATCCAGCAAATATTTGTGCATCTGTCCTGCACCGGAGAACCTCAGCGTCGGATTGTGCTTCATACACTTGGATATTACTGCCTTCATGCCTTCACTAAAAGGAATATCCATATCCGTGATATCCTGAAACCGCTGCTTCCCAGGAGAAGGCAGAAGACCTGTCATTACGGTATAGAATGTGGCCCCCAGGCTATAGATATCCATTCGTCCGTCCAGCACGATATGATCCTGTCTTCCATATAAGACATTCATTGCTTTTTCATACTGCTCCGGCGCTGCATACCATTGACTGATTCCCTGTATATCCTTTGAGTTCTCCCCATCCAGGGAAATATTAAAATCAATAAGACAGATATTCTGATCCGGTGTGACCATCAGATTTGATGGTTTGATATCACTATGCAAAATGGGTGGATTTTGAGAATGCAGATAGTCCAGTACCTCCGTTAGTTGAAGAAGCCATTTTCTGATGATCTGCTCTGAAAACTGATAACCCTGATCTAAATAAACCTGCAGATCATATCCCTGTACATACTCCATAACCGTATATATACTGGAGCCGATCACAAGAAAATCATATACCTGCGGCAGACATGTATGGTGAAGCCGCTTTAGAATATCCACCTCGGCGCGTCCATTTATCTGGCCCACAAAATTATCTTTTATCCTCTTTACAACCACCCGTTTTTGAAGTCGTAAATGTTCCGCCAGATAAATAATTCCTGTTCCGCCTTGCCCGATCTCCTGTATGATCTGATACATTCCATCCAGAATTTCTCCCTTTTGTATCATCTTGTTTCCTCTTTTTTTTAGAAAACGGGCTGCCCAAATCAAAGATTTTGGCAGCCCGTTAAAATTTACTTTCGGAACAATTCCTTAAGCTACTTTTTCCTCTTTCTTACGCCTTTTTGCAAATAACAGAACGATAAATATTACCGCTGCCACAGCAATGCAGGTTCCAATTAATAATGGAATGTTACGCACAAACTGAATCACAAGATTCGTGGTGATCAGTACCCGGAATTCCGCTGTCTCCGTCACATTTCCTGCTGCATCTCTTGCCACAACATTTATTCTCTGCCATTTTGAAGAACTTCCCAGTGTATAGGAAACTTCTCCGTTCTGCTCAAGAATTGTTTCTGCATCATATCCCTGTACGGATTTATCGCTATTGTCCACATAGATATCCATGTCTCCAACAGCTACATTGTCTGCAACGGAAACCGTCATATCACGCTCAGATGCTCTATACTGTTTGTCATCCTCAATACCGGTAATAACTACAGAAGGTGCGGTCTTATCGATTACAAATTCGATATTTGCATCCTTGATCTTGTTATTCACCTCATTTGTGGCACGATCTCTGGAATCAATCGTCACATCATACATGCCTTCCTGCTCAAAATTATCCGCCTTGATCGTGTATGTATAACTCTTCCAGGAAGCATCATTTCCGCTCTCATTTATTGTATAATCGGTACCCTGCTGCAGATTTACCAATTCACCATCCCGGCCATATGAAATTCCATAGTGCTCCAACGTATCTACATTAATCTCCGTAACAACCAATTCCTGTTCCTCGTTGGAGTAATACTGTTCAAGAAGCTTCTCCGTGTTTTCACCAAAAATATAGTTGGAGCCAAAACGGTTTACAGAGAAAACAACCTCCTGCTCATCTGAGTTTCCTGCATAATCCGTAACGGTTGCCGTCAATGTATAAATGTCATCCACGGATTCTTCATGAGCGAAATCCTCCATTTTAATACTCTGACCATTCGGAATCGCACTTCTTGTTCCGTCAACCTCTTTCACCTGATGATTTGGTCCTTTGATGGTAATGGACACACCTTTTACATCATAGTTCACATCGCTATAACGTACACCCGGAGCAACCTCGCCATTGTTTGCCGATTTATCCTCGATATCAAAAATTTCTACCACAGGCTTTGTCTGATCAACTGTAAACAAATCTACCGTGGAAACCTGAGCCGCATTTCCTGCAAGATCCGTATAATTTACCGTAAAGGAATAATCACCATCCTGCTGGAAATGAACGGTTGCCGTATGCGTATCCCCGTTTCCTGACCATCCATTTACACCCGGTGCGGTAATTCCCTGAGCCTCCAGCGTGGCGCGAATTGCCGTCTGTACCTCAGAACCATTGAAATTATGTTCTACAACAGTAATGGTCGCTGTCCGCGGTGCATTGTAATATCTTCCATTGGAAACATTATTATTGTCAAAGCTTACACTGATGGTAGGTAATGTCTTGTCAACCGTAAACTCTTCTATGGTTGCCGTGTTCGAGCTGTTTCCTGCAAGGTCCGAACAATTCATGGACATGTTATAATCACCATCCGCGGAGAAAGTTACCGTACATGTGTTGACTGCATCATCCGTCATACCTGCCTGAGAGCTGATTGTCCATCCGCTGATAGACGGTTGTGTCCCATCGGAATTGGTAATTGTAAAATGTACCGCATTCGGATCAAAGTTTCTCTCTTTTACGGAAACGGTTGCTGTTCTCGTTTCCTTATAATATTTTCCGTTTAACGGACTGTTGTTGTCAAATGTGATCGTAACCTCCGGTGCAGTAATATCAATCTTGATATCCTTTGTTGCTTCAGATTCATTTCCTGCATAATCTACCGCTCTGACATAGATCTCTACAAAGTTACTGTTATTAAGCTGCGCATTTACCGTTTCACTCTTTGTCACAGACTGTCTTCTTGCAGTATGATCCGTCAATTCACTGTTGTAATTACCGGACTGTGTTACCGTTCCGTTGTTGCGGATTTCATAATACACTTCCTTCAATCCGGAATATGTATCACCGGAAACCGGATCCGTAACATGCATTGTAAAGTTCACATCTCCTGCATAGACATCCTGCGCCGGTTCCGCCGTTGTGATCGTAATCTCCGGTGCCTGAGGATCCGTATCATCCACAATCACACCCTCTTTGGTGTTGATGTAGGTCACATTTCCCGCACGATCCACGATCTTCTCATAAACAACCGCCTGCTGTTCCTTGCTCACAAGTACACTGAATCCATTTGTCCATTTTCCGATGCGCTCCAGTTCGTCAACCGTCAGACCGTCAAATTCTCCTCTGGTTTCCACATCCGGAATATACTTATAATACTGTGTTGTTTTTACGCCGGAGGTTTTGTCATCACTGGTCATCCTTACGATCTGGGCAGCCTGATTGAAAAATCCAAATGTCAGACTTGCATTCCAGGAATCCCAGGTTCCTTCCTTATCATCGGATTCCGTATAGATCGTACCGGTAGGCTTCGTATCATCCACCGTAAAATATCTCGTATTATATTTCGCTTCGTTTCCGGCAAGATCCGTATATTTCAGTCCGAAAGAATAGTTCGCATCTTCTTTAAACTCAAAGGTTCTTACATGGTCATTTCCATCCGACCAGAGATTTACCTTCTGTGCCGTACTCGTGTAATTTTCGACAGATGCCGCATTCTTTTCTTCCGAATCTACAGCCTTATAATTCACCAGCATCTGATTTTCGACAAACGCATCTTCTTTGCTGAAATTATGCTCCGTAACGGTAACTTCTGCAGTTATTTTTGAAACACTTTCATAGATGCGGCCTGCTTCGCTGGTTCCCGGTGTTACCTTTTTGCCATCTGCTGTATATACTACGCTGATTACAGGTGCAATTTCATCGATGACAAATTGTTTCGGAGCTTTTGAGGTTCCATAATCCGTCTTTTTATCATCCGACTTATTTGCTGCCTCGTCCTGAATATGAGGAACGATCACAAACTTTTTGTCTATTTTTTTGTTCTCGTTACCGAATCGAATCGTATATACATTTTCCCTTTCATCTGTCAGGCTCTTCATATCTGTTCCAGCTTGACTGTCGACGGGGCCTGATTCCACAGTGATATCCTCATCCAGATTTTTCAGCGCCTCCATCGTAATTCCCTTCTGCTCAACGCCATCAATCGTCACATCAAAGGTCAGACCCTCCTCAAAAAAGTTTCTTTCCTTATAGGAGATCGTCATTACCCGGTCAGCCTTAAAATACAGATCATTGGCCACACTGTTATTGTCATAGGATACCGTGATTTCCGGCGATGTAATATCAATGGCAATCTCTCTTGTGGCGACAGCCTCATTTCCTGCATTGTCTATCGCAGTCACTTCAATCACAACGTTATTGCTGTTATTCAGTTCTGCCTTAACGATCGGTTTTGTTGTTGCGTCCTGTGTCCAGTTTACCGTCTGTACCCGGTCTGCCGCAGGAAGCGCCTCTACCGCCTCCTCATATCTAACTGATTCCTGCGTCTCTTTTCCGTCTGCAAGAACCCTGTAGGATACGGAACTCAATCCGGCATAGGTCTCTCCCGTCTTTGGATCCGTTACAGATATCTCAAATGCCACATCCGTGTTGAAAATTTCTTTGTCTGCATCAGTTTCACCCGTATTGGGATCAAGCGTCGTGATTGTGATAACCGGTTCCTCCGGATTCTGATTATCCACGATAATACCTTCCGCTGAGTAGAAGGATACGTTTCCAGCCTTATCCTGAAGACGCATATACGGTACTTTCTGAGTATTTTCCTCCACCGTTTCTGTCTGATTTTTACCCTCATCCGCTCTTGTATATCCGTTTGAATCGATCCATTCATCTATCTTAATGCCTGATAATGTAATATCATCAGGGTTTTCACTATCACAGATATCCATCTGATCGACACTGCCGTGAATATCACCCAGACGATCCGGATCATCCGGATTATTAGGATCATACATACTATAGCTCTGCTTGTACGGTGAAGTCCCATCCTCACTGATAAAAGTAACCGTTGTTTTCTCCTTATGGAAAATACCAAAGGAAATCTTCTCCAGAAAATCTATAAATTTACGTTCTAAACCGGACACCTCGTTTACTACAATCTGCCCGGTGGGGGCTGTGTTATCAACGGTAAAATAGTGAGGTTCATAGGCAACAGCCTCATTTCCCGCAAGGTCCGTATATTCCAGTCCCAAGGTATAGTTTGCATCCTGCTTGAATTCAAACGATGCGGCATACACATCTGAATTTTCCTGCTTCGACCAATTTGAGCCATCCTTTGCAAGCTCCGCGTAATCGTCAACTGCCAGATCTTCTGACACTTCCGTTGCCGTATAGGAAAGATCCATCTGTGTCTGCTCTTCGGAGAATTCCTTGCCTACCCTAAAATTCCGCTCTGTAATATCAACTGTTGCCGTGACAACATGTTTTGTATAAAACCACTCCAGCTCATTATCATTCGTTGTAATCTGCTCTGTGACATCTTCTTTATTTGCCTCGTATTTTACACGAATCACAGGAGCCACCATATCTACGGTAAAGGATTTCTCATTCTCCGTTCCTTCTTCATACGATACAATCGGATTACCTTCTTTATCCAGATTTGTATTTCCGGCTTTGTCGGTTATAACCGGAACTACCGAATAATCTATATCCTGATTCTGTGCACCGAATGTAATCTCATAAACAAGTTCGGTTTCATTTTTTGAAACCGCTTCAACGGCAATCGCTTTTTCTTCATCTGCAAATGAACTGATTTCCGACACGCTCTTTTCCCCATTGACAGTTGCCTGCATCATTGCCTCTGTCTCATCATAATACGTCTCATGATAGGTTACCGTCATTTTACGGGGTGCGTTATAGTAGATCCCGTTCATTGCTCCCGAATCCTTATATGACACCTTAACTTCGGGCGCTTTCCGATCCACAACAAAAGAGTCTTTATCCTCTGTTCCCTCTGCATATGTAATATCTGCGTTTTTATTACCGGACATATCCTCAATATGCGGCACAATTTTATACTCAAACTCCTGATTGTCCGCTCCAAACTCAATTACATAGGTATTGGTTCTATCATCCGTATAATCCGCAGCTTCTGTATCTTCCGAACCTGAGCTTTCGGATGCCTCCGCTTCCGAATCTTCCGGACCTGTAACGGAAATACCGTCTATCTTTCCTATATTTGCAATGGTGACGCCTTCCATCTTTTCTCCGTTGACGGTCAAATCAAACGTCGCTTTTTCCGGATCAAAATTCCGCTCCTTATATATGATGGTCATGGAACGATTTTGATAATAGCCTGCCGTCGCAGAGGCATTATTATCATAGGATACCGTGATTTCCGGCGATGTAACATCATACTTTAACTCTTTTGTCTCCTGAGCCACCTCATTGCCCGCCATATCATATGCGGTAACAGATATGATTACATGATTTGACGTTCCGCATGTTTCTGCCTGAATCTTAGCTCCTTCTATCACATAATCCGTCTTTTGTTTTAACTGCTGAATGGTGTATTTTCCGGAGGGTGTGTCATCTTCGAATTTCAGTGCTTCCAAGGCTTCCCGGTCCAGTGTATAGCTGTCCGTATACGCCTGCTTATGCTCCGGTGTCGTTTCTTCTGTTTCCTCATCCTCTGCGGCTGCTTCCTCTATTTCCTCGCCGTCTACGGATACCGTCACCTCAACGCGGTCAATTCCCGAGAATATCGTGCCCGGCTCACTGATTTTCAGTGTATAATCCACACCGTCTGTTCCATAAATTTCCTGCGGCTCATTTATTTCAATAGTAACAGAAGGTTCTGTCGTATCCATAACCAGTCCGTTGGAACAGCTTACAACACTGTTTCCCACACGATCCGTTGCCTTTACAAGAACGACATAATATCCGTCCTTTACTTCCTCCGGCACATTTATTTTATTTGATTCCGGCAGCTCTATCCATCCGTCCTCTGTCGCCGCAAGCGCTTCCAGCGTTGCGTTTAACGCCGCATCATCTTCCGAAACGGATACGATCCTGTAAACGACCTCTTTTAATCCGCTTCCGTCATCATTTACAATAACAGACTCCTCATAGGCCTGATTTTTAAATGTCTGGAAGAATAAAGCTTCCGGTAAGCCGGACACCACGCCGAAATTACCTAATCCTGTAAATGATATAGTCGGAAGCTTGTTATCAACAATAATTGCTCCTTCCGGTATCGTATTATCCGCATCCGCCTCATCATTCCGGGCGGTTGTTCTTGTACTTACCTGTCCCTCTTTCGAGAGATAAACGTCTGCGCTGACCGGGGTATTCGAATTGCTCTCAGCCCCCAAAAACGTCAATGAATGCGCATAACCTTCTTCCCCGTCTTTTTTGACATTGATGGTGTCATAATATGTGTTATCCTTTACGGTGAAAACCAGTTTTCCGGCTTCACTGACCCATATCGTATTTTCATCCTGATACACCGATGCACTCTGCTCCTCATCCACCCGGACATTAGACCATAATGCATCATCCGTCATAGTCTGCGGTACGATCTGCAATCTTCCGCAATATGCAGACAAATTATTCTCATCCACACATAATTTGTAATTTCCGATTACCGCCTCTTTTACAACCGGACGGATCGCAGAATGTGTCCCTACGTAATAGGTTCCATCCACCAGTTCCACTGTCGTATTTTCATCCAGCTTCAGCAGATCAATGTCTTCCTCATTTATCAGTCCCTGCTGCTCATTGGAATTGATCTGTCCGTCTGTTCCTGCCGGTTCTGTTACATTATTTTCTGCTTCTGCTTTTATATCAGCCAAAGCTGTACCATAAGAAACCTGCGTCTCATAAGCCTGATCTGCATTTTTCTTTACCCGTATGTAGACAGGTCTGGGATTTATGACAATATTTACCCCTGTCAATTTGGTTGCTTCCGTATTATTTTCCGCATCAGCAACATGCAGACCCGTCAAAGAAATATTATAATTTGGATTAGCCGTCGAATAACTGCCTATTTCGCATATTGCGGCTTTATCATATGTACCGGTATCGGCGGAAGCCACTTCAACGGTTACGGGGATCTCCAGACTTTTCGTACCAACGGTGACCGTCCCTGCCATATCAACGGTCTTTTTTCCATCATATACCTTTGACGCCGATTTCCACTTAATATCTTCGGCAGATAACATTACATCCTTTTTCTCAACCGTTAACTCATATTTTGCGGTAGTTGGAAGATACACGTCATCTCCTTGCGCCGATACGGTAATCGTCGCTTTTCCGGCTCCCTTGATCGTAACCTTTCCATCTGAATCCACGGTGGCTACATCTTCATTACTGCTTACATAACTGAAAATACCGCTGTTTTTAGAATCGTCCGATGGTGTTATCTGTACAGAGCCGGTGTCTTCATAGGTGATCGTTTTGGAAGACTCTTTCAAATTTAACGTGGCGGATTTTTTATATGAAATGGTGTCTGTACTTACCTCTTTTTCCAGATAATAATCATCCGCTGCCGGTTTGTAAGATGCGCTAAACGTTACCTTTCCCTTTATTATTTCGGCATCTTTATAAACCACCGTATAATTCTCTGATTTTACAGCGGTACCGATCTGTTTTTTTGTACCGTCTGCAGAGGTAATATATAAATCAACATCCCCTTGCGCCTCTTCCATTCCTGTGATATAGATCGTAACTTCGTCTTTATCATCCGTATTCTGTCCGTCTGTTCCTGGAGCTACGGAAATTGCCATATTCTCCAGCTCATCCTTAACAATTGTTGTAACCGTTATCCCATATCCGTTTCGGGACACTCCTACCCTTGTTCTTCCCCTGCTTACCGCAGTAATTCTTCCATTCTCAACGGTTGCAACAGATGTATCATATGAAGTCCATTTATAGGAGGAACCGTCTCCAATCTGGTTACGGATGCTAAGATCAGCGGTTTCACCCACGTTCAAAATTACGAATTGCTCCTGAGACAACCTAATTGGATTCATGGATAATTTTACGTCAGTCACTTCCGAGTCCGGATCCAAGGTCCCCTCACTTGCTGCATATCCGGTTTTCTCCACTTTATATGTGTAGGAAGCAGAAGCCTCCGGATTTTCTATCGTATAGGCTTCCGTATATCCGCTTGTATCTGTTGTCAGATCTCCAAGCTCGATACCGTCCTCATAAATAGTAACACTTGCTCCGGAAACATCGATGGTTTCCGATTCCATTTCCATTTCTTCCTGCACATGGAATCGGACCGTTTTTGATTCCTGCTGTATTTCTGTTGCATGTGCTATCGTCGCCATATTCGGTGGGAATATACTCGTCACCGATATAAGAACTACCATTATGAAAGCACATATTTTTTCTTTCATACATCTCGCTTTTTTCATTTTGCTTCTGCTCCCTTTCTCTCTCTTTTCAAGTATTCTTTCAAAGTACCTCTTTCGTATGAACCCACATAATTTCTTTTATTACTTTAAAGTTCCCCGGAAGTTCCCTTTTTTCTTCCTTTGAATTTGTTTCCATTCCATTTGAAAGCACCGTGGTCTCTGATTCCTGCTGTAAAATCATCGTATCTTCAGATCCGTTTACCGCAAGAGGCGCTGTCTCATTTGGTTCTTCTGTTTTTACAGGACGGACAATTCTTTCCTCAGCCTTCAAATTGCTTGGCGTCTGAGCAACCATGTCCTGTCTGAGTTTTCCTGTCCGGGCATTAATTTCTTCCATCTTTTGAATCGTCTTTTTTGCCCCTCGCCCGGTTTTCAGATCAAAAATCTTTTTTATATCAAATCTGAAAAATAAAATAACAGATATTGCCAAAAAGGATATTGCCAACACAAGACAAACGATATTGGCAGTATGATATATGCTAATCATTTTTTCCAGTTCCTGCATCGTCTGTCCCTCCTGCTTTATTTGTCATATTTGCTTCACTGTTGGAATACGCAATATCCACCTGCTTTTCAGCCCACGTAATATTATCCAGAATTTCCTGCTTTAAAGACTCAATCTCTTCCCGATCACTTTCATTTAATACAACAATATCCGTATTTAATCTGGATTTTGTCTTGTCCAGCTCACCCGTCAGTTGTTCTTTTGTAACGCCTGCCGCCTTAAAATTCAGCGGATTCTGTCCGATCTGATACACAAGCTCCTTGTACATGACAAGCGCTGTCTTTGTATTATCCAGCTCCACAAGATTTCCGCTGACCAGCTCCGTAAGATCATTCCAATAATCGTAATAGGTCACCGTACTGTCTCCGGCTTTGTTGCTGCTGTTGATCTGCGCATAATAACCGGCAATTCTTCCCAGACGTTTTGCCCGCTCCACTTTATTCGCGTCCAGAGTTTCACTTTCTGCCGCCGTAGCGAACCATGCCTGGGACATCTGTTTATTTCCGTTCTGTTCGTAATAGTAGTAATAGGCAAGCCCCATCTGAAAAGCAAATTCATCATAGGCTGCATTATTCGCTTCCAGATAACTCTCATTACTCCTGTTTCCGTCTCCCTTATAGCCGAGAATCTCGGTCATTTTCGCCGCCTCATCCTGAGAAAAATTGTCATCTGTCAAAAATGCTTCATTGAGAAGATCATTGTATGCTGTCTCATCGGAAGGATTCAGATATATTGCATTTTGATAATATTCAATTCGCTCTTCCTGGGTAGTCGCCGATATCGCGCTTCTTAAATATCCCTCGTAGCTACTTGCTGTCGTGCTGTTTTCTGCCATTTTAAAACCCACACATGCCGCGGCGCATACTACTGTCAAAACAGAGGTTGTTAAAAACATCTTCCATTTTTTATTTTGCAGTTTTTTGTACTCCTGATCCAACTCGCTGTAGTGTTCCAGCGCATACATCAGTTCCGCACAGGACTGGTAACGGTCATCCGGATTTTTCTGCGTACATTTCCAGATGATTTCCTCCAAACCCGACGATAACATTGGATTCCACTGACGGATCGGATACATCTCATATGGCGGCAGACAGGGATTATGACCCGTTATAAGATGATAAAGCGTTGCACCCAGACAATAAATATCTGTCCTTGCATCTGTCTGCCCATGACCACCGTACTGTTCCGGCGCCGCATAGCCCTGCGTTCCGAGACATGTCGTATCCGCCAGACTCGCCGACTTATACTCCCTCGCCGTTCCAAAGTCGATGATCATTATATTTCCATCCGGTTTTAACATTACATTGGAAGGTTTCATATCCCGGTAAATAATCGGCGGTTTTCTGGAATGCAGATAACCTAACACATCACAGATTTGTTTTGCCCACTCGATCACCTTCTCCTGGGGTTGCGCTCCCTCTCTTTTCAATGCATCACTCAAGGGTTTTCCCTCAATATAATCCATTACAATAAGAAAGGTATCCTCACCATCAATTACATCTATGATACTCGGAAGATTTGGATGATTCAGCCTCTTTAAGATATCCGTCTCGGCAATCAGATTCTGCTTAACTACCTCATAATTAGAAACTCCATCCTTCCGAATTTCCTTAATCGCCCACTGTTTGTTGGCACGCTCGTTCATAGCAAGGTAAACGACACTCATGCCGCCCTGCCCGACTTTATTCAGTATCTTATACTTTCCGTCAATGATTGAACCTATTTCAAGCATTTCATAACCCTCTGTCTCCGAATAATTTATCTGTTGCTTTTAATAAGTACAGCAGAAATATTATCGGTCTCTCTTCTCTGTTTGTTTAATTCGGTACAATAAACAACTGCATCCTGCATATCTTTTTCTTTTATCAGCTTGTCCGGTTGGAGAATCTTGAAAAATTCTTCTTCCGAGATTTCATGTCGAAATCCATCTGAGCAGATCATGAATATGTCGCCGGCATGAACATCTCCCTCAAAAAACTCCGGCATTACATCCGTACTGGCTCCCACACATTGAAGAAGTACGTTTCTCTGGGGATGTACTTTTGCTTCTGCCAGAGTAATCTTCCCTTCATCCAGCTCTCTTTGCACCAGAGTATGATCCTTTGTTATCTGTTCGAACACATCATTTATGAGATATACTCTGGAATCTCCCACATTTACTATGTAATAATGGTTTCCTGCTATAAGCAATCCTGCCAGTGTTGTTCCACACGAAGCATGAAAACTTTCACCATATTTCATAATTCTTTGATTTTCCTGATGGATCAGATTAATCCACGCATTCTCCAGCTGAGTAAGCGTCAGTTCTGTCAATCTTCCCTCTTCATACAGCAAAAAAGGTAACTCCGACTCAAACCAATGGGAAAAAGCCCTGATCAAAGCAGCGCTGGCAACCTCACCTTTTGCAAGTCCTCCCATACCGTCACATACAACGGCAAGAATTATATTCCCATCATCTGTAACCGCTTCTTTGACCAGGACAGAATCCTGATTCACACTTTTTTTGATTCCAACATCACTATGCGCAACACTTAAAAAACTCATTTTCTATCTCCCACTACTTTTTCTTTTACTACTCAGCTATATACAAATCTCCCAGTCAATTTGCACATAGCTGAATCGTAATTGACATTGCAGGCAGACCCCCGGCATATCTTTGCCGGGGAATCTGCCTATATCATGTTTTTTATGACATATGGAATTCAAATTCTTCATCTGAAAGTTTTAATACGGAACAATCAGACAACAGCGTTTCTTTCTGCGGGCTCAACTGAACGCCATTTACATAAGTAAAGTTTGTCGCTCCCTGATCTATTACATAGAAATCAGGTCCCTTCTTTACAATTTCGCAATGAACGCGGCTGACAGAATTATTATCAGAAACACAGTAGTTTACTCTTCTTCTCTCTTTTCCGATTTTAAAATTCTGAGCATTGATCGCAATTTTTTCTCCGTTTTTCTTACGGATCAAATATGCGCTTCCTGCTCCGCTGAGAAGGGTTGTCTCTCCTGCCCCTGCATTTAAAAGGGTTGTTTCTCCCGTACCTTCATTCAAAAATGTTGTAGGATTATCACCTGACGATGCGGACGGTCCGTTATTCAGATTCTGATTTACAGGACGATTTCCTCCGTTGTTCTGATTTCCGGAAATATTACCGCCATGAGCTTCTCTTCTTGGTTCTGCATACTCTGTTTTTTTCTTTTTACCACTCATAACCACTACAAGAATGATAATTACAACAACCACGACAACAATTATCACAATGATGAGAATCATCATCATGCTTGGACCGGATTTTTCTTCCAGATCGTTCATTGCATCATTGAGATCATCCACTGCCTTCTGAATAACCGACGCCTCCGCACTACTATTTGCAAGAACAGTTTCTGCTGATCCAATGGCGTCATCCAAATCAGCCACAGACTCTTCTGTATATCCTGTGGTGTCCAAACCCTTGGCTTCTTCCAATGTGGACTGCAGCTCTGTAAGAAGCGCCGTGTTATCCTCTACCGGAACTACCGGATCATCTGTATCTTCTATATCTTCTTCATCTTCCGGATCATCCTGAATTACGGATGTATCTGTATCACCTGTCGCATAGGGAATGCCAAACGTATCCAGACCCTTACGAATATAATTGATCTGAATGGAATAACTCTTCTTATCTGCAACGAATGTATTTACACCGATAACGTTATTGTTCTCATCCAGCAACGGACCGCCGGAATTACCGTTGTTTAATGGAGCTGTATGCTCAATTACATCCACACTTCCCGTAACCGTCAGTTTGGATACTGTACCGTCAACGGTAGATACATCATCTTTTGTGTTGTAGTTTTTTGTACTTACAGAATCCTCCGGAAATCCCATGGCATATACATGATCTTTTACCGAAATGGAGTCACTGTCACCCAGTGCGATAGGTTTTCTGTCATATATTTTTTCTGCAAGCTTAACTGCCGCAAAATCCATATCATCACTGTTTACGCTTTCATGCATGGTAGCTGCAACCTTCATATCACGATTTACATAGAGATACAGCTTTAAATGACTATCTGTAAATGTAAGATCATCTACACCCGTCATTTCTCTGATTTCCTGCAATTCCGCCTCGGTAATCGTGACAACATGCTTGTTTGTCAATACATATTCGTCATTGATCAGGAAGCATGTACCTGCCTTGTAAGGTAAATAGGTACCGTTGTCATCCTCATAACCTAACGTCATGAGCATAATACTTTCCCGCGGATCATCCGTTGTTCCAATACCGGACTCTCCTGTCTCTGCTGCCATCGCCGGCAATGCCATTGCAAATATCATGCAAAAAACGACCGTCAATGTAAGCATTCTTTTCATTGTTTTTGATAATACTTTTTTCATTAATATCCTCCTGCATATTTTTGTGGAGTATCGAAGTAAAAATACCCACTTCTCCACTTAATAATTTAATTTTATTTTTTTCGACAAAATACTACAATATGTGTCAATCTCTGTGGTCAGACTTTTTTTAACAAAAAGTACAATTCTGTCGTATTTTGTTGATAAAAATCCGTAATCATCAAGCATAATTACCTGCAATTTTATTTTCGCATGCAGAATAATACTGGCTGCACTCTATGCCCGTTTCACAAAATCCGCCTATTTTATCAGCATCATTTTCAATTTTGTTCGATATGCTCCACAATTTTAGTTTTATATAACCTGCGGCCAGTGAATCGTACTCTAACTGTTTTCGAATCTGTTCCACCTCCTCACTGATCCTATTTAATTTTGCTGATGTATCCTCTAATTGCCCCAGTCTCATGTTCAATGTATCCGGCTTCACTTCAAACTGTGCATCCTGAATACCGTTCCTTATTTCCTGCCATTGCTCCCACAGATTGACAAACGTATCCCGCAGTTTATCAAGGTTATTCAACACGACTGCATTCAACGCCAATATCGGAAGAGCAGTAAATATAGAAAAGTCCAATTGTTTGGAAATCGGATCCGCTATGGCTGCCAGCTCATCTTTTGACCCGTTTATCACATTTCCATATTCATCATAATTAACATTATGAGTATCATGTCTCCACACCACACTTGATAAATAGCTTTCTTTATTCGGAGTATCTGCCTGTACCGTCTGATACCGGCTTCCCGGAACCGGATTTAACAAGGTTCCTACCAGACTCCACTGATAATGCGTTATGATTCCTTTTGATTTGTTTATATCACTGGCATGCGCTATCATATAATTATTTGAAAATCCGGGACCGTCAAGATTAACACATTGATCTATTTTATTCCGCATCCCATCCGAAGCTGTAATGGTCGCATGCTCTGCCAGATTCCCGCCCAGAGAATGTCCGGTGACGCCAAATGAGTTATATTGATCCCCGTATTTTTTATAAATATCTTTCATATACTTTTCCGCTGCCGCCTGCTGAGGCGTCAATACGTTGTTTAAAAGTCCAAAATCAGACACTCCCCAGTCTTTTATCTTATTCTCCAATGTATCGGATTCACTTCCCCGGAAAGCAATGATTGCTTCTCCCTCACCGGTTTCCACCACACAGGCATACATACCGCTTCCATGCTGATCATTTCTAATATCACGCAGCCGCCAGTTCCCACATTCCTGTGTCGAGCTTCCTTCCTGAATCCGCCTGATCAAATCGGCTGCATCCTCCTTATGCTTTTCACTTCCAACAAGCGTTTCTCTCTCCAACAATTCCATAATTGTATAAGAGCCCGAATATAAATAATCCTCATTTATGAAATCCATATATGCAATCTGAGATGCAATGACCATTTGTTCATCGGTATAACTCATAATCCACCTCCTGCTCTGCGTTCAAATTCTTCCTGTGTCATACTGATTTTTTCTCCCTGGAAGGGAATTTCTATATTCTTCGCATCCCCAAGAATCTCCTCCAGCTCATAGTAAAAATTTGCATTTTCTTCCCAATAGTTTTGAATCTTCTTTAATACCTTTTCTTCCACTACAAACAGCTGAATATTTCCGCTCAGTGTTGGGAGACCGTTTACAATATTTTTTAAGACATTATATGTCTGCTCTGAAACCCCTTCCTTCGGCGTATAGAATAAATAAATTACAAACCGCTCTCCCTCTTTCATGGAACAAAATGTTTCAATACTCATGTCAAATTCTTCCGAATCCGTTGCTTTGCTTCCTGATCTCGCCTTCACTACAACGTACCCCGGAATATCCTGTATATTGTCTTCTACTATACTTTCAATTTTTCGATATACACACGCGGCTACATATTCGTCATTCAAATACGACTCATCCCGGGCTGCCTCTGCTTCAAAAAGAATTTCCGGCTGCTCTTTATCAAACGCAAGGACACTAATAGAATCCTTCATTCTGTCTAATCCGAAATATTCTGCAATTTCAAACTCCTGACCATATTTTTCCTCCAGCATTTTACAAACAATTTCTTCATTTTCCTGTCTGCCCGGCGCACAGGAAGCTAAGTTTACAGCTGCTGCCATTATCGTGATTCCTCCCACTATCTTTTTATAAACTTTATGGATTTCTTTTCTCATGAAATCTGCCTCCCCCTCCTCTGTTTATACGATAGTATAATTATTTTCTGATTTGTTCTGTCTGTGATAAACGTCACATTTTTCTGATAAACGACACATTTTTACAATTTATTTCTTCTATCCGTCACAATAAATCATGAATATTATTTCTAAAAAACAGAATACTTTTAGATAGAATACATTTTATACATAAGATGCAAAAAAATATTCTTTCATCACTTTTTTGCAATTGAATGCATTTTCTTTACTTTTTTATTTATTTATGCTACACTCAGAGTAATTGGAGGTGTATTTCATGATAAAATCTCTTAAACTTAAGAAACGGAATCTTTATTTGGATAAATTGATCGGTTTTCAGGATACGGAACCTGTAAAAATCGTAACCGGTATCCGGCGATGCGGAAAATCCAGCCTGCTAAAACTGATGGTAGCCCATTTACAGGAAACAGGAATCGAATCGGAACAGATTATTGAAATGAACTTTGAATCTTATGATTTCAAGGATATGACTGCGGATGATGTTTATGAATATGTCAGAAAACGTATTGTTCCCGAAAAAAGAATGTATCTTTTTTTTGATGAAATACAACGTATTTTTAAATGGGAAAATACGATAAACGCATTTCGAATAGACCTTGATTGTGATATTTATGTTACAGGATCTAACGCTTACCTGCTGTCCTCCGAATATTCCACCTATCTCTCAGGGAGATGTGTGGAAATCAAAATGCTGCCCCTTTCTTTTAAAGAATTTTTGTATTTTCATGATTTCGAAATCCGGGAAATAAAAAGCGCTCTGGGTGGAATGAAAAAACAAATCTTTGATAAAAATGGCGGATATTATGATCTGCGTGAAGCATTTGAAACCTTTATACGCTTTGGCGGAATGCCGGGTATTACAGATATTGGTCTCGACCAGGAAAAAACCTTATCCCTTCTGGACGGTATTTATTCTACCGTTGTAGTCCGGGATATTCTGGAAAGAGAAAGACGCAGAGGACAACAGCGGATCACCGATCCTGTCCTTCTGAGAAAAATTATTCTATTTCTTGCCGATAACATCGGCAGCAATATTTCCGTCACCTCCATTGGCAACACACTTGTCAATGAAGGTTTACTGGAAAACGGAAACCGAAAAGGATCCCCAAGCGCCCATACTGTTCAGGCGTATGTGAACGCTCTGCTGGAAAGCTATTTTTTTTACGAAATAAAACGGTTCGATATAAAAGGAAAAGATTATCTGCGAACTCTCGGGAAATATTACATTGTAGACATTGGTCTTCGGAATTATCTTCTCGGATATCGAAATCGTGACAGAGGTCATACCCTGGAAAATATCGTTTATTTTGAACTATTGAGCAGAGGATATGATGTTGCCATTGGAAAAATCGGCAATGGGGAAGTTGATTTTATTGCAACCACGGTTGATGATAAAAAATATATTCAGGTAACAGAATCTATGATGGATGATAATGTGCGAAGCAGAGAGCTCGCCCCGCCAAAAAAAATACGGGATAATTATGAAAAAATTATATTGTCCCTGGAACCGGGTCTGGATTCTTCTTATGATGGGATAAAATCTTTAAATCTGATGGAATGGCTGCTTGCCAACTGATCCAAATCTTTGTACACTACAGATCGGGTAGGAGGCTAACCATTAGTTGATTAGCCGACCTCCCACACCGCACGTACGTACCGTTCGGTATACGGCGGTTCTCTAGTTTTCACAAACTTTCAGATAATAGTCCGACATGGAGATATATCCCAGACGGGCTATTATTTTATTTGTCAGCGCCACATTTAACATCTGCGCTGTCCTCCAGTATCCCTTCCGGCTGTTGGCTATACACATATCCCTCATCTACATTTTTCTTACAGGCTTTTAATCAACAGGATTCTATCCACAATAAGAAATTTTTCTTTTTTCAGGTTACACCTGATGTAACAAAGCTTTCCTTATAAATGACGACAGCAATGCAAACATTGTTTGTAACTGTCGTCATTTGCTTATTCGGTATTTTGACATATCCGGCATCTGACCCATTGATTTTACGTTTTTTTCAATTGTTTGTAAAGTTTTTTACAATAAAGTTTTTAGATCATCTACATTAAACGTTCCTTCAGCAGCGTATTTCTCTTCGTCACCGTCACATTGCGGACAGCATAAGCCAAAGCTTTCTTTGTTCCCACCATAACAAGGATCTTCTTCGCCCGGGTGATGCCCGTATAGATTAAATTTCTTTGCAGCATCACATAATGATTCATCAACACCGGCATAACAACAATCGGGTATTCCGATCCCTGAGCTTTATGGATGGTTGTGGCATAAGCATGTACCAGTTCATCCAGCTCCGTGGCATCGTACTCGATACTACGGTTGTCAAAATTCACCAATAATGTCCGATCCTGCATATCTACGGATTCGATAATGCCAATATCTCCATTAAAGACTTCTTTGTCATAATTGTTTTTAATCTGCATGACCTTGTCACCGGGTCGATATACAAAACCATTTCTTCGAAGTCCTTCTCCCTGTGGGTTCAAGGCTTCCTGCAGTGCAATATTTAAGTTTGTCGCACCTACTATGCCACGCTGCATCGGGGTCAACACCTGAATCTGATTCGCCGGGGTCCGATAATATCCGGAAAGTTTCTTTTTTACCAGTTCTATAATCTGTTTTACTGCCGCCTCTGGGTCTTCCTGCTCCAAAAAGAAGAAATCCGTATTCTTTCCATTCGAAATATCAGGCATCTGCCCAGCGTTTATCTTATGGGCATTCATAATGATCCGGCTGGACTGCGCCTGACGAAAAATTCTTGTCAGACGTACCACTGGGAAACATTCGGAATCAATCACATCCCGCAGCACATTTCCGGCTTCCACCGACGGAAGCTGATCGATATCCCCCACCAAAATAAGCCTCATATGCGGAGGAATTGCTTTCATCAGAGCATTCATAAGAACGATGTCAATCATAGAACATTCATCTACGATCAAAACATCACCCTCCAGAGAGGTCTCTTCATTTTTCTGATAACCTTCCGGTGGCTTGTATTCCAGTAACCTGTGTATAGTTTTGGCTTCTAAACCGGTGGCTTCTGTCATCCTTTTTGCAGCACGACCCGTTGGCGCCGCAAGAAGAATCTTTAACCCAAACGCACGATACGCTGCAATAATACCTTGGGTCGTCGTTGTTTTTCCGGTACCGGGACCACCCGTAAGCACCAGAACTTTTGCTGTAGCAGCCCTTCGGATAGCTTCTGCCTGAATCTCATCATACTCCATGTTGACCGTTTTTTGAATTTTTGTCACATCCACCGATAGATTCTCATTTCCGGAATCTTTTCTGGCTTTCATCAGGGATACCCATAGCCGGTCCGCTGCCGGTTCTTCTGCCAGCCTTTTAAGCTTATTGGCAACCCCTACTTCCGCAAAATAAAACGGTGGCAAATAAATGCATTCCTTCTCTATTTCTGCTGCCGCATCTTCCGGAATATCATCCCCTTCCTGAAACTGAGCCACCATCACCTTTTCCCGGATGAGTTCCTCGTCATGAAGCATCTGATCCATGGTCATGATGATGCAGGATTCCTCTGCTTCCAAAAGATCCGCCGCTTTCTTTATCAATTGATTTCTTTCGGCATAAACATGACCATCATTTGCCAGCTCACTTAAGGTATACATGATACCGCTGCGAAGCCGGATAAATGCCTCTTTTTCAATTCCAAGTTTCGCAGCAATCCCGTCTGCGGTCTTAAATCCAATCCCCCAGATATCATCTGCCAGACGGAAAGGATTTTCCCTGACTTTCTCAACGCTCTCATTGCCATACTGACGGTAGATCTTCGCAGCAAATGCGGTACTTACCCCATGATCCTGCAAAAAAAGCATAACATTTTTGATTTCCTTCTGACGTTCCCAGCTCTTGGCAATTTTATCTACCCGTTTTTTTCCAATCCCCTGCACCTCGAGCAGACGCTGTACATCCGTTTCTATGATTTCCAATGTGTCCGTCCCAAATTGCCGGACAATCTTCTTTGCAAACTTCGGTCCAACCCCCTTGATAAGACCCGAGCCAAGATATTTCTCAATACCAAAAACAGTTGCAGGCATCGTCTCCTCCCAGTTTTCTGCTACAAACTGCCTGCCATACTTCGCATCCACCTTCCAGTTTCCGTCAATCAGAAGAACAGATCCTACATTGGCATCAAGAAGATTCCCTACAACTGTTATCGGTTCATTATAATTTTTTACTGCGCACTTCAAGACAGAATACCCATTATCCGGATTTTGATATGTAATACGCTCCACCACACATCGGATTTTTATCATCTGCCTCTTCTCACCTCTTCATTTATTAAGAAATACCGAAAACCTTGATATCAAAGTTTCCGGCATATTTTTTAACGTTCCCTGCGGGAATCGAACCCACAACTAGTGCTTAGGAGTAGCCCCGATATGACATCGGGAAGTGACATCTAATGCTAAAAAATGCTTGGAAATACAGGGTTTTTCAGCATTTCAAATTCCATCTGATACTACGCTGTGATAGCTAATTCAGAGGAATTTTACACCGTCCGATTGGCTCGAAATTAGCAAGGCTTTCAATTTTTGGTGGACGTTGTAAGTGCAAGTAAATGTCACTATGTAACTGCTCGTTATGCGGAATGACAGGAAATACAGTTCATTCTCGTGTGGAGCCGCTGGTGTCACACGACACCAATTTGAGTCTGTTTAATATATCATTTCAAACCGAATTTTTCAACCAGAATTATCAGAAATTCCATAGAATTTTTCGGGACGAATGATTGTATGTAACCTGTACCTGCCGAAGCAGGTAAAGTATTTATCGAAGCATAGTTTCTCGATCTTCAGCTCCCAGCATATATGCGCCCTTCGCAAGTTCATCCCTTGCCAGAAGTTCTGTTACATATACCCTGTCGAACAACAACCAGAGTTCTTTTTCTTTTGGTGTGAGTTTGCGATTTCCGCTAAATAAATGCGATAACCCCAATCCCTCAAGCAGAGCATGCTTTGCAGCTTTGTAATCATCGGCTCTATCGGAATAATCCTCATTCCTCTGGCTTGATAATTCCTCAATATCATCAGCTCGCATTTTATCATAATACTCGTCCATAAATGCTCTATCCATTTTGCACCCCCAAAAGCAAAAATAAGGGCAGACCCCTTTACAAGCTATGAAAGCTATGTAAAAGGATCTGCCATTTTAATTCTATAAGGTCTTTGCCAGCGACTTCAAGAGTGCTGCCATTTCAGGGTTTTGCAGAAGTTTCAGAAGAAGCTCTTTATCATCGGTGGAGCTTTCCTGTGTGACCGGCTGTACCGGTTCCGGTGTTGCCTGTCTGCCAGAGTAAAAAGCAACTTCCAGTCTTTCAGCGTTCAACCTGCGGTCATCGTCGATGATATGGGAGTAAACATCCGCTACCATCTTGACCTGTGCGTGACCGGAGTCACCCTGAACGGATTTCATATCGCCACCGTTCAGCTTCAGCTTGTAAGTGATACTGGAATGTCGGAGACTATGAAAAACCACCTTCGGCAGCCCGTTCTCCTCGATCAGCTTATTGAAAGCACGGTTGATAACCTGACCCTCAATCGGCTTGCCATTGGAAGAACAGAACACCAGATTAAAGTCTACGAACTCGTCACCGAAAAGGTCTTTCAATTCTTCGATGTCAGCCTTTCGTTGCACCAACATTTCCGCTACGGTTTTCGGTAAGAATACCTTGCGGACACTGGTTTTGGTCTTAGGTGTTTTGAGAACCAATGCGGTGTGCGTACTGGCAAAGGTCGGCGGGAACTTGAACATAATGTCCTTTCCGTTCAGATCTGCCATCGCTTCACGATTTACTCTCTGCAACTCCTTGTCAACGAAGATGCTTGCCTGACCAAGTTCGATACTCGCAGGAGAAATGTCTACACAGTCCCAGGTCAGCCCCAGAAGCTCACCCATTCGCAGAGAACAGGAGAAAGCAAGGTTGATTGCCAGACGGAGAATATCATCGTCGCAGGCTTCCAGAGCCTTCAGAAGAACTTCCGCTGTCCAGATGTCTCTGGTCTTATGTTCTTCTTTCGGCAGCGTAGCGTGTTCTACGGGGTTCCTGGTCATCAATTCCCACTTCACCGCCTGATTGAACGCATTACGCAGAACCTTGTGAATCTCTCTGACCGTATGCGGTGTCAGATACTCGTTACGAGCTTTCACATACTTCGTAGACACAGCTTTTACAGAAAGCAAATCTCTGTAATACTTGTCCATAATTCTCGGAGAAACATCCTCCAGTTTCATATCACCGATAAGCGGACGAATATAATTGGCAATCAGGCTCTTTCTGCTTTCATAAGTAGACATCGCCCAGGTGTTCACGCCGTAGATAGACATATATTCTTCCAGAAGATCGTTTACGGTCTTGGCAGAGGGTGGAATAAAGATTCCCGACTCCTGCTCATATTCGACCTGCAGCTTTCTTTTCTTTGCTTCAGCATTGGTGTCAAAGGTTTCCCATTTCTGACGCTTATTGCCGTTCTCATCGGTGTATGTATAGACCACAGAATACTTCTTTTTTCTCTTAACGATGGATGCCATGTAATCATCTCCTTTCCTGTCCATCCTCCGCTGCCAATCTGTAGCGGGTCTGATTCTGATACCATTTTTCAAAACTCTCTTTGGTAGCTCGCTTATATCTGCCAACCTTGATAAGCTCAAAATCGCCATTGGCAACAATATAGTAGATGGTCTGACGATGTACCCCAAGCATTCTTGCCATTTCCGGCAGACCGTAGGTGGATGCCACAATGTCTGCATCCAGTTTTTGATCCTCTATCGTGCGATAATCGCTCTGGGATGCATACCATCTTTCAAAGCTCGCCTTGGTCACTCTACGCTTGCCCAGGGCTTCGACAATTTCAAAATGCCCTTTGGCAACCAGTTCGTAGGCAGTTGCTTCTTTCAGCCCAAGGCGCTGACCAAGCTCCTCTACAGAATATGTAGTTTTCTTCAGTTCCTCACCGGGAGGGGTTCCATCGACCTTCTGGTATTTGTACTGGTTAGCATACCATTCCTCAAAACTGTCGATCATCACCCTCATGGTGTTGCCGACAAGAATGGTCTTGAAGTAATTTTTCTTAATGAGCCAGTAAGACTCAGTTTTGCAAAGGCCAAGCATCCTGCCCATTTCAGGGACAGACATACTCGTGCGTTTTCTTGTTTCTGCCATCGCACAACCTCCTATGTAAAAAATGTAGCCATGTGTTTTCTTGTCATGGCTACATTTTATCGAACTCTTGATTTATTTTGAAGTTTGTCGCCGGGTTGTACGACACACTTGACAAATCTCACATTTGCTGATCCAGCCACTCATCAAAACTCTTTTTCGAGATTCTGATGCTTCCGCCGATGCGCACACTGTGAAAGGCTTTCTTTTTCACGAGGTTATATGCGCTTGTTCTGCTGATCCCCAGGATGTCCTGAATCTCATCAACGGTATATGTTCTCTTATCGAACTGGCCGGTGGAGGCTACAATGGATTCTTCGGTACGCTGATTCATAGCAGCAATTCTTTCTTCAAACATCTATGTTCACTCCTTTTCTTTCTTCGGTTTATGTTTTGTGGAACGCTTTTTCAGTTGTTCCATTGCAAGGCTGACGGATAAGGCTTTCTCAATCGCTACCATTTCACGGGGCGTAACCTTACCTAAGTAGTTATCTATTCTGCGCTTATCAATGGTGCGGATTTGCTCCAGCTGCACAACAGATGCTTCTTTAAATGCAGGATTGTCGCTAATCAAAAGATGGGTCGGCATATTCTCCTTCTTGCGGATTTTCGTTGTGACCGTTGCCACGATCAGCGTGGGAGAATACCTGTTGCCGGTATCGTTCTGAATGATGAGGACCGG